>JBBSEC010000012.1:0-59444 GCA_038240075.1 Acidimicrobiia bacterium
ATAGCAAAAACCTTGGCCTCTTTGTGATCGATCCAAACCGCGACGTGTCGCATTGATGGGCTCCAGAGCTGCGCGAAGGGAGGAAAGACGAGACGCGCCCCGCCCGCCCGCGCCCGCGCGCCCCCCCCCCGCCCCCCCCCCCCGCCCCGCCCTGTAAGTCCCCATTTGGGTAATACTAAATTGGGGCTGTACCAGGGAGCTAGAAAGGGCGCCATGACACTGTCCGGGACAGGAGTGTGGGCGGGACAGCTGCGTTACGGCGAGGCGGGTCCGATCGCAGAGGTGGCGGGCGAGCTCGACGCGCTCGGGTACTCGGCGTTGTGGATCCCCGACGTCGGCGGCGACGTGCTCGAAGCCATGGAGGTGCTGCTCGGTGCGACGGAGCGGACCACCGCCGCGACCGGCATTCTCAACATCTGGATGCACACGCCGGAAGAGGTCGCGCAGCGGCGGGGCACGTGGAAGGAGTCGTGGCAGCCGCGCGCGTTGTTCGGACTCGGTGTGAGCCACGCGCCGCTCATCGATCGCGAGGAGCCCGGCCGCTACACGAAGCCGTACCAGAAGATGGTCGAGTACCTCGACGGGCTCGACGCCGCGGAGCTACCACTGCCCTCAGAGGCGCGCGTCCTGGCCGCGCTCGGGCCGCGCATGCTCGCCCTGGCGCGCGACCGCTCGGCCGGCGTGCACCCGTATCTCGTGCCGCCCGAGCACACTGCGGCCGCGCGCGAGATCGTCGGGCCCGACGCGCTGGTCGCGACGGAACAGGCCGTCGTGCTCGAGACCGACCCGGCGACCGCGCGCGCGATCGCACGCAACCACCTCGCGATGTACCTGCCGTTGCCCAACTACAACAACAACCTGCGCCGATTGGGTTTCGGCGACGACGACTTTGCGAGCCCGGGGAGCGATCGTCTCGTCGACGCGCTGGTCGCGTGGGGCGATGTCGACACGATCAAGACACGCGTCGATGCGCAGCGCGCGGCCGGCGCCGATCACGTCTGCATCCAGGTGCTGCGCGCCGACTACGACTTTCCACTCGCCGACTGGCGCGCCCTCGCCCCGGCCCTCACCTCCTGACGCCCCTGCGGCCTTCGTTTGGGTGCCCGCGGCGGCCCGCGGTGCCCCCGCGTTAGTCGAGGGGTGACCAGGTCGCGGTGCGCAGGAGCCTGCTCTCCCAGTCGTCGCGGACGCGCAGCGCGTCGTTCATCCAGCCGCCCGGAGCCTTGATCTCCTTGGGCAGATCCTTCGTGAAGAGCATGGGCAGCCGCTCCGGCCACAGCACCTTCTGCCAGAGGATCACCTCACGTCGACGGGGCGCCCCGAGCGCGGCCTGGAACACCGCGTCGAGCTGAATCAGCGAGCGTTCGGTGCGGTGTTCGAGGCTCGGGGCGTAATGCGAGTGCGCCGCCTCGAGGTAGTCGTCGAGCATGCCTTCGTAGGGCCACGCGCTGTCTTCCATGTACAGGGTCTGCTCGTGCGAGCGTCCGTCGACGGGCACGGTGGCGAGGTCGAGCTCCTGAATCGGTGACCACTCGGCGAAGAGCAGCAACTTGCCGCTCACCGAGTGGCGCGTGTGATCGACGTCGGCCGCCCACTTGCGCAGGTCGCCGGTCTGCACGCGTTTCGCGAGTCGCTCGTAGGCGGCTCCGTCGCGCAAGGCGGTGATCG
The DNA here is from genome assembly GCA_038240075.1 of Acidimicrobiia bacterium. GTDB lineage: Bacteria > Actinomycetota > Acidimicrobiia > IMCC26256 > PALSA-610 > DATBAK01. The sequence continues at coordinate 1,669 of JBBSEC010000012.1, forward strand.
TCGTCACCTGGTACGCGCGCCCGGTGCCGTGGGCGAGGAACAGGAACCAGCACAACCGCGCGTCGTCGGTCTCCGCGAGCGCGGGCATCCATCCGTCGCGGAACGCGGCCTCGAACTCGTCTTCCTTCGGGCCGACGACCGTGTGAACCTCGTGCAGCAGCAGCATGGCCGTCAGTCTGGCCGCGCACCCCACCGCGGCGCATCCCGGCCGGCGACGCGGGGCGGGGGAGGCCAGACTCGCGCGATGGATGAATGGCGCGTGACCTCGAAGCGACCCGGTTCGGCCAGCTACATCAACGTGGTCACGCGTGAATACGACCGCCCCGACGGCACCAAGGCGACGTGGGACGTCGTCGAAGATGGCGATGCCGCCGCCGTCCTCGCCTTCACGCCGGGCGGCGACGTGGTGCTCGTCCGGCAGTTCCGTCCCGGTCCCGGTCGCGTGCTCGACGAGCTCCCCGGTGGGTTCATCGAGGCCGGCGAGACGCCCGTCGCCGCGGCCGCGCGGGAGCTGCTCGAAGAGACCGGGTACCAGGGCACGACGGAGATCGTCGGCTCGTGCTGGTTGATGGCCAGCTCGACGCGTCGGCAATACGTCGCTGTCGCCCGCGATTGCGTGCGCGTCGGTGAGCCCGTGCTCGACCCCGAAGAGCTCTGCGAGCCGGTGGTCGTGTCGTTCGCGGAGTTCCGCCGGCACATCCGGACCGGTCAGCTCACCGACACCGATCTCGCGTACCTCGCACTCGACCACCTCGGACTCCTCAGTGCTTCCCACGCGGAACCGACCGAGGCCGCGTCGTCACGATTGCGCGAGCAGCTCGCCTTTGTGCTCGACGCCGATCGGCTCAAGCGCGTCGAGCGCCGGAGCTTCCTCGCCGACGGATCGCGGCGTGAGAACTCGGCTGAGCACTCGTGGCATCTCGCGTTGATGGCGACCGTGCTCGCCGAGTACGCCTCGGTTCCCGTCGACGTTCTCCGCGTGACCCAGATGGTGCTCGTTCACGACCTCGTCGAGATCGACGTCGGTGACACGTTCGTCTATGACGAAGCGGGGAGGGCCGCCAAGGCGGAGCACGAAGCCGTCGCCGCGCGCCGCGTCTTCGGCCAGCTACCCGGCGCACAGTCCGACGCGTTCCTGGCGCTCTGGGAGGAGTACGAGACGAACGCGACGGCGAACGCGCGGTTCGCGCACGCGCTCGATCGGCTCCAGCCGCTCATGCTGAACCACGCGTCGGGTGGCGCGACGTGGACAGAGCACAGCATCACGGCTGATCGCGTGAGCGCCGTCAACGCGCACATCGCCGACGGTTCGCCGGCGTTGTGGGAGGCCGCACAGATGCTCATCACCGACGCCGTCGAACAGGGCTACCTCGCGGAATCAGCGATGTGATGCTCCGTCGATCGCGAGGGCCGCGCTGATCAACCCGATGTGCGTGAAGGCCTGAGGGAAGTTGCCGAGCAGCTCGCCGGTGGCGGGATCGACCTCTTCGGAGAGGAGCCCGACATCGTTCGCGCAGTCGGTGATGCGCTTGAACAAGACGCGGGCGCGGTCGACCTCGCCGGCCAGTGCGAGGCATTGGGCGAGCCAGTAGGTACAGATCCCGAACGTGCCTTCCCCTCCGGGCAGCCCGTCTTCGTTGAGGTATCGAAAGACGAACCCGTGGGGATCGGTGAGGCGTTCGGCCATCGCCTCGATCGTCGCACGCATGCGCGGATCGGTGGCCGGCAAGAAGCCGACCAGCGGCATCATCAACACCGACGCGTCGAGATCGTCGCGACCGAACGCCTGGGTGAACGCGCCTACGCGCTCGCTCCAACCCTGCTCGTTGATCGCGTCGCGCACGCGATCGCGGTGATCGGCCCAGTGGGCGACGCGTTCGTCGTCGGCGCCGAGCACCGATGCGAGGCGGACCGCGCGGTCGAGGGCGACCCAGTTCATGAGCTTCGAGTAGAGGAAGTGCCCGGCTCCACCACGAACTTCCCAGATGCCTTCGTCGATGTCTACCCACCGCAGCGCAGCCCGGTCGGCCACGTCGGCGAGGAACGCGCCGAGCTCGGGCTCGATGTCGACATCGAGCGCGACCATCTGTGCCGCCGCGTCGAGGAGCTCGCCGTAGACGTCGAGCTGCGTCTGGTTCCACGCGCCGTTCCCGATGCGCACCGGGCGGCTGTCGCGATGACCACTGAGGCTCTCAAGCTCGTGCTCGGGGATGAACCGCTCGCCCCCGATCCCGTACATGATCTGGAGGCCCTGCCCGCTCGCCAGGCTGCCCGCGGTCGCGTTCGCGAAGAACTCGAAGAAGTTGGTCGCCTCGAAACCGCAGCCACTGGCGGCCAGCGCGCCCATCGTGAAGCTCGCATCGCGCACCCACGTGTAGCGGTAGTCCCAGTTCCGCACACCACCGATGTTCTCGGGAAGAGAGGTGGTCGGTGCGGCGACGATGGCTCCGGTGGGCGCGTAGGTGAGCGCGCGCAGGACGAGCGCGCTCCGTCGCAGCGGCTCGCGGAAGTCGCCCTCGTAGCCGGTCAGCTTCTCGGCCCACGACCGCCACCCCGAGATCGTGGCGTCGCGCGCGCCGAGGATCTCGACGGGTGAGTGAGACGGAGGCAGATCCGACCAGGGATCGGCCGTTTCGAGCGCGAACGTGAACCGGTCGCCGGCACCGACCGAGATCCGGCATTGCAGCACCGGCCCGTCGATCTCCAACGGCGCGTCGCTCGACACGACGAAGGCCAACGGCCCGCCGCGCGTGTGCCACGAGCCCGGCGTGCGCGCGACGACCATCGGAGTGGTGAGTCCGAACTCCGGACGGATCGCCATCGCGACGTCGAGCTCGACCCTGCCGTCGACACCCTCGACGATCCGGCAGATCGCGGGTCGCGAGTTCTTGCCGATGTCGTTCTGACGATCCTCGGGCCGCAGCGGCATGAAGTCGGTGAGGCTCACCCGCCCGCTGCCGGTCTCGAACCGCGTCACGACGACCATCGTGTCCTCGACGTACTCGCGCTCGATCCTGATCTCGCGGTTCGCGTCGACCGGACGAATCGACCAGAAGCCTCCGGGCTCACCCAAGATGCGCGCGAAGAACGCGGGGGAATCGAAACGGGGGAGGCACGCCCAGTCGATCGAGCCGCTTCGGCTCACGAGGGCGCTGCCTTGGCAGTTCCCGAGGAGCGCGTAGTCGGCGATGGTCGGGACGGGCATGGGTTCGGGGGCGGTGCCGGGCACGGGCGCAGTTTTATGCAGACCGATGGCGCGCGCGGACTGGCACACTATCGGCGTGGTCGAGATCGCCCGCTACCGGGTCGGCGAAGTCGGGTTGACGCGGGTGCCGTACTTCGACATTGCCCTCGACTCCGACGTCGTCCATCTCACCGGTGAGCAGGTCGCCGCGATCGACTGGGCCGAGCCCTACTGGTCGACTCCCGATCGCCGGGTGCTCGTTGGTCAGGCGGTCTGGGTCATCGAATCCGACGGTCACCCCATCGTCGTCGACCCGTGTCTCGCAGCCGACCCGTTCCTGCGTTCGGGACCGGAGGCGATCGGTCATCAGAAGGCCGTGCTCGCCGCCCTGCGCGCCGCCGGCTTCCCTCCCGAGCGGGTCGAGATCGTGGTGCTCAGCCACCTCGACGGAATCGGCATGGCGGCCATCGTGACGCCCGACGGCGGGTGGGCTCCCACGTTCCCGAACGCGCGGGTTGTGATGATGCGCGCCGAGCTCGAATGGCTCGCCGGTGGTTCCGAGCTCGCGGTGAACACGGGAGGCCACCCCGCGCTCGACGTCCTGATCGAGCAAGGGTTCGTCGACGCGGTCGAAGATGGTCATCAGCTCACGAGCGCGGTGCGCCTGGAGCTCACGCACGCGCACAGCGTCGGTCACGCGTTCGTGCGCATCGAGTCGAGTGGCGAGAACGCGACGTTCCTCGGCCACCTCGCGTTGAGCCCCATGAACGTCGTCGGCGGGAATCTTCCTGCTGAAACGGACGCGCTTCACCGGTTGATTGCCGACGCGGCCGCGCACGACACCCTGATCGTCGGGCCGCTCTGGCCGTTCCCCGGCGCCGTGCACGCCACGGGTGAGGCGACCGTCACCGCGGCCGTCTAGCTCGCGCGTGACGGCGTCAGTGCCGCGAGGATCTCCGGGAACGCAAGTTCGGCGAGCGCTTCCAGCTCGGCGTCGGTGCGATCTTGAATCGGATGCGCGACGAAGATCCGCGCCGGGTCGGCCCCGAGCGCGCGCGACTGCGCCTCGGCGGCTTCGATGAACTCGGTCGACGCGACGAAGGCCATGGGCACCCCGGCCGCTTCGAGATTCACGGTGTCGTGCACACTGCACGACGTACACGAGCCTCAGTCGGCGAGGGCCTCGATCACCATGTCGCACTTCGTCGCAATCTCGTGACGGAGATCTGCGGGAGCGGGCTTGGTGAACGTGGGCTTGGCGAACCGTTCGACGCGCACCCCGCGCGCGACGAGCAGCTCCTCGATCCGGTCGAGGAAGACCTTGCCGCGCGGCTTGCTGATGTCGAGGAGCCCGACCGTCGCGCCGTCGAACGACGGCCGGCGGGTCGCGCGCTCGCGCGTCGTCGCCGCGCGCTCCGAGGTCGGGTCGAGCAGCACCCGGGGCTTCGGCGTGGGATTCGAGGTCATGTTCCGATCGCCTTCGTCACCGGCTCACTCCCGACCGCGCCGCTGGCCCACCCACCGATGATGGCCGAGAACAGCCCGGCCGTGCCGCCGGCGTGGACGATGAGGAGGCCGCCGTCGCGGAACTTGGGGATGGTGTGGCCTGCGAAACCGGCCGGGAGCCCTTCGGCCATGCCGCCCGCGCCGACGACGAGATCGTCGCCGGCGAGTTGCAGGTGGCTCGCCAGTGCCTCCCGCAGCGCCGCCTTCGACCACCCCGCTTCCCGGAACACGCGCCCGTGCTCCGGTGAGACGACGAGGATCGCGTCCCAGACCATGGCCAGCTTCGGGTGGGCGACGGTGCGGAGGCACGCGGCGAACGTGCGCGCCAGCGAGTCGGGATCGCGGGAGAGCTGATCGACGACGCCGCGTACGCCCTCGGCCGCGAACAGGGTGACGGCCGACGTCTCCGGCGCGAGGCCGCGCTCCACCGACAAGGGTTCCCAGGGCGACCCGGCCTCGTCTTCCGCGAAGCAGAACGTGTACTTGCCGGGGTTGCCGAGCGTCGCGCGGTCGACCTCGCCGGGCCGGCCGCCACCGACGTTGCGGATCACGAGTTGCAGCGCACGCCCGATCGTCGCGTTGGCCCGGTTGCCCTGACCGAGCGCGTTGCCGCCCGAGTTCATCCCGATCGCGCGCGCGATCGGACCGTTCACGATCACGAGCGGGCCCGAGAACCAGGTCGTTGCCAGCAGCCCGTGCGCGTTGAACTCGTCGGTGCACGCGGCCTCGACCGCGGCAAGCACGACGGGGAGGTACTCGGGCCGGCATCCGGCCATCACCGCGTTGACGGCGATCTTCTCGACCGTGCACTCGACGAGATCGGGCGGGACCACCGCGACGAGGTCGTCGGGCGCGCGGGTCGTGCCGGTGAGCATCCGCGCGACGCGCTCGACGGTGGGTGCGACGACCGGAAGTCCGTCGGTCCACCCGCGGGCGAACATCGCTTCCTGCTCGTCTTCGGCGCCTCCGAGCTCGAGCCGCCGCGACGTGATGAGCGGTGTCATCGCGGCGACCGCGCGGGCGTCGGCGATGTCGGGATCGTGCGTGCGCGAACCGCAACCGGGGCGGAAGTCGGGCAGGTCGACACCGAGATCGGCGAGACCGGTGAGCTCCTCCCAACGCGTGCGCGACCACCCTTCGGTGCGGTTCGTGATCGTGCCACCCTCGATGCTGAGCAGGGTAGGGACGGTGTCGATCTCGAGCGCGAACGAGACCTCGAGCGACGTGTCGTCGGCCGTGGCGACTCCGTCGGGGAAGGTCGGGTCGTCCTGCGAGTAGACGTGCAGCGCGCCGCGCGTCGCCAGATCGCGCAGCACCGGCGCCACGAGCGTGCAGGTCGGGCAGTCGCGCTTCACGATTGCGACGAGACCGTCGGGCACGATCGCGGTTGGAGCCGTTGCCGTCACCTGCGAAGCGTGGCCCCCGGCACCGTGCTCGTCAACCGGCGACCGCCGTCAACCAGCCAACCGCGAAACGATGTGGTCGATGGCCTGCGTGAGCACGGCCACGTCGGCCGGCTCGATCGCCGGGAAGAGCCCGATCCGCAGCTGGTTGCGCCCGAGCTTGCGGTACGGCTCGACATCGAGGATGCCGTTGGCCCGCAACGTCTTCGCGAGCACGGCCGCGTCGACCGTCGCGTCGAAGTCGATGGTCGCGGTGACGCGGCTCCGCAGCGCGGGATCGGTGACGAACGGAGTCGTGTGCGCCCCGGCGTCGGCCCACGAGTAGATCGTCGCCGCCGATTCGTCGCAGCGTCCGGCCGCCCATTCGAGCCCGCCGTTGGCGAGCATCCATTCGACCTGGTCGGCCAGGAGGAAGAGCGTCGCGAGCGCGGGTGTGTTGTACGTCTGATCGAGGCGCGACTGCTCGACCGCGATGCCGAGATCGAGGCTGGGCGGGACCCAACGGTCGGACGCCGTGATCCGCTCGATGCGCGCGATCGCCGCAGGGGAGCAGAGCGCGAGCCAGATACCGGCATCACCGGCGAAGCACTTCTGGGGCGCGAAGTAGTAGACGTCGAACTCGCGCGGGTCGACGCGCAGCCCTCCGGCGCCCGACGTGGCGTCGACGAGGACAAGGGCATTGTCGGTTGCCGTTGCGTCGGGTCGCGCGACGGGAAGCATCACGCCGGTCGACGTCTCGTTGTGCGGGAACGCGTAGGCATCGACGTCGGGGTTGGCCTTCGCGATCGGCGCGGTTCCGGGTGCGGCCTCGATCACTTCGGGGTCGTCGAGGTGCGGCGCCGCGCGCGTGACGCTCGCGAACTTGGCCGAGAACTCTCCGCAGACGAGGTGCTGCGCGCGGTGGTCGATCAGACCGAACGCGGCGGCGTCCCAGAAGAGGGTCGATCCGCCGTTCCCGAGGAGCACCTCGTAGCCGTCGGGGAGCGAGAAGAGTTGGGCGAGGCCGGCACGGGCCCGCCCCACGACCGAGCGGACGGCGGGGCGGCGATGGCTCGTCCCCATGTAGGCCGGGGCCGCGGCGGCGAGGGCGTCGACGGCCTCCTGGCGCACCTTCGACGGGCCCGATCCGAACCGTCCGTCGGACGGGATGAGCTCGGGGGGAAGGGTCAGCGTTTGGTTCGGCGGTTGGTTCGGCGGTTGGTTCGGCGGTTGGTTCGGCGTCGCGTCGGTCACCCGCCCGAGGTTAGTGATCGGGCTCGGGCTCGCCCTGATCGTTTGCGTCGGCCTCGGCGCCGCCGGTGACCTCGGCGTGCCAGCGGGGCCAGTGTGTGCGGGCCCACGGCTCGGGCACCGGACCGGATCGCATCGCGCGCATCGCGATCGGATCGCGCGTCGCGATCATGACGTGACCAATGAGCGAGATGCCGATTCCGAGCGCGAACCAGTCGTGCACCGAGGTCGCTCCCGTGCGCCACGAGTCGGGGAACGGCGAGAAGAACCGCATGATCGAGCCGCTCATCAGCATCACGACGAGTGCACCGCCGAGGAACGACGCGTTGAGCTTCTGACCGGGATTGAACTTGCCGAGCCGCGCCTCCGCGCGCCGGGCCCGTCGCCACCAGTGCCGGTCGTCGGCGCTCCAGCGATTGATGCGCTTGAAGTCGCGGCGGAGGCCCCGGCCCGCGGGCGTGAACAGCGCGGCGACGATCGGGACCGGCAGGCTGAGTCCGGCGATCACGTGGATGTTGCGGATGAGATCGCGCCGGCCGATGAGCGCGGAGAGCTCGCCCATGTAGAGGATCGCGCCGGTCGCGATCAGGATCCCCACCAGCACCGCGGTCGTCCAGTGCACGAGCCGCTCGATGCGGTCGAACCGGACGAGCGACTCGGGTCGGTCACGCACGACGGCATCGGTCATGTCGTCACGCCGTCGGGTCGTCGGAGCGGCCGTTGGAGCGACCGACCCACCCGTTGACGTCGTAGCCCCGGTGCTCCCAGTAGCCGGGCTCGACCGCGTCGGTCAGCTCGATGGTGTCGAGCCACTTCAACGACTTGTAGCCGTACATCGGAGTGACCGCGAGGCGCACCGGGCCGCCGTGGATACGCGACAGGTTCTGACCGTCGAGCTTGTACGCGACGAGCACGTCGTCGCGGCGCGCCTGCTCGAGGGTGAGGCTCTCGGTGTAGACGCCGTCGAACGACGTGAACCGCACCGCCTTGGCGGAGGGTTGCACCCCGGCGTCGTCGAGGAGATCGCGCAGGCGCACACCGACCCACTTCACGTTGTGCACCCGCCAACCGGTGACGCACTGGAAGTCGCGGGTGAGCTGCACCGGCGGTCGCGCCGTGAGCGTGGCGAACGAGACGGTGTGCGGGCGGTCGACCAGCCCGCCGATCTTGAGCTTGTACGCCTCACGCGAACGCGACGGCACGCTCTCCGCCACGGAGTAGATCCGGAAGCGGCCGATCGGGAACAGCGAGAGGAAGCCGGTGCCGTCGCGCGCCTCGATCGGACCGATGACGCGCTCCTGCCAGTCGTCGATCCGCGACCCGACGAGCACCCCGGCCGCGCCGAATCCGAGGAGTCCGAGGAACACCCGCCGTCCGACCGGGGTGTCGCGCCCCTTCACCCGACGGCGACGATCTCCGCGAAGCCTTCGCGGAGCGACTCGATGAGCACGTCGGGGTCGGGGACAGCCGCGGTGTCGGTGACGATGCCGATGCAGCACGAGTTGCAGTGCGACACGAGGGTCACGTTGACGGCCGAGCCCGACGGCGGCGCGAACGCGAAGAAGGCTTCGACCTCGGCGCCACCCACGAACACGGGGATCGGGGCGCCGGGAACATTCGACGTGACGAAGTCGACGCACTTCAGCATCCCGCCGAACAACGCGGTCGATGTCGTGGTGGGGAGCCGGTTCAACACGCCGGCCAGCGTCGAGGTCAGCCGCAGTGCGGGCTCGGCCCGCCAGCTCCGCACGAGCGTGCCGATTGCCGTCATCCGCGCTGCCGGGTCGTCGATCGCCGCGGGCACCGGGAACCGCACCGGTGCGAACTGGTTCCCACCCGAATCGTGATCCGACGTGCGGAGGTTGATCGGCAGCGTCATCCGCAGCTCGCTCAGGATGGCGCCGTGGCGCGCGTGGTAGCGCGAGAGCCCTCCGACGACGGCCGCGACGAACGCGTCGTTGACGCTGCCGTTCACCATCTTCGCGGCGCGCTTCAGGTCGTCGAGTGGCACCTCGAACGTGTCGAGCCGGCGCCCGAGCCCGCGCGCCAGAAGCAGCGGCGACATCGGCGCGGTCGCCGGTGCGAGCATGCGTCCGATCGAACGCGCGGTGTCGATCGCGTTGGCGGCGGCGCGCAAGGGTGCACGCGCGGTCGTCACGACCGCCTCACCGATCATGGCCGGCATGCGTTGCGAGATTCCGCGCCACCGCCGGGTGGTGTGGTCGATCGAATCGCGCATGAGCGCGAACGCATCGAGCGTCACCGGCTCGGCCGGCTCCGCGAGCGCCTCGGGCTCGTCGGCGTCACGCTCGATATCGACGAGCTGGCTGAGCAGGTCGATGCCGCCGACGCCGTCGGTCACCGAGTGGTGCACCTTCATCACGACCGCGGCACGTCCACCGGTCAGTCCTTCGACGATCGTGAACTCCCACAGCGGGCGCGCGCGATCGAAGCTCGACTGCGCGATCGGCGCGACCAGCTCGAGGAGGCACCGGTGGTCGCCCGGCGCGGCGAGCCGCACGCGGCGCAGGTGGAAGTCGAGATCGAAGTTGGCTTCGTTGGCCCAACGCGGCGGGCCGATGCGGAACGGGGGCGACTGCACGCGCTGGCGGAGCCGGGGAATCGTGATGCTCGCCCGGGCGAGGCGCCGGCGGACGCGGTCGAAGTCGGGCTCGCGATCGAGGATGCCGACCGCCACGATCGTCGACCGCAGGATCGGGTCCTTCTCGATGTTCCACATGAGCGCGTCGGCGTCGCTCATGTGGAGCGCAAAGCGATCTGTACTCATGCGGCTTCGACCTCCGGCATGGGTGCCTACGGTCTGCGCCTTTGCTGCAGCCATCGGGCCGCAACGCTACTTGCGCGAGACGTGGACGATCGTGCGCGACATCACGTCGAGGGTCGCAGCCGCGAGCAGGTCGCCACCGGCCCGCTCGAAGTGGATCCCGTCGGGGGTCCGGACCTGGACGAGCTGGCCCGCCGCATTGGGCAGATACTGGGTGAAGTTGCCGTTCGGGTCCTGGAAGAGCGTGAAGCTGTCGACGTAGACCGCCCGCGACCGCTTGGCCGCCTCCTCCTCGATCACCGTGTTGATGATCGGCCACTGGTCGTTGCGGCTCGCAAGGATCGGGACCCCCACGTAGACGACCCAGCGGTCGCGCGCGATCAACTGGTCCATCACCGCGCCGACCCGGCGGTGGTACTCCTTCACCCATCCGGCCGTCGCGAACGAATAGGTACGGCCGTCGGGCGCGAGCAACGGCTGGTTGTCATTGCTGCCGAGCATCAGCACGACGATCTGCGGGTTCAACGCCGCGACCTGGTGCGCGAGCTCGGCGGGCCAGTTGAAGTAGTCGGGGCGGGCGAGGCCCGACGAGACCTTGAAGTCGACGGTGTTGTCGCCGGCCGGGCGGTAGATGTGCTCACCCGCCGCGATGCGATAGAGCGAGGTTCCGAACTCGAACGACAACGAGTCGCCGGCGACGAAGATCCGCGCGGGATGCTCCTTCGACACGGTCAGCGGTTGAAAGCGCGACGCCGACTTGGTGGTGGTCGTCGTCACGTGGGACCCGCCGGTCGTGGGTGTCGAGAATGGGTCCGACGTTCGGGACGTCTTCGGCGTGGGCGGCGGCCGGTGACCGGTGGCGTCGTCGAGCGCGCGGCGGGGGCGGTCGATGCGCAGGAACGCGGAGACCGCGTGGATGGGGCGCATGAGCGCGACGCCGAGTGAATGACGCTCGCTTCCGAGCTTCTGCGTTTGCGCGGTCTGCAGCATCGAGTCGGCGTTGAACAGGGCGCCCAGCGCGAACGCGACGAACATCGCGAGGATCGCGTGGCCGGCGGGCATCAGGGTGCGCCCGGCGCGCCGGGCGCGCGGTGGTCGGGAGCGGGTGATGTCGTCGTTGATCGTCGGATCGTTGATGCTCACAGCCGCCTCAGAACGCGAAGTAGATGAAGGGCGCGACACCCTGAGGACCGAGGGCGTCGATGACGAGAAGGGCCAACGCCATCGCGATGCCCATCTGCACGGGTGAGAGCCGTGAGAAGGCGATCTGCGCGCGATCGATCGCGTTGCTCGGCACGTACTGCATCGCGATGCCGAACGCGATCGCGAGGATGACCCCGCCGGTGATGAGCGGCGTCGACGAGCCCCAGCCCACGAAGAGCCGCGTGAGGATCACCCACGCAGTGTGGAACGTGTCGGCTCTGAAGAAGACCCACGCGAGGCAGACGATGTGGAACGTGACGACCCGGTGCAGGATCCGGCGGCCGACGGTGTCGGGTGGAGGTGCGAGGCCGCTCGCCTCACGACGGTGGTGCCGGTACTGCTCGAACGTGAGCGCGCCGCCGTGGATCGCGCCCCAGGCGACGAACGTCCACGCGGCGCCGTGCCACAGACCGCCGAGCAGCATCGTGATCATCAGGTTGCGATACGTCGCGTTCTCGCTGCCCCGGTTCCCGCCGAGGGGGATGTAGAGGTAGTCGCGCAGCCACCGCGACAGGGTCATGTGCCAGCGCCGCCAGAAGTCCTGTAGTGATTCGGCCGTGTAGGGCGCGTTGAAGTTCTGAGGGAACCGGAAGCCGAGCAGCAGGGCGAGGCCGATCGCGATGTCGGTGTAGCCGCTGAAGTCGCAGTAGATCTGCACCGCGTAGCCGTAGATCGCGAACAGGATCTCCTTGCCGTTGTGCAGCTCCGGCAGGCTGAAGACGCGGTCGACGAGTGTCGTCGCGAGGAAGTTGGCGAGCACGACCTTCTTGAACAGTCCCGAGATGATGAGGAAGAACGCGCGGCCGGTGTCGACGCGTCGGGGGTCCTTCTTCTCGTCGAGCTGCGGCAGGAACTCGCTCGCGCGGACGATGGGCCCGGCGATGAGATGCGGGAAGAACGAGATGTAGACCGCGAAGTCGAGGAGGTTCACCGGCTCGATCTGGCGCCGGTAGATGTCGATGACGTAGCTCATCGCCTGGAACGTGAAGAACGAGATGCCGATCGGCAGGGTCACGCGGAGGATCTCGGGATTCACGTGGATGCCGACGTTCGTGAGCGCGTTGCGCGCCGAGACCTCGAAGAACTGCGCGTACTTGAAGTAGCCGAGCAGCCCGAGGTCGCCGGCGATCGCGGCGACGAGGGCGTAACGCCGGCCGCGAGCGCTCTTCACGCGGTGGATGACCGTGCCCCAGACCTGGTTCCAGATGGTCGAGACGATGATCAGGACGACGAACCGCGGGTTCCAATAGCCGTAGAAGAAGTAGCTCGCCGCGATCATGAAGACGCGCCAGCGCGTGCCCCGCGGCATCAGGAGCCAGCTCACCGGCAGCACGATCGAGAAGAAGATCGCGAAGGTCACGGTCGGAAAGAGCACCGGCGGTAGCGTATTGCCCGAGTGCGGGAACGCTATGTGAGTGTCGACGGACACCGGTTGTATTGCCTCGAAGCGGGCGAGCGTGGCGCGGGCGATGCACCGCTGGTGCTCTTGTGCCACGGGTTCCCGGAGCTCGCGTACTCATGGCGCAACCAGATCGACGCGATCGCGGCCGCGGGGTTCCACGTCGTCGCCCCCGATCTGCCCGGCTACGGCCGTTCCGACAAACCCGATGTCGCCTACGACATCGAGTTCGTCAACGGCCTCCTCGCCGGCCTCGTCACTGCGCTCGGCCACGAGCGCGCGGTGCTCGCCGGTCACGACTGGGGCGGACTCCTCGTCTGGCAGTTCGCGCGCATGTATCCCGAGCTCACCGCGGGCGTCATCGGTGTCAACACACCCGATCTCCCGCGTCCCTACATGCCGCCGGTCGAGCTGATGCGTCAGATCTTCGTCGACACGCCCATTTACATCATTCAGTTCCAGACGCCCGGTCTCGCGGAGTGGGTGTTCTCGTGGGGGCGCGGCGCCGACGACTTCATCGACATGATCTTCCTCAACGAGATGACGCGGAACCGCGACGCGTTCCCGCCCGACGTGCTCGAGGTGTACAAGACCGCCTTTCGTCCCGTCGGCGCGTTGACACCACCGATCGACTACTACCGGAACATGGACCGCAACTGGCACCTCACCGCGGGTGTTGCCGACCGGTTGATCGAGGTTCCGTGCCTCATGATCTGCGCCGAGAACGACCTCGTGCTCACTCCGGCGATGTCGGAGGGCATGGAGGAGCGGGTTCCCGATCTCGAACGCGTGCTGATCGCCGACTGCGGGCACTGGACGCAGCAGGAACGGCCCGAGGAGACGACGGCCGCGATGCTGGGCTACTTGAAGCGGTTCTCCAGCCGGTAGAAGCGCAACGGCGTCGTCCAGAACACCGCCTCGAGCTCGTCGGCGTCGAGATCGCGCGCGTGCTCGCAGAACTCGGCGACGGCTCCGGGGAACTCCGCGTCGGGGTGCGGGAAGTCGCTCGCCCATACGACGCGATCGGCACCGAGTGACGCGACGCTGTGCGTGGCGAGTCGATCCTCCGGATCGGTCGACACCACGCACTGGCGCGCGAAGTACTCCGATGGCGCGAGCGAGAGACCGGCCGTCTCACTACCGGCCATCCAGTCGCGGTGGTCGTCGAGCCGCGCGAGCCAGTACGGCACCCAGCCGGTGCCGGACTCGAGGAACGCGACGCGCAGGCGCGGGTGGCGTTCGAGCGCGCCGTCGAGCATGAGGCTCGCCATGGCCGTCATCTGCTCGAGCGGATGCGAGCACACGTGCCGGAGCGCGAAGCCGTCGAAGCGGTCGCGACCGATCGTCGGGCCGCGCAGCCCGAGTCCCTCGTGCACCGCGAGCACGAGCCCGGTCTCTTCGAGCGCGTCGTAGAAGGGGTCGTACGCGCGGTCGCCGAGGTCGCGACCGTAGAGGTGGTTGGGGCGCGCCATCATCGCGACGAGCCCGAGCTCGGCACACCGGCGCGTCTCCGCCGCCGCGAGCACCGGGTCCGCGAGCGGCGCGATGCCGACGGCCGCCAGCCGCGCCGCGTCGTGGGCGCAGTACTGCGCCACCCAGTCGTCGTAGCGGCGGCACGAATTCGCCGACTCCGCCGCACTGAGCTCGGGTTGGTAGGGCACGAAGAGGCCCACCGACGGGTACAGCACGACGGCATCGATGCCCTGGGTGTCCATCGCGCGCAGGTACGAGGGAGCGTCGAAGCCGTGTTCCCACTGGTCGGTCAGGTCGGCGCCACCGCACGCGACGAACGGCGTGGTCGGTGGGAGATCCATCGGGTTGCGGTCGGGCGATTGCGCCGGTCCGAAGATGCCGCCGGGCTCGATGACGTGCGCGTCGGCGTCGAGCACCCGGGTCGGGTGTGACGCGGGCACCTCAGCTGCGGCGGGCGGCCATCGCGCCGTCGAGCGCGAGCACCGTGCCGCTGATGTACGTCGACTGGTCCGACGCGAGGAATGCGACCGCGTCGCAGACTTCGGCCGCGGTACCGAGCCGCCCCATCGGGTTGCGGCTCGCGACCATCTCGATGATGGCGTCCGGGTCCGGTGTCTGCGCGGCGACCTGCATGAACAATCCGGTGTCGGTCGCCGACGGTGAAACCACGTTGACGCGCACGCCGTCGGGCGCGTGCTCGATTGCGGCCTGCTTCGCGAGGTTGACGAGCGCGCCCTTCGACGCGCAGTACGCGGCGTACCCGGGAGCGCCGATGCTGCCGAGCACCGAGCCCATCAGGACGACCGAACCGCGGCCGCCGCGGATCATCGCGGGGATCGCGTGCTTCATGCAGAGGAACGGGCCCTTCAAGTTCACGTCGAGCACGCGGTGCCAGTCGTCGTCGGAGCAGTCGACGACCGACGAGCGGGTCTCGATCGCCGCGCTGCACACGAGTACGTCGAGGCGGCCATGGCGCTCGACGACGGCATCGACCAGCGCCGCGACCTCGCCTTCGCTCCGCACGTCGACTGCCATCGGATCGGCGATCAGGCGGGTGCCGTTCGTCGGCTCGGCGACGATCGCCTCGACGATTTCCTGCGACGTGGCCTCGTTGATGTCGGCGACAACGACGCGATGGCCGTCGCGCGCGAGACGCATCGAGATCGCGGCGCCGAGCCCCGACCCGCCGCCGGTGACGATCGCGACGCGCTCGCGCTCGCGCTTGCTCGTGCTCACCGGTACGCCGCCAGTCCGCCGTCGCAGGGGATGACCGCGCCGGACGTGTAACCCGATTCGTCGCTCGCGAGGAACAACGCGATGCGGGCGATGTCGTCGGCGGTTCCGAGCCGGCCCAGCGGAACGTTCGAGTGCAACCCCCTGAGGAACGCGTCGGGGTCGGGCATCGACTCCGCGACCTTGCGGAAGCGGGGGGTGTCGATCGAGCCCGGCGCGATCACGTTGGCGCGCACCTTCGGACCGAACTCGGTTGCGATCTGGCGCGTCAACGCGACCAGGCCGGCCTTCGCCGCGCCGTAGGCCGCGTATCCCTCGCTGCCGATGAGGCCGAGCACCGACGCGGTGTTGATGATCGAGCCCGAGCCACTCGCCACCAGGTGCGGCATGCCGGCCCGGCACGCGAGGAAGATGGCCGTGAGGTTGGTGCGGATCGTGAGGTCCCACTGCTCCTCCGTGCAGTCGACCAGGCGGCCCGACATCTGCACCGCGGCGTTGTTGTAGAGCACGTCGAGACGCTTGAAGGTGTCGACGGTCGCCGTCACCATCGCGTCGGCATCGTCGCGGCGCGACACGTCGGCATGGAACGCGAACGCATCGCTGCCCGTTGCCTGCACGAGCGCCACCGTCTCGTCGGCGCCTTCGTCGTTGATGTCGATCACCGCGATGCGCGCGCCGTGCTCGGCGAACAGCACTGATGCGCGCGACCCTGTCCCGATGCGGCCCCGGTGATGAGCGCAACCTTGCCCGCGAGCAGGTCGGATCGTGACATCGCGGCGGACGCTACGGGCGCGCCGGCAGTTCGTCAACGTGAGTGGGTTCGGCCCGTCCGCCTACGATCCGCCGATGTCCAACTCGCATCCCGGCAACGGCGCGCTGTTCGAGCTCGACGGCGACGTCGCGGTGCCGAACGAGCTGACGCGTGGCCCGTGGGATCCGCGCGCGATGCACGGTGGTCCTCCGGCCGCGCTGCTCGCGCGCGCCGTCGAGCAGTGTGATCCCGGCTCGGCGAGCTTCGTGGCGCGGCTCACGGTGGAGCTGCTGAGGCCGGTACCGCTCGTGCCCCTCACCATCTCGGCCCGGTCGTTACGGCCCGGAAAGATGGTGCACTGGATCGAGGCGGTGCTGACTGCCGGCGACCTCGAGGTGGCGCGGGCTGTGGGATTGCGGCTGCGGACGGTCGAAGGATCGCCGGCCGCGGCGCCGCCGACCGAAGCGTTCCCGGTACCCGCGGCGGGCACGCGGCTCGATCTCGATCCGCAGATGGTGCGCGGTATCGGTTACTGGAACGCCAACGAGATCCGCATGGTCAGCGGCACGTTCGGTGCGGCCGGGCCTGGCGGCGCGTGGCTCCGGTTGACGGTGCCGCTCGTCGACGGCGAAGACCCGACACCAGCACAGCGGGTCGCCGCCGCCGCCGACTTCGCGAGCGGCGTCGGCAATCCGGTCTCCATGACCGTGGGCGGCGCGATCAACGCCGACCTCACCATCGCGTTGCACCGACCGTTGCGCGGCGAGTGGGTCGGGCTCGACGCGCGTGCGTGGGCCGACGCGCAAGGCACGGGGATGGCCGAGGCCGTCATCCACGACGTCGACGGACCGATCGGCCGTTCACTGCAGAGCCTGCTCGTCCGTACCGGTTGAGCCGACCGAAGGTCTTGGTCTGCTGTTTCTTTCGCATGCGCAATTTTCGGCAGACCAGGGACGATGAGCGTGCGGCACCCGCTGCCCGGGCGGCGGCGCGCCGCGCGTCAGTCTTCGGAACGGTCGACGTCGGCGGCCCAGAGCGCGAACTCGCCGTTGCGGTAGACGAGCATCGTCGGGCGGCCTTCGAGCGGAGGTCGCAGACCTCCGCGCGTCATGTCGATCCGCACGCGGATCGTGCGCCGCCCCTTCGCGGTCGGGAGCGCAACGCGACCGTCGGACGACCACTTGAACGCCGAGGCGGGAAGCGTCACCGACTGATACGTCGAGAACTTCTTCAACCGCTTGTCGAGCGCGGTCTGCACCCGGTCGACGATCGGCGCGTGGAAACCGCCCGTCAGCTTCGCCTTCCCGATCTCGTCGCTCACGATGTCGCGCAGCTCGGGCCCACCCCCGCTCGGCCGCGCCAGCGCGGCGACCCGGGCCGCGTTGCTGACCCGGTTGACCCGCTCGAGGGTCGCGACCAGCAACTCGTGCTGGCTGGGGTCCGGAAGGATCTGCACCTCGTCGATACTCATGCGGCTCCGACCTTCGGCGTTCGCGCCCTCATGCGACGTTCCTCGGGCATGCGCCGCCTCCGGTCTGCGCCTGGCTACTCATGATCGGCGAATGGTGGAGGACGCGGCCCCACCGGGGCAAGCGGGTTGACTGGCGCTATCTCGGATCCGTAGTATCCGAGATATGCGGATGTCGGACGGCGTCGAGTGGGGAGTGCACTGCGCCACCCTCCTCGGCGTCCTCCCCGAGGGCCTTGCCCTGAGCGCCGCCCAGCTCGCCGAGTACCACGGCGTGCCCGCGGCCTACCTCGCCAAGCACCTCCAGGCGCTCACCCGCGCCGGGGTGTTCGTGGCCGTTCCCGGCCCGCGCGGGGGCTACCGCCTCGCCCGCCCGGCCGCGGAGCTCACCGTGCTCGACGTCGTCGAGGCGATCGACGGGAGCCAGCCCGCGTTCCGGTGCACGGAGATCCGCCGGCGCGGCCCGTCGGCGGGTGCCCCGTCGGAGTACCCGATGCCGTGCGGGATCCACCGGGCGATGGTGCGCGCCGATGTGGTGTGGCGCGACGAGCTGCGCAAAACGACGATCGCCGACCTGCTGGTCGGGGTCGCCGCCGACGCATCGCCCGAGGCGTTGACGAAGGGCATCGAGTGGCTGCAGAAGGAGATGCGATGACAACCGTGTTCGTGGTCGGAGCGACGGGAGTGCTCGGGCGGGAGACCGTCGCCCGCCTTCTCGACGCAGGACATGAAGTGCGCGCGCTGGCGCGCAACGCCGCACGGGCCGAACCGATCTTGGCGCTGGGCGCGCACGCGGTCGTCGCCGATGTCTACGACCAGGACGCGGTGACGAAGACCGTGGCGGGCGCCGACACGCTGGTGCACATCGCCACGCGCATCCCGCCGGCGACCAAGATGCGCAGCGCGGCGGCATGGGCCGAGAACACCCGCCTGCGCGTCGAAGGCACGCGGGTGCTGGTCGACGCCGCGATCGCGGCGGGCGTCACGCGGGTCGTGGCCGAGTCGATCACCTTCATCTACTGCGACGGCGGTTCCGAATGGCTCGACGAGCGCGCCCCGGTCGACGCCACGGTGGGTCTGCAACCGGTCATCGCGCTCGAGCACGAAGTCGAGCGGTTCACCGCGTCCGGCGGCGGACGGACCGGGATCTCCTTGCGCTTCGGGTCGTTCTACGGCCCGGAAAGCCGCAGCACCGACGAGTACCTCATGCTCGGTCGGAAACGCATCGCACCCGTGCTCGGGCCCGCCGACGGGTACGTATCGTCGATCCACACGAACGACGCCGCCGCCGCGGTCGTCGCGTCGCTGACGGCCCCCGCGGGCGTCTACAACGTCGTCGACGACGTGCCCCTCACGCGACGCGAGTACGCCGATGTCTTCGCGAACGCGTTCGGGTTGCGACGCTTGCACATCACTCCGCAGCCGATCGTCCGCCTCGCCGGTGGGCCGGCCGTCCAGGCGTTGGTGCGTTCGCAGCGGGTCAGCAACGCGGCGCTGAAGGCCGCGACCGGATGGACGCCGGCGACGCGCAGTGCAGCCGACGGGTGGGCCGAGATCGCAACCGAACGCAAGGAGTCTTCCCGTGCCTGACAGCAGAATCACCAACGCGTTGCGGGTGCTGCTCGGCATCCTCACGGTCTCGGCGACGGTCGTCGGCGCCTGGGCCGCGTTCACACCCCGCTCGTTCTACGACGACTTCCCGGGGCTCGGCCAGATCTGGGTCGCGGTCGACGGGCCGTACAACGAGCACCTCGTGCGCGACGTCGGCTCGCTCAACCTCGCGCTGGCGATCGTGACGCTGTGCGCGCTCATCACCCTGGCGCGGTCGACGATCGTCGCGTCGGCGCTGGGCTGGCTCGCCTACGGCGTGCCCCACTTCGTGTACCACGCTCGACACCTCGGGCCGTTCGACGCGACCCAGGCGATCGCGGTGCTCACGAGTGTCGGGTCGACCTCGGCGCTCGCCCTCATCGTCCTCGCGCTGGAACGATCGAGAGTGGCGCGGGCCACCTGAGAGCTAGCGGCGACCGGCGCGGGGCTTCTTGCCGTGGTTGGCCTTGTTCCGGCGGGCCCGCAGTCGGCGCAGTTTGCTCTTCTTGCTCATAAGGAGAAGACGTTACCGGCGGACGGCCGCCGCGAGCGAACTCGCGGCTCCCCACTAGCCTGAGATGCGTGGAGAACCTCGGACTCGTCGGTCTCTCCGATGCCGGATCCAACCGCCTGTTCAGCGCCCTCACCGGCCTGGCCGACCCGGGTGTCTTCGAGTCGGCGGTGGGCATCGCGAGTGTTCCCGATGAACGGGTCGACCGGCTCTCCGCGATGTCGCACTCGAAGAAGATCGTGCACACCGGCTTCGAGCTCGTGCACATCGCCCTTCCGCCGGGGGCGAAACCGGGGGAGGGGCTCGGCACCCGCTTCCTCGGAGCGCTGCGCAACTGCGACGCGGTGCTCTTCGTGCTGCGGGCGTTCAACCATCCGTCGGTCGGGCCTCCCGACCCTGCCGGAGACCTCGCCGGGCTCGAGCTCGAGCTCGTCATCGCCGACCTCGCGACCGTCGAGAGCCGCACCGACAAGCAGCGCCGCGCGTCGAAGGGCGACAAGTCGCTGCTCGTCGAGATCGAGGCACTCGAACGCGCGCACGCGATCTTGAGCGAGGGCACGCCGCTGTACCGGTCGGACATCTCGGCTGACGAGCAGGTGCTGCTCGCGCCGTGCTTCCTGCTGACGAGCAAGACCCATCTCGTCGTGGTGAACGTCTCGGAGGATCAGATCGCCGACGCCGAGGCGATCGCCGCGCCGTTCGGGCCCGACGCGATCGCGGCGTGCGTCGAGGTCGAGGCCGAGATCGCCGCGTGTGAGCCCGAGGAGCGCTTCGAGATGCTCGAGACGTTCGGGATCGGCGAGAGCGTCGTGCCGCGCCTCGCACGTCGGGCGTACGAGCGGTTGAACCGGCGCACATTCCTGACGACCGGTCCCGACGAGACGCGCGCGTGGACCTTCCGTGCCGGTGCGAAGGCGCCGGAGTGCGCGGGGGTGATCCATTCCGATCTGCAGCGGGGGTTCATCCGCGCCGAAGTGATCGATTGGGAGGAGCTGCTCGAGATCGGGTCGTGGTCCAAGGCGAAGGAAGCGAACCGCATTCGGCTCGAGGGCAAGGAATACGAGGTGCGCGACGGCGATGTCGTCGAGATCCGCTTCAACGTCTGAGGTGTGGGGGTCATGACGTGGCTCGTTCGCGGCGAGGACGTGCTGGCGGCCGCGGAGGTGGCGGAGACGCGGCGGCAACGACGCCGCGGGCTCTTGGGTCGCGACGGGATCGAAGGGGTCCTCGTGCTACGCCCGTGCCGTCAGGTCCACACGCTGCGCATGCGGTTCCCGATCGACGTCGCCTTCTGTGATCGCGACGGCTTCGTCCTGCACACCGCCGCGCTCGCGCCGTGGCGCATCTCCCGACCGGTGCCGCGCTCGTCGTTCGTGATCGAGGCGCGCGCGGGCGCGTTCGACCGGTGGAAGCTCGTCGTCGGCGACACCGTCGAGGTCCGCGGTTGACGGGATCCGAACCGGGCGACGGACGCAGCCGCGGGTCGCTCGTGCTCGTTGCGACCCCGATCGGCAACCTCGGCGACCTGTCGCCCCGCGCCGTCGCCGAGCTGCGCGACGCCGACGTGATCGCGGCGGAAGACACCCGGCGGACGCGAACGCTCCTCACTCACGCGGGCATCCCCGCCGCGGGCAGGCTCCGCGCCGTGCACGCGCACAACGAGCACGTGGAGGCCGAACGCATCGTCGGCCAGGTGCGCGACGGAGCGCGCGTGGTCTACGTGAGCGACGCGGGCACGCCCGGTGTGTCCGATCCCGGCGAGCGGCTCGTGCGCGCCTGTGTGGAGGAGGGGCTCACGGTCGAGGTCGTGCCGGGGCCGAGCGCCGTGCTCGCCGCGCTCGTCGTCTCGGGCCTCCCGACCACGCCGTTCGTCTTCGAAGGCTTCCTGGCCCGAAAGGGCAGCGCGCGGTCGGAGCGGATTGCCGCGATGCGAACCGCGCTCGTCACCACGGTCGTCTTCGAGGCGCCGCTCCGGGTGGCCGCGACCGTTGCCGAGCTGCGCGACGCGCTCGGCGGAGAGCGCGCTGCCGTCGTCGCACGCGAGCTGACGAAGCTGCACGAAGAGGTTCGGAGGGGCACCCTCGCCGAGCTGGCCGAGGCCCTCACGGCCAAGGCGCCGCGCGGCGAGTACGTGATCGTGATCGGGCCCGCCGCGCGTGACGGCGCGGGGACCGCGATCACCGACGCCGACATCCGCACCGCGCTCGAGCGCGCGCTCACGGCCGGGGCCAGCAAGCGCGATGCCGCGGCCTCCGTCGCCGCGGAGCTCGGTGTCGCGAAGCGCCGGGTCTACGAGCTCGCGGTGGCGACGCCCTCGGCCGCGCCCTTCGAGACACCGCCCTTCGAGACACCGCCGTCCGAGACACCGCCGTCCGAGACACCGCCGCTCGAGACACCGCCGCTCGAGACACCGCCGCTCGAGACACCGCCGCTCGAGACACCGCCGTTCGACGCGCCGTAGCGA
Organism: Acidimicrobiia bacterium; assembly: GCA_038240075.1. Taxonomy (GTDB): domain Bacteria; phylum Actinomycetota; class Acidimicrobiia; order IMCC26256; family PALSA-610; genus DATBAK01. The sequence continues at coordinate 23,869 of JBBSEC010000012.1, forward strand.
CCGCTCAGCCGTTCGACGCACTCGCCGCACACGAGTTTCTCGTGGTACGGGCGGAGCCCGTCGACCGACCGGCAGAAGATGCAGGCCTGCTCGACCTTGGCCAAGACGACGCGGCCGTCCTCGACACGGATGTCGAGCAGATCACCGACCCGGATCTCGAGAATCCGACGCAACTCGGCCGGAACGACGATGCGCCCGAGCGCATCGATCCGTCGAGTCATGCCGATGGAGTCCATCCCCAAAATGCCCCCCCACATTGCTGCGACGCCCACGGTCGCGGCGCCCCACGAACCTTCGGATCGTAGCGTCGCCGGCCGGCACCGACCGAGCACGCGCGCGAATCGTTCCGGGGCCGCGTGCCGGGCGGGCCAGAATGGGCAACCCGACCGGTTGAGTGAGGCGTCACCGTGGCCGAACCGTTCTACGTCACGACCCCGATCTACTACCCGAACGACGTGCCCCATATCGGGCACGCGTACACGACCGTGTCCGGCGACGCGCTCACCCGGTGGCGACGGTTGTGGGGCGACGATGTCGTGTACCTGACCGGAACCGACGAGCACGGGCTCAAGCTCCAACGCGCCGCCGAGGCCAACGGCATCACGCCGCAGGCGATGGTCGACCGCACGAGCGCGCAGTTCCGCGAGGCGTGGGACCTCCTCGACATCTCCTACGACGACTTCATCCGCACCACCGAGCCGCGCCACCACGCCGCGGTCGCGAAGTTCCTGCAGGTGCTCTACGACGCGGGCGACATCGAGCTCGGCGTCTACGAAGGCCTCTACTGCGTGCCCTGCGAGGCGTACTACACCGACGAAGAGGCGGTCGGAGGTCTGTGTCCCATCCACGGGACCCCGGTCGAGCGGGTGCGCGAGGAGAACTACTTCTTCATGCTCTCGCGTTTCCAGGACCGGCTTCTCGCGCACTACGAAGCGCATCCCGAAGCCGTGCAGCCCGACACGCGCCGCAACGAGGTGCTCGGCTTCATCAAGTCGGGCCTGCGCGACTTCTCGATGAGCCGGACGTCGATCACGTGGGGCGTCCCGCTGCCGTGGGACCCGAAGCACGTCGCGTACGTGTGGGCCGACGCGTTGTTCAACTACTGCACCGCAGTCGGGTACGGCACTGATCCCGAACGTTTCGACCGCTACTGGCCGGCGAGCTACCACATCGTCGGCAAGGACATCCTGCGCTTCCACGCCGTGTACTGGCCCGCGATGTTGATGAGCGCGGGCCTCGAGCTGCCGAAGTGCGTGTTCGCGCACGGCTGGTTGCTCGTCGGTGGCGAGAAGATGTCGAAGACCAGCATGAACCAGATCGCGCCGGCCGACCTCGTGCGCGACTTCGGCGTCGACGGCTTCCGCTACCACTTCCTCGTCGATCAGCGCTTCGGTCCCGACGGCGACTTCTCGTACGAGGCGATGGTCAACCGCTACAACGCCGACCTCGCGAACAACTTCGGCAATCTCGCCAACCGCGTGCTCACGATGGCGAACAGCTACTGCGGAGGCGTCGTGCCCGACACGCGCGCCGACGGTCCGCTGCTTGCCGCGGCCGTCGCTGCGTTCGAGCAGCAGTGCGAGGCAATGGAGCAGCTCGACTTCTCCTCGGCGTTCGGCGCGGTCTGGGAGCTGATCCGCGCCGCGAACGCGTACATCGAAGAGAGCCAGCCGTGGGCGTTGAACAAGGCCGGCGACGCTGCCGCGACCGCGGGCGTGATCGGCGACTGCCTCGAGGCCCTGCGGCTCGTCGCGCTCCTGGCCTCCCCGGCCATCCCCACCGCCTGCGCCGAGCTCTGGCGCCGCCTCGGGCTGCCCGGGCGCCCTGAAGACTCCCGACTCCCCGAAGCGGCCGCCTGGGGCGGCCTCCCGGCCGGCAACCCGCTCGACCGGGGCGGGCCTCTGTTCCCCCGTATCGACCGCGATGCCAAGTAGGACGGCCGAGCCGGGGGCACCGGTGCAGTGGACCGACTCGCACTGCCACCTCCAGTGGGAGCCCGATCAGGGCCGGTCCGACCCTGAGGGCGACCTCGCCCGGGCGTTCGCCGCCGGGGTCACTCGGATGGTGTGCGTGGGCACCGATCTCGCGACTTCACGCGCGGCCGTCGAGCTCGCGTCGAACCACGCGAACGTGTTCGCGACCGTCGGCCTGCATCCGCATGACGCGTCGCGCTTCGACGACGAGTGGGACGACCTCGTCGCCCTCGCGCGTGGAAACGCGCGCGTCGTCGCGATCGGTGAGGCCGGATTCGATCTGCACTACGAGCACTCGCCGCGCGACGCGCAGGCGCGCGCGTTCGCCGCGCAGGTCGCGCTCGCGTGCGAGCTCGATCGCGCGCTCGTCATCCACACGCGTGAAGCGTGGGACGACACGTTCCGCGTGCTGCACGACGTCGGCGTTCCACCGCGCACGATCTTTCACTGCTTCACGGGTGGTCCGGTGGAGGCTGAACGCGCGATCGCGATCGGCGCGTACCTCTCGTTCAGCGGCATCGTGTCGTTCAAGACCGCCGATGATCTGCGCGCCGCGGCCGCGATGGTTCCGGCCGACGCGTTGCTCGTCGAGACCGACGCGCCCTTCCTCGCGCCGGTTCCGCACCGCGGGAAACGCAACGAGCCCTCGTTGCTCCCGGCCGTCGGCACCGCGCTGGCTGCGGCCCGCAACGAGACGGTTGCAGCGATCGCCGAGACGACGAATCGCAACGCGACCAGGGCGTTCGCGCTCGAGTCGTTCGCCTAGCCACCGTACGCGCGTCCGTTCGCGGGGACGGATTGGATCGGCCGGGTAGGAGTCGTTAGCTTGCGGGCGCCGAGCGGGCGGACCGAGGGCCCTCCCACTCGCGCGTTGTGTCGGTCTACTGGGAGGCGTCCGATTCGAGAACTCGCTCGGCGTTCGGTCACAGCAGCGCGACCGGATGCACGAGGACTGCGCGGTGACGGCAGCGGAGGCCGACGGCGACACTTGTCGCCCGGCGCGCGCGACGCGCTGGCGCGCACGCGCTTCATCGAGGTCGTGCCCGCGGGCCCGAGTCGGTTGCACTCGAGCGCGCCACCGCGGTCCGACGAGCCCCCCGTCGTGTTGCACCCGTTGTGGGCGCCCGTCCACGCGCGTCGCGCCGACCGCACCGACACGCGCGGCCCGCTCCACCGCGCACACGTATTGCACCCGGGTGCACCGCCGCGACGCGGACCGCGCCCCGGGCGCCGGCCGCGTCCGGTCGTCCCGTTCGACATCCCGGTCGAGGCGTTCGCCGTCGAGGTCGGGGGCGGCTCGCACCCGTCGGTTCGCAGCCTCGGCGAGCGCCGACTCGTCTACGTCGAGCACCGCCGCGCGGTACGGCGCTCCTACCGCCGGCGTCAACTGTTCCTCGCGGTGGGATTCTCGGGAGCCTTCGTCGCCGTCGCCGGCGTCGCCCTGGCCAGCGGCCGGCACGCCGACGCCACCGTGGCCGAAGCCTCGGGTCGGGCCCCGGCCGCCGTCATCTCCGACGTGGTCGCGAAGACCCCGGTGAGCCTCGTGGCCCCGGTGACCCCACGGGCCCCGGCATCCGGTTCCCGGGCGGTCCTGCCGCCCAAGCCGAGGGTTCGGCGGAGCCCCGCCGACCGGTCGTTCGTGATCGGCGCCGCCTTCGATCCCTTCGCCTCGGGTCAGGCCGCCGAAGACCGCGACGAGGGCCAGTTCCGACCGGTGCCCCCGCCGCACGCGAATCTGCTCGCGACCGACGCCTTCCTCGAGTGCACCAAGGGCTACGAGTCGATCTACGCCGGCGGGTACCGCGCGGTGAGTCCCGGTGGCACCTACCGCGGCGCGTACCAGTTCGACCAGGTGACGTGGAACGGCATCGCGCGGCACCTCCACCGCTCCGACCTGGTCGGCATGCGCCCCGATCGCGCGGCGCCGGCCGTGCAGGACCTGCTGGCGTACGAGCTCTACCGCTGGCAGGGCGCGGGGCACTGGCAGGGCCGCTGCGCCGGTCTCACGTAGCCGCGCATGGACGGTGCCACCGCCGCAGCAGGAACGCGCGACGCGCACACGCGGCTCATGCGTGCGCTCGACGACGCGCACTTCGACGACGCGATGGCGCGCGGCGATTCGGCGTTGCCGGGTTGGAGTCGCGGGCACGTGCTCACTCACCTCGCGCGCAATGCCGACAGCAACACGCGCATGATCGAGGCCGCGAAGATCGGCTCGCCGGTCGCGCAGTATCCCGGCGGAATGGAGCAACGCGCGTCGGAGATCGACGCCGGCGCGGGTCGCAGTGCCGACGCGCTCCTCGATGACGTGCGCCACGCTGACGACGCGCTCGCCGATGCGTACGCGAGCGTCGACGACGAGATCTGGCAGCGGAACGCGCTCCGGTGGGGAACCGAGGTGTGGCCGGTGCTCGACCTCCCGTTGCTCCGTTGGCGTGAGGTCGCGGTGCACGCCGTGGATCTCGGATTGCCGACCATCGGGATCGATATCTGGGCCGCGGCGTACGTCGAACACGAGCTGCGCCGTCAGATTGCGGCGCTGCCGGCGCGGCTTCCGGGCCCGATGGCCGTGCGGTTGGTCCCGCGTGACGACAATTGGAGCACGGTGGTGATGCGCGTCGCCGACGGCGATCCGAAGGGCTTCGTGACGATCGAAGCCACGACCCACGAGCTCTTGGCGTGGACGATCGGTCGATTCGAAGGTCAGCCGTCGTGGCCCGCGCTCGCGCCGTGGCAAGGATTGCCGTAGGCGCAGACCAGACTGGGGCGGTGGACCTGCTCACGCCCGCGTCGATCCAGGCGCTCCTCGATCGGCACGGCGTGCGTCCCGGTCGCGCGTTGGGCCAGAACTTCCTCGCCGACCCGAACACCGCGCGCCGAATCGTGCGGCTCGCGGGCGTCGGACCCGGCGCGCGCGTGGTCGAGGTTGGTCCCGGGCTCGGTTCGCTCACGCTCGCGCTTGCCGACGCCGGCGCGTCGGAGATCGTCGCGCTCGAGCTCGACCGCCATCTGGTGCCGGTGCTCCACGAAGTGCTCGACGGACGCGGTGTGCGCGTCGAGCACGGCGACGCGCTCACGATCGACTGGCAGTCGTTGCTCGGCGCGGCACCGGGGTGGGCGATGGTCTCGAACCTTCCCTACAACATCGCGACGCCGCTGGTCGTGCGTGTGCTCGAGACCGCGCCGATGGTCGATCGCCTGCTCGTGATGGTGCAGCGCGAGGTCGGTGAACGACTCGCGGCCACCGCCGGTACCGAGGCGTACGGCGCGGTCTCGGTGAAGATCGCGTACTACGCGCACGCGGAGCTCGCCGGAATGGTGCCGCCGACGGTGTTCCTGCCGAAGCCGGCGGTCGATTCCGCGCTCGTGAGGCTCGTGCGGCGCGCGCAGCCACCGGTCTCGGTTCCCGATGTCGACCGCCTCTTCGTGCTGGTGCGGGCGGGGTTCGCGACGAGGCGCAAGATGCTGCGCCGTGCGCTCACGACCGAGCTCGGCGCACGCACGATTGCGATCCTCGAACGCGCCGGTGTCGATCCGAGCGTGCGCGCGGAGACGCTCGGTCTCGAAGCGTGGGCGGCGATCGCGCGAGCCGAGGCTGAGGCCGCGTGAGCGACTGGCGCGCGTTCGCGAAGCTCACACTTTCGCTGCGCGTGCTGCGGCGGCGCGTCGACGGCTTTCATGAGCTCGATGCCTTGACGGTGTCGGTGCACGACCCTCACGACGACATCACAATCGAGTTCGGCGGCGTTCGCCGCGGTAGTGGTATCACGCTCGAGCTCAGCGGCCCCGCGGCCGCAGGAGTCGATGCGGGGTCGGACAACCTCGCGGTGCGCGCGGCGCAGGCGTTGCTCGACCGCGCCGACGACGAACATCGCGACGCGGGCGTGCGGATCGCGTTGCACAAGCGGATCCCTGCCGGCGCGGGGCTCGGCGGAGGATCGGCCGACGCGGCCGCGGTGCTCGTTGCGACCGACCGGCTCCTCGAGCTCGACACCCCGGGCGACGCGCTGGCGGCGATCGGCGCCACGCTCGGCTCCGACGTGCCGTTCTGCCTCCGGGGCGGCGCCGCGTACATGCGGGGGAGAGGCGAGCGCATCGAGCCGGCGACGGTGCCGAATCTCTTCGTGGTGATCGCGGTGCCCCGCTTCTCGATCGCGACACCGGCCGTCTACCGGGCCTGGGACGACCTCGACGGGCCGGTCTCGACCCGCGAAGTGCCCGGCCCGGGCGACATTGGCCCGCTCACCAACGACCTCGAGTCGGCGGCCGAGCGGGTCGAGCCCCGGCTCGTCGGCTTCCGCACCCGGCTCGAACGCGCCGCGGGCGCGCCGGCGATCCTCGCCGGAAGCGGCTCGGCCTGTGCGGTCCTCTACGACGACGAGGCGACGGCGATCGCAGCCCGCGACCGAGTCATCGCCGCGAACATCGCTCCGACATGCGTGGTCGGTGTCGTCTGCCCGACCGGGGTCGAGGAGGCGACGGGAGAGCCGTGAGCTACTTGCCCTGCTGACGGCGCTGCCAGCGCGTCTTCTTCAGAAGCTTCTTGTGCTTCTTCTTGCGCATGCGCTTGCGGCGCTTCTTGATCAGGGAGCCCATGGAGGTGCCGACGGTAGCCGGGATCACCGCCCTCGACCAAACCGCGCAGGTCTGCCGCCGTACGGCGTAACGTCGTTCGGGGTCGGGGGTGGTGTAACGGCAGCACAGAGTCCTTTGGAGTCTCGAGTCGAGGTTCGAACCCTCGCCCCCGAGCGAGACCATGATCCCGGCCGGCGGCGGAAGGGAACGCACGACGTATGAGCCCGTACCGACCGATCACCGCAGTCGTGCTCGCGGCAGGCGAGGGAACGCGCATGCGTTCCTCGACACCGAAGGTGCTGCATCCCCTCTGCGGGCGCCCGATGCTCCTGCACGTCGTCGACGCGCTGTGTGCGCTGCCGCTCGAACGGATCGTCGTCGTCGTGGGTCACGGCGCCGAACGGGTGACGAAGACCCTGCAGGATCAGCTCGCCACCGAGTTGCCCGTCGAGTTCGTGGAGCAGCGGGAGCCGCGCGGCACGGGTGAGGCGGTGAGCGTGGCGCTCAGCGCGAGCGTGTTCGACGATCTCGACGCCGAAGACGACCTCATCGTGGTTCCCGGCGACACGCCGTTGCTGCGCGCGGAGACGCTCGCCGCGCTCGCGACCGAGCACCGCGTCTCCGATGCCGCGGCCACGATCCTCACGACGCGGCCCGCCAACGTCGACGGTTACGGCCGGGTGCTGCGCGACTCGCACGGGCGGGTCGATCGCATCGTCGAGCAGGCCGACGCGACGGAAGAAGAGCGCGCCGTCGACGAGATCAACACGTCGATCTACTGCTTCCGCCGCAATCTGCTCGCGCCGGCGCTGCGGCGCCTGAGCCCCGAGAACGTGCAGGGCGAGTACTACCTCACCGACGCGATCGAGGTCCTGCGCCGCGCGGGCCACACGGTGCACGCGGTCGAGGCCGATCCCGCGGAGGTGCTCGGCGTCAACGACCGCGTCCAGCTCGCGACCGCGGAGGCCGAGCTCCGCCAGCGGATCAACGCCCGCTGGATGCGTGAGGGCGTGACGATGGTCGACCCCGACCGCACCTACATCGACGCGACCGTCGAGCTCGAGCCCGACGTGCGTCTGCTCCCGGGCACCATCCTCGAGGGCCGGACGGTCATCGGCGCCGGGGCCGTGATCGGTCCCGACGCGCGCATCGTCGACTCGGTCGTCGGCGCGCACGCCACGGTGGCCAGCTCGGTGGTGTGCGAATCGGAGATCGGCGACTCGTGCAGCGTGGGGCCGTTCGCCAACGTCCGCGCGGGCACGCGCCTGGCGACGAACGTCAAGGTCGGGGCCTTCGTCGAGACCAAGAACGCCGACATCGGTGAAGGCACGAAGGTTCCGCACCTCGCGTACGTCGGCGACGCCGATGTCGGCCCGGGGTCGAACATCGGCTGCGGAACGATCACCGCGAACTACGACGGCGTGAACAAGCTCCACACCACAATCGGCGCCCAGGTGCACACCGGGTCGAACTCGGTGCTCGTCGCGCCCGTGACCGTCGGCGACGGTGCCACGATCGCCGCGGGCGCGGTCGTCACCCACGACGTGCCCGCGGGCGCGCTCGCCAAGGGGGCTCCGGCCCGGTTCACCCTCGACTGGACGCGCCCCGGAGCGATCACCGACGAACCCTCCTAACATGCCGAGGATGAAGCTCACGCCCTCGAAGACGCTCGTGCTCGTCGCGGGGCGGGGGCATCACGAGCTCGCCGAAGAGGTGTGCGAGCACCTGCAGAGCCCGCTGAGCGAGGTCGTGCTCTCCACCTTCGCCAACGGGGAGATCTACTGCCGCTACGGCGAGAGCATCCGCGGCACCGACGTCTTCGTGTTCCAGAGCCACTGCGACCCGATCAACGACCGGCTCATGGAGCAGCTGATCATGATCGACGCGGCGAAGCGCGCGTCGGCGAAGCGCATCACCGCGGTGTGCCCCTTCTACGGGTACGCGCGCCAGGACCGCAAGGCCGAGGGCCGCGAGCCGATCACCGCGCGGCTCGTCGCCGACATGCTCACCGTCGCGGGCGCCGACCGCGTGGTGTCCGTCGATCTGCACACCGGCCAGATCCAGGGCTTCTTCGATTTCCCCGTCGACCACCTCACTGCGGTCCCGGTGATCGCCGAGTACCTCGCGAGCGCCATCGACGGCGCGGTCACCGTCGTCTCACCCGACGCCGGCGGCGGCAAGCTTGCGCACCGCTACGCCACCCAGCTCGAGGAGCGCGCCGGCCTCGAGGTCGAGCTCGCATTCATCGACAAGCGGCGGCCGAAGGGCGTGCACAACGTCGCGGTCGCGACCGAGGTCGTCGGCGTGATCGAGAACCGGGTGTGTGTGCTCGTCGACGACATGATCGACACCGCCGGCACCGTGGTGAGTGCCGCGAACCTCCTCGTCGACCGGGGCGCGACCGACGTGCTCGTGGCCGCAACGCACGGTCTGCTGTCGGGGCCTGCGGTCGACCGGCTCAAGAACGCGCCGATCCGTGAGGTGATCGTCTCCAACACGCTGCCGATCAGCGACGACAAGCAGTTCGACTCGCTGCGCGTGATGTCGATCGCACCCCTGCTCGCCGGGGCCATCGACGCCATCTTCTGCGACGGCTCCGTCAGCGGTCTCTTCGGCGGCGACAACCTGTGATCTCTGGTCGCACTCGCTGCGCTCGCCGCTCCTGACGCGGACGCAAGTGGCGAGGTCGCCTGCTCGCTTCGCTCGCGGCTGAAGACTTCTCCCGCTGAGGGGTTCTACTTCGCGCGTTTGCTGAGCTGGGCGGTGTCGAGGATCTCGATGCGGCCGCGGGCGAGGCGGAGCAGGCCATCGGCCTCGGCCCGCTTGAGCACCCGGTTCGCCGTGGGTCGTGTGGTTCCGGCCAGCGACGCGAGATCGTCCTGCGTGAGCGGGACCACGGTGCCGTCGGCGTCGCCGAACTGCGTCGCGACCACGAGGAGCCGACGCAGGACGCGACTGTCGGCCGGCACGAACATCGCCTCGACGGCCAGCTCGGTGAGGCGTCGCACCTGCGTGGCAAGCAGCTCGACGAGGAACCGTTCCGTCTGGGGATGGTCACGGCGAAGCGCGTCGAATGCGTCGTGATCGATGACGCGGGTCTCGGTCGGGCCCATCGCCACGGCGCTGGCGCTGCGACGCTCGCCGCCGTCGAGGAGCGCGAGCTCTCCGAACGCAGAACCGGGGCCGAGAATCGCGAGGGTGGCAACGTCGCCGAGCGGCGTGCCGACCCGGATCGCGACGTGACCGCGTTCGATCAGGTGCACCGACTCGCCGCGGTCGCCTTCGTGGAAGATCACTTCGCCGGCGGCGAACCGGCGGCGGTGCGTCGCCGCGAGAAGCCGGCGACGATCGTCGGCGTCGAGGGTGTCGAGCAGCCCGGCTTCGGTCACGATCCTGACCGTAGCGGCGCGCGCGCAGAGGCGCCGGGTTTCCCCGGCGCCTCTGTGGAGACCGCGCTCGACATGACTACTTCGCGCGGTGGATGTTGCCTTCGGTGTCGTCGGCCTCGACCGCAGCCGGACCCTTCGCCCGGTGGATGTTGCCTTCGGTGTCGTCGGCCTCGACCGCAGCCGGACCCTTCGCCCGGTGGATGTTGCCTTCGGTGTCTTCGTTCTCGTCGTCCTTGGCCCGGATCTCGTCGCTCATGTCGTGGTCTCCTTTGGATGGCGGCCCGGTGGCTCGCCGTTGCGTTTGACGTTCCCATCGTGCGCCCATCGCGTCAATGCCTCCGTGCCCGGACCGACACTGCCAGCGTGTCGGAGCACACACTTCGCCCGGTTCGCGGCTGACAAGATGCCGTGATGACGTTGCAACCTGGTGAATCCGCAGAGCGGAAACGATGACCGTCCGGCGGGCACCGCTCGCGGAGGCCGCGGTCGTCGCGGCGACGGTCGGGGGTGGGCTCGGGCTCCCCGGTGGTGTCGAGCTGCTCACCGCCTTGGCCGACGCGGCCCGCACCGCGTTCGCCGCGGCGGCGTGCTCGATCGCGACGGTCGACGACGCGGCGAGGGAGTTGGTCTACCGGGCCGCCGCCGGTGCCGGTGCCGAAGAGGTTGTCGGAGTCCGGCTCGCGTTGAGTGTGGGCCTCGCCGGGTACGCGGCCGCCTCGGGCCAGACGCTCGCGGTCGACGACGTGACCAGCGACCCGCGCTTCGCGGCCGACGTGGCCGCGCGGACGGGCTATCAGCCTCGTTCGTTGCTCGTGACTCCGATCAGCCGAGGCGACCGCGTGCTGGGCGTGCTGTCGGTGCTCGATCGCGACGGACCACCCGGCGCCGCCGCGCTCGACCTCGCGGCCCGCTTCGCAATCGCCATCGCGGGTGTGTTGGAGATCGATCGCACCGTCGGCGACCTCGGTCGCCTGCTGTTCGATGCGGCGGCGAGCGCCGTCGAGGGGAACCGTCCCGACGTTGCCTCGGCACTGCGCCACGCGGCCGACACGGCCGGGGCCGACGACGACCTTGCGGTCATCGTTGCGGCCGTTGCGGAGGCCCGCCGGTTGGCACCCGCCGAGCGGTTGGTCGTCGAGCGCATGCTCGAGGGTGTGTCCGCGCTCACTCGGTCGCGGCGCGGGCGGCGATGACTTCGAATCCCGCGTGGTCGGATGCGTTCGCGCCCGACCGGCTGGGTGCCGCGCCGCGTCTCGATCTCTCCGGGGAGATCACCCGCGAGTGGGCATTCGGGTCGGGGCGCGGTACCGGGGTGAAGGTCGCGGTGGTCGACTCCGGTGTCGACGCCGACCATCCCGCGGTGAGCGCGGTCGACGGCTACGTCGTCGTCGAGTACGACGCCGACGCCGACGACGGTGTGCGGTACGTCGAGGGTGTGCACGCCGATCTCTACGGTCACGGCACCGCCTGTGCCGGCATCATCAGGGCGCTCGCGCCCGACGTCGAGATGTATTCGGTGCGCGTGCTCGGCGAGCGCCTCAACGGCAAGGCGCGTTGCTTCGCGTCCGGACTCGACTGGGCCCTCGAACACGACATGCATGTCGTGAACCTGTCGCTGTCGACCACGAACGAGGACTGGTTCGAGGCGTTCTACGACCTTGCCGATCAGGCGCTGCGACGGCGGGTCATGGTCGTGTGCGCGCTCTCGAACGAGGCGAAGTTGAGCATCCCGTCGGAGTTCGCGTCGGTGTTCTCGGTCGCGGCGGCGCCGACCGATGATCCGGAACGCGTGCTGGCCAACCCGTCACCGCCGGCCGAGTGGGGCGCGCGTGGCATCGACGTTCCGGTCGCGTGGCTCGAAGGCACGACGATCGTCGCGACCGGCAACTCGTTCGCGGCGCCGCACGTCTCCGGGATGCTCGCACGCATGCTCGGCGCCCACCCCGGCCTCACGTGTTGGCAGGCGAAGACGATCCTCACCCAGCTCGCGGCAAATCGTTAGCCCGCGAGCGCGAGGGCGGCGTCGCGGAGGGGGATGCTCGGGATCGAGTCGAGGATGGCCGCGGCATCCGCGTAGCGGCGTTCGGCGAGCGCGCGGGCGGCCGCGGTCCACGGATTTGGTGCGCGCAGGACGTCGGCGGCCGCGGCCAGTTCTTGATGACGGTCGAGCGCGGCCATCACGAGACCGGCCTCCACCAACGACGCCGGGTTCGACAACGCCGCGCCCCCGCGGTGGATCCATGCTTCGAGGAAGTCGTCGACCGACGCATTGGCCGCAGCTACGTCGCCCAGTGCCAGCGCGGCGCGCGCAGCCAGTGCGCTCGCGTCGCGCTCGAACTCGACGTTGCCGCTTCGGCGTCCGAACTCGATTGGTCGCCGCAGGCCCATCGCGGCTTCGTGGGGCGACTCCTCCAACACGAGCCGGGCCCGAAGGCTCGCGACGATGCTCAGGAGCCATTCCGTCGTGTCGGTCGAGATGTCGTCGAGCAGCGCGAGCGCCACCGCCGGTTCGCCGCGGTGCCAGGCGATTCGCGCCAGACCCATGTTGGCGACCGCCTCGGCGACGCCATACCCGGTCCGGCGTGCGCTCGCCCGCGACGTCTCGAAGGCCGTCCACGCCTCCGGCAGGCGCCCGAACGCTTCGAGCGTGTCGCCGAGGTTGTATGCCGCGATGGCGGCCTTGGGGTGCGCTTGGTCGGTGAGGATGTCGAATGCGCTGAGCATGTCGGTGACGCCGTCGCCGTCGCCCGTTTCCGATCGCGCGACACCGCGCCACATGAGCATGAGACCGACTGCGGCGTCGGCCCCAGCATCGGTGGCTCGGGCGATCTCGCCGTCGGTCAGCTCGATGACCTCCTGGTAGTGGCCACTGATCGCGAGCTCGAAGGCGCGCCCGTAGACCGGCAGCGTGGTGATCGGGCCGGGAGGAAGGTCGGCGGCCAGCTGCAGTGCCTCGGTTCCGTACCTGCCGGCTTGCTCGCCGTCGCCGGCGTAGGCCTTGGCCCACTCGTGGAGCAGGTACGTGACGTGTACGGCATCGACCCGGCGACCGTTGGCGATCGCGGCGTCGCGCGCCGCGAGGAGGACCGACTCGTCGGGGTGGCCCGCATCGGAGCCGGCCACCGCGCGCAGCACGAGCAGCTCGGCTTCCAACTCCGGTTCGGGGCGCAGCGTGAGCGCGGTCTCTGCGTAGCGGATTGCCGCGCGGTGGTCGTGCTTGGCCGCGGATTGGCGCGCGGCCGCGGTGAGCGCGCTGAGCGCGCGAAGCCGCAGTGGTTCGTTGTCGCTGCCGAGTGTGGTCGCGAGCTCGAGCGCGACTGTGCAGTGATGGGCGATGAGCTCCGCGGTCTCGGCCCGATCCGTCGCCACGCGCTCGAGCCAGGCCGCAGCGCGTTCGTGGCGCTGCACTCGAGCGGAACGGGGGAGTTGCGAGTAGGCGACTTCGCGGATGAGCGTGTGCGTGAACGCGAGCTCGACCTCGCCGGCGATGCCCGACCGGCGCGCGCGGTGGAGAAGCTGCTTGCGCTCGAGCCGCAGCATCAGGTCGTCGGCCTGGAAACGGTCGCGCTCTCCGAGCGCGCACACGGCTCCCAACCAGAACGTCGAGCCGATGACGGCGCCGTCTTGCAGGAGGCTCTTCTCGTCGGGGGAGAGCCCGTCGAGCCGTGCGGCGATGATGCCCTGAACGGTTTCGGGCAGCGCCGCGTCGGCTCCACGTTCGATGATGGCGCGCACGTACTCCTGCGCGTACAGCGGGTTGCCGCCGGCGCGTTCGAGCAGCGCGGCTTCGGCGTCGATCGGGAGGAGCGAGCGGTCGATGATCTCGCCGATGAGGGTCGTCGTGTGGTCCTCGGAGAGGGGACCGAGCCCGATGGTGAGCGCGTTGATCTTCCCTCCGGCCCAACCGGGACGGTGTTCGAGCAGCTCGGGTCGCGCGGTCGCGACAACCAGGAGGGGCACGTCGCTGACGCGGTCGACAAGACCGTCGATGAAGTCGAGGAGCGCGGCGTCGGCCCAGTGAAGATCCTCGAGCACGATGACGGTCGGCGACTGGGCGGCCATGGCTTCGAAGAAGAGTCGCCAGCCTGCGAACGCCTCCGATTGTCCCGACCCGTCGGTGGCGGCGTCGATGCCCGCGAACGGGCCGATCTGGTTGCGGACCCAGCGTGCGTCGGCACCTTCGAGCTCGAGTGCCTCGATCGCGGTGTCGAGCTTCGCGCCTGCGACCTGCGCGTCGTCGGAGTCGAGAATGCCGCACTCCTGCTTCACGATTTCGGCAAGTGCGAAGAACGCGACTCCGCTTCCATACGAGAGGACGTGCCCGTGACGCCACGTCGTGAGCGCAGCGTCGGCCTCGATGTAGGTACCGAGCTCGGTAACGAGCCTGCTCTTCCCAATCCCCGGAACGCCGACGACCGTGACCAGCTGCACGCTGCGTTCGGCCCGGCTGTACTCGAAGGTGTCGATCAACAACCTCAGTTCGCGCGCGCGGCCGACAAAGGGGGTTGCGTCGCGCGCTGGGATCGGCACGAACGACCGCGGTTCGATCGCGGTCCAGCATGCGACCGGTTCGGTCTTGCCTTTCGCGTCGATGGGCTCGTGGGCCTCGAACACGATCTCGCGTTCGGCCGCCCGGTGCGTCACTTCACCGACGAGGACCCCGTCGACGGCCGCGGCGGATTGGAGCCGGGCCGCGGTGTTGACGACGTCGCCGGCCACCATCCCCTCACCCGTGTTCGGATCGGCTCCGACGGAAACCAGGGCTTCACCCGTGTTGATGCCGATGCGGACGTGGAGGTCGTCGCCGAGGTCCGCGATCGCCTCGCGGATCGCGAGGCCCGCGCGCACGGCGCGCTCCGGATCATCTTCGTGCGCGATGGGCGCGCCGAACACGGCCATGACGGCGTCGCCGATGAACTTCTCGACCGTGCCGCCGAAGCTCTCGAGCACCCTGCGCAACGTGGCGTGGAACGGCGCCAACGTGCCCCGCACGTCTTCCACGTCGAGCCGCTCGCTCCGGCTCGTGAACCCCACGAGGTCGGCGAACAGCACCGAGACGACCTTGCGCTCCTCCAGCCGGTCGGGCGCCGTCAGCCGGGCTCCGCACTCCCCGCAGAACTTCGCCACCGCCTGGTTCTCGGCCCCGCACGCCCCGCACGTCATGGTGCATTCTGGAACACGGTCAGCGAGCGCGGAAAACGTTCGAACGGCGCCCGGTCGCTCCGACCTGGCACAATGGTGGGTTCCCGCGCCCGGTACGGGCTGCGCTCGGTTTCTCCAGCGAGGTGTACAGCCATGTCCGATGCCATCCTGATCGCGCAGAAGCGCACCGAGACCGGCGACGGTCCGGCCAAGCGGCTTCGGCGTGACGGCCGGGTCCCCGCGGTGGTCTACGGCCTCGACGCCGGCAGCGTCTCGGTGAGTGTCCCCGCTCGGGAGCTCGACCAGATCCTGCACAGCGCGAGTGGTGGCAACACCCTGATCACCCTCCAGGTCGACACCGACAACCAGCTCGCGTTGGCCCGCCAGGTGCACCGGCACCCGGTGCGCGGCAACGTGTTGCACGTCGACTTCGTGCGGGTGCGCGCCGACCAGACGATCGAGGCCGAGGTCGGCATCCAGTTCATCGGTGAGGCCGAGGGTGTCCGCAACGGCGGTCTGTTCGAGCAGTCGCTCTTCGCCCTCACCGTCGAGGCCCTCCCCGGTGCGATCCCGAACGCGTTCGAGTTCGACATCAGCGCGATGGTGATCGGCGACGCGATCCATGTGCGCGACATCGCGGTGCCCACGGGTGTCATCGTCCTCCAGGACGTCGACGCGGTCGTCGCCCACATCTCGCAGCCCCGTGCGGCCGAGGAAGAGCCCACTGAGGGTGTCGAGGGCGAAGAGGGCGCCGAGCCCGCAGCCGACGGCGCCGAGGCGTCCGCGGCCGACGACAGCTCGGAGGGGTAGGAAGCGCGAATGCTGCGGCGCGCCGAGCGAACCGGCACGCCCGCCGACCTGCTCGTCGTCGGGCTCGGGAATCCCGGGTCGGAGTACGAAGGCACCCGGCACAACGTGGGTGCGGAAGTGGTGCAGCTGCTCGCGCAGCGGCACGGTGCGCGGCTGCGCAAGGGCAAGGAGCGCGCGCTCGTCGACGAGGTCAAGGTCGCGCGTCCCGGCGCCGACGCGCACCGGCTCGCGCTCGCCGTCCCGCTGACCTATATGAACGATTCCGGCCAGGCCGTCGTGCTGCTCGCGCGCCGGTACGGCGTCGAACCGGAGAACCTCGTGATCGTGCACGACGAGCTCGACCTGCCGACCGCGGTGCTGCGGGTGAAGGCCGGCGGTGGCCTCGCGGGTCACAACGGCCTGCGCTCGATCAAGTCGCACCTGCATTCCGACGCGTTCCTGCGCGTGCGCATCGGTGTCGACAAGCCGCGCAGCAAGGAGGTCGGCGCCGATCACGTGCTCGACCGGTTCTCGAAGCGCGATCGCAAGCTCATCGACGTGACGATCGAAGACGCCGCCGACGCGGTGGAATTGATCCTCGCCGACGGCGTTGATGCGGCGATGAACCGTTACAACACCCGCGCCACGTGACGGCCGCGCCGCTCGCGGGCGTTGCCGTGCTGCTGGCCGACGAGCCCGCCGTTCGTTCGGCGAGTGGCGGTCAGGGAGAAGCCGTCGCGGTCGGCGACGCGGCGCGTCCGTTGTTCCTGGCCGCGCTCGCGCGGTCGAGCGCGCGCTGGCCGATCGTCGTCGCGGTGCCGACCGCCACCGAGGCCGAACGCATCTCCCACGATCTTCGTCAGTTGCTCGGCGCCGACGCCGTCGAGTACTTCCCCGCGTGGGAGACGTTGCCGTTCGAACGGGTGTCGCCGGCGCTCGAGACGATGGGCCGCCGCATGCGCGTGCTCTGGCGCCTGCGGACGATTGCGGCGTCGGACGCACGCGTTGATCCGCTGGTCATCGTCGCTCCCATCCGCGCGCTGGTGCAGCGGCTGGGTCCGCACGTTGCCGATGTCGAGCCCGTCACCGTCTCGCCCGGTGGCGCGCTCGACCGCGACGAGTTCGTCGCGCGGCTCGTCGAGCTCGGGTACCGCCGGGAGTACCAGGTGGAGGCGCGCGGCGAGGTCGCGGTGCGGGGCTCGATCGTCGACGTCTACCCGGTCACCGCCGATCATCCGGTGCGAATCGACCTGTGGGGTGACGAGGTCGACCGCCTGACCGAGTTCTCGATCGCCGACCAGCGTTCGACCGTCGAGGCCGCGGCGGTGACGATCTTCCCCGCGCGCGAGATCCTGCCGACCGCCGACGTGCGGACGCGCGCCGCCGCGCTCATCGACGAGCAGCCGTGGGGCGCCGCGCAATGGGAGCGCATCGAGCAGGGTCAGACGTTCGACGGCATGGAGTCGTGGCTGCCCTGGCTCGCCCCCGACGAGCGGCTGCTGCCCGATCTGCTCGGTCCGGCCGCGCTGGTCGTGCTGCTCGAGCCCCGACGCCTCCGCGACCGCGCGCAGGACCTGCTCGACGAGGAGGCCGCGCTCGCCGACGCGCTCGCGGTGACCTGGGATGCACCCGGCGGGCGGGTGGGCGATGTCGCGGGCGACAGCGAGGGTGGCCTGCCCCGGCTCTCGCTGCCGTTCGACCGCCTGCTCGCGCAGACCCGGGCCGGCGTCGTGCCGGTGCTCGCCGCGCCCGAGAGCCCCGCGACCCCGCACCTCGCCGCGGGCGCGTTCGACCCGGTCGTCGGCGACTCCGCCGCGCTCGCGAAGCGGCTCGCCGGGTTGCGCGCGGAGGGTTACCGGGTGCTGCTCGCAGCCGAGGGCCGGGGCTCGGCCGATCGCCTGGCCCAGGTGCTTGCCGACGAAGGCGTCGTCGTCGACATCGTCAACGCAATTCCAGAGCGTTCGCCGCTGCTCGACACGGCCGGCGCGCGCATCGTCGTCGCCCCGCTCGACCGCGGCGCGGTCGTACCTGGCGCGCGACTCGCGCTCGTTGCCGAGGCCGACCTCACCGGCCGGCGTCGGGTGCACCGCACGCCGCGCGGCGCGAAGCGGGCGACCGACTACTACGAGGGACTCTCCGCCGGCGACTACGTCGTGCACCGGCAGCACGGCATCGGCCGGTTCGTCGGCATGGTTTCGCGCACGATGTTCGATCTCGAACGCGACTACCTGCTCGTCGAGTTCAGGGGCGACGAGAAGGTCTACGTCCCGACCGATCAGATCGACATCGTCCGCAAGTACACCGGTGGTGACACGCCCAAGCTCTCGAAGATGGGCGGCAGCGACTGGCAGAAGACGAAGGCGCGCGTGCGCGACGCGGTGCGCGACGTCGCGGGCGAGCTCGTCGTGCTCTACCGCCGCCGGCTCGCGACGCCGGGCCACCAGTTCGGGCCCGACACGCCGTGGCAGCACGAGATCGAGGACGCCTTCCCGTTCGAGGAGACGCCCGACCAGCTGCGAGCCATCGAGGAGACCAAGGCCGACATGGAACGGCCCATCCCGATGGACCGTCTCGTGTGCGGCGACGTCGGCTACGGCAAGACCGAGGTCGCGATCCGGGCCACGTTCAAGGCCGTGCAGGACGGCATGCAGGTCGCGTTGCTCGTCCCCACCACGCTGCTCGCGAGCCAGCACGGCCAGACGTTCCGCGAGCGCTTCGCGAACTACCCGGTGCGCGTCGACGTGCTGTCGCGCTTTCTCTCGACGAAAGAGCAGAACGTCGTCCTGCGCGGGCTCGACGAAGGCACGGTCGACGTCGTCATCGGCACGCACCGCCTGCTCTCCGAAGACGTGAAGTTCAAGAACCTCGGTCTGCTCATCGTCGACGAGGAGCAGCGCTTCGGCGTGATGCACAAGGAACGCATCAAGCAGGTTCGCGCCGGCATCGACGCGCTCGCGCTCACCGCGACCCCGATTCCGCGGACGCTGGAGCTCTCGCTCACGGGCATCCGCGACCTGTCGTTGGTGAACACGCCGCCCGAGGACCGCCAACCGATCCTCACCTACGTCGGGCCCTACGAGCACCGCGCGGTTGCGGAGTCGATCCGGCGGGAGCTGCTGCGCGAGGGCCAGGTGCTCTACGTGCACAACCGGGTGCAGGATATCGAGCACGTCGCGCACGACGTGCGCGAGCTCGTGCCCGAGGCGCGCGTCGACATCGCGCACGGACAGATGGACGAGAACCGGCTCGAGCGCGTGGTCACATCGTTCTGGGAGCACGAGTTCGACGTGCTCGTGTGCACGACGATCGTCGAGAGCGGTCTCGACATGCCGACGGTCAACACGCTCGTCGTCGATCGCGCCGATCTCCTCGGGCTCGCGCAGCTGTATCAGCTGCGCGGACGCGTCGGACGACGCGGCCAGCGCGCGTACGCGTACCTCCTGCATCCTCCCGACCGCGCGCTTTCCGAAGAGGCGTACGAGCGACTGAAGACCATCGGCGAGTACACCGATCTCGGATCCGGGTTCAAGATCGCCATGCGCGACCTCGAGATCCGCGGCGCCGGCAACCTGCTCGGAGCCGAGCAGTCGGGCCAGATCGCCGCGGTCGGCTTCGACCTCTACATGGAGATGGTGACCGAGGCCGTGGGCGAGCTCACCGGCGAGGTCGCGACCATGCCGGCCGACGTCTCGATCGATCTCCCCGTCGACGCGCATCTGCCGCGCGACTACATCGCGCGCGACGACGTGCGGCTCGAGGCGTACCGGCACCTCGCGGCGGTGACGACCGATCACGACGTCGACGAGGTCGCGGGCGAATGGGCCGATCGCTACGGGCCGCCACCGCCGGCGGCGGCGGCCCTGCTCGACGTCGCGCGTCTGCGCGTCGCGTGCCTCGAACGCGACATTCGCGAGGTCTCGCTGCAGCGGGGTCGGGCCCGGTTCACGGGTCTCGAGTTGAGAAAATCTCAGGAAGTACGGCTGAAACAGCTCGCGCCCGGTGCCACCGTCGTCGACGGTGTGGTGACGGTGCCGTTCAAGGGCGCCGGCGCGAGCGCATCGGTCGCCGAAGCGCTGCGGCTCGTTCTCACCCAGATCGCTCCGGTCGATCGGGCGCCGGTAGCATCGCCCTCCGCATGATCTCTCGAACGCCGCATCCCCCCGTCCATCATCTCCGAACGCGCCCCCGCACTTCGATCTGGTCGACGGTGGCCGCGGGAGTCGTTGTTGCGATCGTCGCCGCGGGGTGTGGCAGCAAGGGAGTCGCGTCGGCAGTGCGTGCGAACGCGATCACGGTCGACGGCACGTCGATCTCGCGCAACGACTTCCAGCACGACCTCAGTGCGCTGTCGGCGAGCAGCAAGCTCAAGGCGCTCGACAAGTCGGTCGCGTCGCAGGGCGGGAGCGCGGCCAACCGGCTGTTCGACGACAAGGGCAAGGCGACCCGGGTCCTCACGACGAGCTGGCTCAACCGCATCGCCAACCAGCTCGTCGTCGACCACGAGTTCCGTGATCTCCACCTGAAGATCACCGCGACCGACCAGTCGGAGGGGAAGAAGCAGTTCGCGCAGCTCTTCGCGACGCGCAGCGCGACCGGCGACCCGGTCGTCGCCCAGTTCCCCAAGTGGTTCCAAACCCAAGAAGACGCACGTGAGGCGCGGCTCGTCGCGGTCACAACCGTGCTCGACGCCAAGGCCACGATCACCGACGCCCAGGAGCGCGCCTTCTACAAGCAGAACGCCGCGAGCCTGTGTCCCTCGGGCATCACTGTCTCCCACATCCTCCTCAAGACGCTGCCCGAAGCGCAGGCCGTTGAGGCCCAGCTCGCGGCGGGCGCGAAGTTCGCGACCGTCGCGAAAGCGAAGTCGACCGACACGGGATCCGCGAAGAACGGCGGGAGCCTCGGGTGCTTCGCGACCGGCCAGTTCGTCGCGGAGTTCGAGAACGCCACGCTGAAGGCGAAGCTCAACGTGCCGACCGCGCCGGTGCACAGCCAGTTCGGGTACCACGTCATCCTGACCACGAAGTTCGTGCCGCCGTCGTTCGAGTCGCTGAAGGCGCGGATCCGCCAGCAGCTGCTGTCGCAGCTCAACCTCGTGCAGAAGTTCGTCGCCGCCGGCCTGAAGAAGGCCAAGGTCCACGTCGACCCGCTGTACGGCACGTGGAGCACCAAGACGTTCGCAGTCGTCCCGCCGAAGGTACCGGCGGTCCGCAGCTCCCGGAACGCGACCACCACGACACCCACGACCTAGGCGTTTGCCCATGAACGGTCGCGTCGTGGTCGTGGGGCTCGGTCCCGCGGGCGCCGACATGATGCTTCCCGCCGCGCGCCACGCGCTCGAGCGGGTTCCCGTGCGTTTCGTCCGCACCGAACGGCATCCGGCGGTGGCGGAGTTGCGGGCGGCCGGGCTCGCGATGGTGTCGTTCGACGATCAGTACGAGTCGGGTGCCGATCTCGACGCGGTGTACTCGGCGATCGTTGAAGCGGTGCTCGCGGCCGCCGCGGGCGCTGGCGAGGTCGTCTACGCCGTGCCGGGAAGCCCGGTCGTCGCCGAGCACACGGTCGTGCGGTTGCACGAGCGCGCGGCAGAAGCCGGTGTCGAGGTCGAGGTCGTTCCGGGCGTGTCGTTCGCCGACCTCGCGTGGGCCCGGCTCGGAGTCGATTCGTTCCGAGGCGCGCACGTCGTCGACGGGCGCGACATCGCGACGTCGGCCGCGGGCTTGTCCGGACCGATTCTCATCGCGCAGTGCGACACCCGCTTCGTGCTCTCGGAAGTGAAGTTGGTGCTGCTCGAGGCGCTCGATCCCGCGACGCCGATCACCGTGCTCGCGCGGCTCGGCCTCCCCGACGAGGACGTGACGCGCCTCCCGTTGGCCGACCTCGATCGCAGCGTGACGCCCGACCACCTCACGTCGGTGTTCGTCGACACCGGTCGCGCCGCGGTCGCCGGCGAGCTCGCCGCCCTCGTGGCGTTGACGGAACGGCTGCGCGGTCCCGGCGGCTGCCCGTGGGACGCGGAGCAGACCCACCACTCGCTCGCGCGCCATCTCTTGGAAGAGGCGTACGAAGTCGCCGAGGCGATCGACCGGTTGCCGTCGGACGCTCCCGGCGGCGACGAGCCCGTTCCCGCGGGTGCGTACGACGCGCTCGAAGACGAGCTCGGAGATCTCCTGTTCCAGGTCGTGATCCACTCGGTGCTCGCGCGCGAGGCGGGCGCGTTCACGATCGCCGACGTCGCGCGTGCGATTCACGACAAGCTCGTGCGCCGCCATCCGCACGTGTTCGGCACGGTCTCGGTCGAGGGCAGCGAAGACGTCGTTCGCAACTGGGAGCAGATCAAGCGCGACGAGAAGGGAACCGGGTCAGTCGTCGCGGGGATCACGAACCTCCCGTCGCTGCTGCTCGTCCCGAAGCTGTTCCGCAAGGCCGAGTCGATCGGGCTCGACCCGTCGGCCGGCGCGGCCGAGCGTGCGCAGGCCGCGCTCACGGGTGCCGCGGCGAACGACGCCGACGGCATCGCCGAGCTGCTCGCGGCCGTCGTCGCGATCGCGTGGGCGCACGGTGTCGACCCCGAGGCCGCCCTGCGCGATTGGGCCCGCCGGTACCGCGATCACTTCGCCGCCATGGAGGCGCAGGCCGCGGCCGACGGCGTCGATCTCTCCCGC
Source organism: Acidimicrobiia bacterium (assembly GCA_038240075.1). Classification (GTDB taxonomy): domain Bacteria; phylum Actinomycetota; class Acidimicrobiia; order IMCC26256; family PALSA-610; genus DATBAK01. The sequence goes on from JBBSEC010000012.1 coordinate 46,402, forward strand.
ACGAGCGCCGAAGTCGTTGCGGAGCGCTGGAGCGCCGTCGAGGCGTAGCGTCGGGTCTCGTGCTCCCCTTTGGCACCGGACCCGCGACGAACGGTGAGTTCGTGCCGTCCGCCTCGACGGCCGACGACCTCGACGTGTTCCACGCGACGCGGGATGAGGTCGAGTGGGCATCCCACCGGGCTGCAATCGACCGGCGCACGTTTCTCCGGGGCGCGGGCGGTGTCGCGGCCGCGCTGACCGTCTTCAACCTGGCCGCGTGCTCGCCGGGCTCGCGCCGCTCCGGATCGACGACATCGAACCGGCCGACAACCGGAACGCACCCGCCGACCTCCGGTCCCGGCGGCACGTTCTCGGTACCGACGACCGAAGACATTCCCGCGTGTGGGCACGCGCTCGCAGGCAACGAGTTCATCTTCGACGTGCACTCGCATCACGTCATGCCGCACGGTCCGTGGCGCGAGACCGCTCCCGAAACCGTCGGTCTCGTCCACGGGATGCTGCCGCAGTGCGCGGCCGCCGACCCGTTCGAGTGTGCCGACCGGGCCGCGTACCTCCACGACATGTTCCTCGCGAGCGACACCACCGTCGCGATGCTGACCGACGTGCCCAACTCCGGTCCGGACAACGCGCCGTTGCCCTTCTCCGACGCTCGCGAGACCCAGCAGTTCGCCGCGCAGCTCACGCACGACGGCGCGTCGCGCATCCTCATTCACGACGTCATCGCGCCGAACTTCGGCGACCTCCGCGAGCGGCTCGACGGAATGGAAGCCGCCGCCGCGACGCACGCCGTCGCCGCGTTCAAGGTCTATACGGCGTGGGGACCGAATCGGCACGGGTTCGCACTCGACGATCCTGCGCTCGGCCTGCCGGTCGTGCAGCAGGCTCATGATGTCGGCGTGAAGGTCTTCGTCGCGCACAAGGGCCTGCCCCTGGTCGACTTCGATGCGTCACACAACGGACCTGAAGACATCGTCGCGATCTCGCGCGTGTTCCCCGACATGAACTTCGTCGTCTTCCACGCGGCCTGGGAGCCGAGCCACACCGAAGGCCCGTACAACCCGGCGCGGCCGATCGGTATCGACCGTCTCCTTGTCGCGCTCGACGCGCATCACGTTCCGCCCAACTCCAACGTGTGGGTCGACATCGCGTCGGTGTGGCGCAGCTTGTTGCGCCATCCCGAGCGTGCCGCGCACATGCTCGGCAAGCTGCTCACGCGAGTGGGCGAGGACCGCGTGATGTGGGGCACGGACTCGGTCTGGTACGGATCGCCGCAGCCGCAGATCATGGCGTTCCGCGCGTTCGAGATCACACCTGAGTTCCAGGACCGGTACGGGTACCCGACGCTCACCGATGCCGTGAAGCGCAAGGTGTTCGGGCTCAACGCGGCGCGACTCTTCGCCATCGACCCGGAAGCGACGCGGTGCGCGCTGGCGCGTGATCCGCTCGCCGACGCGCGACCGGCCGCGGCCGACCTGCACGGCTCCGATGTGCTGCCGGCGATCTGGCGACCCCGCGGGCCGACGTCCCGCCGTGAGATGCTCGCCTGGCTCGTCGCTCCCGCGACCCGCTGGAGCCCGCAGTAGCGCCCGGCCTCCGTTCCGACCCGAACACACGTTCCGTGCGCTCGGTCCCACGGCGGGTGACCGCCTACCGTCTACATTGGCAACACCAACAACACCAGCATCAGCACTCGAGCGGGGCCCGGGCACGGATATGAGCATTGGCCAGGCGCAGACCGAAGGCGGGGGCATGCCGCAGGTCGGAGCCGAATGAGCATCATCGAGGACGTCGTCGGGAGGGAGATCCTCGACTCCCGGGGGAACCCGACGGTCGAGGTCGAGGTCGATCTCATCTCCGGCGCACGAGGACGCATGGCCGTGCCGAGCGGTGCGAGCACCGGCGCGCACGAGGCCGTCGAGCTGCGCGACGGCGGTGACCGCTACGGCGGCAAGGGCGTGCTGAAGGCCGTCGAGCACGTGAACGAGGAGATCCGGGCCGCGTTGTGCGGCCTCGACGCCCTCGACCAGCGCACGCTCGACGAAGTGCTCGTCGAGCTCGACGGAACCGCCGCGAAATCGCGGCTCGGCGCCAACGCGATCCTCGGTGCGTCGCTCGCCGCGGCGAAGGCCGCGGCCGACGAGGTCGATCTGCCGCTCTACCGCTACATCGGCGGCGCCAACGCGCACGTGCTGCCGGTGCCGATGATGAACGTGCTCAACGGTGGCGCGCACGCCGACAGCAATGTCGACATCCAGGAGTTCATGCTCGTGCCGGTCGGCGCCGCGAGCTTCGCCGAGGGCCTGCGCTGGGGCGCGGAGACGTATCACGCGCTCAAGGCGATCCTCCACGAGCGCGGGTTGTCGACCGCACTCGGCGACGAGGGTGGATTCGCGCCCGACCTGCCGAGCAACGAAGAAGCGTTGAAGCTTCTCGTCGCCGCGGTCGAGCGCGCGGGCTACCGACCGGGCCGCGAGATCGCGGTCGCGCTCGACATCGCGGCAACCGAGCTCTTCCACGACGGCATGTACGACCTCGCCGGCGAAGGCAAGAAGTTCGCAGCCAAGGATTTCGTCGACTACCTCGAAGGCTTCTCCGACCGCTACCCGATCGTGTCGATCGAGGACGGCATGTCGGAGGACGACTGGGACGGTTGGGCACTGATGACGCAGCGCATGGGCGCGCGGGTGCAGATCGTCGGCGACGACGTGTTCGTCACCAACTCCGAACGGCTCACGCGCGGCATCGGGCTCGGTGTTGCGAACTCGATCCTCGTCAAGGTCAACCAGATCGGCACGCTCACGGAGACGCTCGACACGATGGCGCTGGCTGCGCGCAACGGATACACGTCGGTGATGTCGCATCGCAGCGGCGAGACCGAAGACGTCACGATCGCCGAGCTTGCGGTGGCGACGAACTGCGGTCAGATCAAGACCGGGGCTCCGGCCCGCAGCGACCGGGTCGCCAAGTACAACCAGCTGCTGCGCATCGAGGAGCAACTCGGTGAGGGCGCGGCCTACCAGGGTGTCGGTGCGTTCGCGCGTCGGGGAGCGCGGCCATGAAGGGCCGCTTCACCGCGCCGGCGCGGATCGCGCTGCTCACCGTGTTCAGCGTCGCGTTCTTGTTCGTCTTCGTCTTCCCCACGGGTTCGTACCTCGCGCAGCGCCGGCAGGTCACCAAGGCGAGTCACGATCTCGCCGTCCTGCGCCGGCAGAACTACGCGCTGTCGAGCGAAGCCGAGAAGTTGAAGACCGATCCCGAGGTCGAGCGCATCGCGCGCGAGCGTTACAACATGGCGCTGCCGGGTGAACGGTTGTTCCAGATCTTCCCGACGCCGACGCCGACGACGACCACCGCCAAGCCGGCCGCGGCGCAGTCGTCGCTGCCTGCGGCTCCGTAGGCACGCCGACCGTACAATCGGCGGCGTGCCGAGTGCCGCCGACGTTGCCCGTCTCTCCGAGCTGCTCGGACGCGAGCCGATGGGCGAATTCGAGGTCGTGACGCGCGCGGCCGACGGCGCGCCCGCGGTCATCCGCAACGCGCCGCTGCTCGACGACGGCACGCCCATGCCGACGCGGTACTGGCTCGTCGACCGCGATCTGGTGCGACGGGTGTCGCGTGTCGAAGCCGACCGTGGGGTGCGCACTGCGGAAGCTGCGGTCGATCCGGAGCTCCTGCGGCGTGCGCACGCGACCTACGCGGCCGAGCGCGACGCCGCGGTGCCCACTGATCATGCGGGCCCCCGTCCCCACGGCGGCGTCGGGGGCACGCGCACCGGGGTCAAGTGCCTGCACGCCCACTACGCCTACTTTCTCGCTGGCGGTGACGACCCGGTCGGGGAGTGGGTCGCCGACCGGCTGGCGACCGGAGAGGAGCCTCGATGACCCGCGTTGCCGCAGTCGACATCGGTACCAACTCCACGCGGCTCCTCGTCGCCGACGTCGAGGGAGAGGGTGCCGACGCGACGGTGAACCAGATCGAGCGGGAGATGCGCATCACGCGGCTCGGCGCCGGCGTCGACGCGCACCGCACGCTGAACGCGGAGGCGATCGAGCGCACCGTCTCGGCGCTCCGCGAGTACGGCGACACGATCGAGCGGCTCGGTGCGACGCGCGTGCGGGCCGCGGCGACAAGTGCGTCGCGTGACGCGAGCAACCGCGACGCGTTCTTCGACCCGGCGACCGAGGCGCTGCACGGGGTGCGGCCGGAGCTGCTGTCCGGTGAAGAGGAAGCCGCGCTGTCGTTCCTCGGCGCGACAGCGGGCCTGCACGAGCCGACGCCGTACCTCGTCGTCGACGTGGGTGGTGGCTCGACCGAGTTCGTGGTCGGCACCGACAAACCCGAAGGGCTGATCTCGATCAACATCGGGTGCGTGCGGCTCACCGAGCAGTTCCTGCAGGGCGACCCGCCCGAGCCCGAGGAGCTGAGCAACGCGGTGTCGGCCGTGCGCGACCACCTCGCCGCCGTCGGCCGCGAGGTTCCCGGTATCGCGGCGGCGGCGACGCTCGTCGGCCTCGCCGGTACGGTCACGACGCTGGCCGCGATCGAGCTGGGCCTCACCACGTACGACCCGAAGGCGGTCCACCACTTCCGTCTCAGCCGCCAGGCCGCCGAAGAGGTCTTCCGCACGCTCGCGACGGAGCCGATCGCGCAGCGGCGCCACAATCCCGGCCTCGATCCCGGCCGGGTCGACGTCATCGTCGGCGGCGCCGTGATCGTCGTGTCGATCCTGCGCCACTTCGGCTTCCGCGAGATGCTCGTGTCGGAGACCGACATCCTCGACGGCCTCGCTCGCAGCCTCGCCTGAGCTCACGTCGGCGGCCGTCGCCGGTGCTCGGTTGTGCTGTGGACCGTCAATCCCTCTGGCGGTACTCACGGCCCACAGAACGGTTGCGCGCGTGATCACGGTGTCCCAGGGCTGAGCCCGCGGCGCGCGGACGCGAGGTCGCCTGAGTTGAGCCGGGCGCGGTCGGCCGCCATGCGGCCGCTGACCCAGCCCGCGGCGTCGACCGTGCGCCGCGATGACATCGTGCTGAGCTTGCCGAACATCTCGTCGACGGCCGCGTCGACCACGGCGCTGCGAGCGGCGAGCACGGGCAGGAGCGAGTGCCCAATGTCGGCTTCGACGTCGGCCATGATCGCGGCGTTGATCTCGGCGAGCCGTTCCTCCACTCGCTGCGCGAACGCGAGGACGAACGCCGACCGAAACCCGCGGCTCCGCTCGTGCGATCCGGCCGAGCTTCTCGTCGGGTTCGGATTCGGCTGCGCTCATGGTGGCAACGTACGCGAAGGGTGCGACACCAAACCGCCGCTCGCAGTCCTTGGTACTGCACCTATGTCGTATGCGTCATAGCTGCAGTACCAAGGATCGGTTTCGGGTCTCAGTCGGCCGGTTTGAGTGATCCGAGGATGCCGCGCGCGACGGCGGAGTCGGGACCGAGGCCGAGCGCCACGAGGAGCCGGCCGTGCGGACCGTCGACGTTCAGGTACAGCTCGGTCGACAGTGGTGCGGAAACGGAGCCCTCTTGGCGCGTGAAGCGCAACCCGTCGTGATGCCATCCGCTCGCGTCGGTCGACGGTATTGAGAGGCCGGGCGGCTCCAACTGCAACGACGCCTCGGGTGGTACGAGCGGCGGGAATCGCGGCGCACAGTTCGGTAGGCCGATCGGCGTCCCCACGTACACGGTGTTCGGCATCGGGCCGCAGTAGCCCTCCGTCTTGCTCAGATCGACGGTCGGCCAATCGGCGGGGACGCGCACGGAGAAGCCGTCGAACGTGACGGTCTTCCACGACGCGGGTACCGCGCCGAACGGCTGCTGGAAGATGCGCGCGTAGGTCGAGTACGTCAGCGTCTTCAGAATCGGCGCCGCGTCGACATCCGCGGTGAACGAGATCGAGATCTTGAGTGTCGGCAGGTAGACGATGAGCCCACAGGCGTTCGAGAGACACCTCGGAAACACCCGTACGTACGGGATGCCGTTGACCGTCGCGTTCGGCACGTAGGGCCGGTGGATGGGATCGGTCGGCGGGAGTGGTCCGATGTCGATGCTCGGGCCGCCCGCCGGGACGCAGCCAAGGGCGACGTCGTTCGGGTCGGACAGCAAGAGCTTTCTCGGTGCGCGGCACCCCGTGCCGGCCGTCCAACCCGGCGGGATCGACAGGCGCGCGAGTCCGTAGTCGTAGGTGGTCCAGCCGTTCGCAGCGACGGTGCTCGGCGTCGGCCGCGGCGTCGTGGTCGCAACCCGGCCCGGTCGCGCCGGCGCGCCGCCGTCGTCGGAACGCGCGTGCACCACACCCACCGCCGTCGCGATCACCGCGACCGCAAGAAAACCCGCGCCGAAACGCGCCTGCGCGCGCTGCCGACGCCGGCGAACCCGCCGCTCGGCCACGCGCGCCGAGATCGCGTCGATCGGCTCGCGATACGGAACGCTTTCGTCGATCAGCGGACGGAACCGCGCTTCGATGTCAGTCACGGGAGATCTCCTCGGTCGTGCCGAGCCGCTGCGCGAGCGATGCGCGGGCCTTGGCGAGCGTCGAAGCCGCGGTGCCGTCGCTGATGCCCATGGCGGCCGCGACCTCGTGTTGCGAAAAACCGAGCACGTACTTCAGCGCGACGGCATGGCGCTGGCGGGGCGGCAGCGCGCCCACCGCGGCCCAGAGCTCGCCGTCGTCGGTCCCGTGCACAACGAGCGGCGACGCGTCGATCTCGCGGTCGTTCAACCGCCGGAGCAGCCGCCGCTCGGTGCCCGCCCGCCGTCCCCGCCGCCGCAGGACGTTGATCGCGACCGTGTACACCCAGGCCTCGGGCCGTTCCATCACCGCCACGCGGTCCCAGGCCGAGAACGCGCGCGTGAACGCCTCCGAGACCGCGTCCGGAGCGTGCTCCGAGTCGCGGGTCGTCACCCGCACGCCGGCGAGCACGCGGTCGTGGCACTCCTCGTACCACGGCCCGAAGTCCCGAGGAGTCAGCTCGCCGTTGCCCACGTCACCAGTAAGTCACACCTGCCCTGTCCTGTTGCCTGACCGGCTCGATAAGGTTTCGCCGTGCCTGGTTGCGACTTCACCCGACGGGACCTGATGCGCTGGACGGCTGTCGCGACGGCGTCGCCACTCCTGCTTTCCCGCCTCGACTTCCTCAGCGGGGTCGCCGCCGCGGCCACCCGCACCAACGTGATCTCGGCGGTGAACCTCGAGCTGGTCACCCTCACCGAGGATTCGGCCGTGATCACCTGGTACACGGGTTACACGGGAACCGACAACGGGCTGAAGCAGATGGAGCCCGCCGCCGCCGACGGCGAGGTGCTGTGGGGAACCAACCCCGACCGCCTCAAGCGGATCGCGGCCGACGACCACAAGTTCACGCCGTACCACCGCGTCGAGCTGACGGGCCTCGAGCCCGGTCAGACCTACTACTACAAGGCCATGTCGAACGGACAGGTCGCGACACCGACGCCGTTCACCCACATCGCCGGCAACGCGGTCGGCACCTCCGACTTCGGGCTCACGACCGGCGGTCCGTACAGCTTCACGACGCCGCAGCCCCCGCCGGGCAACTTCCTGTTCTCGATCGTGCTCTGCAACGACCTGCACATGGGGGAGACCACGGCCGGACTCGTCGGCGGGCTTCCGTTCCCCGGCATCCAGCAGGTCCCGGGCCTGCCGCCGTACCCCGAGGTGATGCTCAAGTCGCTGGTTGCCGACGCCGCCGCGCTCGGCGCCGAGTTCCTGCTCGCGGCGGGTGACATCTCGGCCGAGGCCGTGCCGATCGATCTCAGCACCGCCGGCAAGCTGCTCGGCAAGTTCGGTCAGTACGGCGACGACTACTTCGTGACGCGCGGCAACCACGACCGCGCCCACACCGGCGATCCCTACGCCAACTGCCGAGTCGGCGAGTGGCAGGGCAACGACTGCTTCCACGACCGGTTCTTCCCCGGCGATCAACCGACCTACTTCAGCCGCGAGCTCAACGGCCTGCGCGTGATCGGCATCGACACGTACGACAAGCCCGGCAACGGTGGCGACGCCGGTGGCCTCGGCAAGACGCAGGCCCAGTGGTTCGGCACCGAGCTGGCCGAGAACACCGACCAGCCGACGATGATCTTCGGCCACCACCCGCTCGTCGTGCAGGAGTCGGTGTTCCCGATCGTGCCGAGCAACTCACTCGACGCATTCCAGGCCGCGGTCATCCTGAAGCAGTACTCGCTCCATCCCGGGATCTTCCTGCATCACGCCGGGCACACGCACCGCAACCACCGCACCATCCCCTCCGCCGCACCCGCGGTCACACACATCGAGATCGCGGCGGGCAAGGAGTACCCCGGCGGTTTCTCCCTCTTGCGCCTCTACACCGGCGGCTTCGCGCTCAACTTCCACAAGTCGAGCAGCAACCTCGCGCGTGCGTGGAGCGACCGCAGCCGGCAGGAGATCGGTGGGCTCTGGCCGCAGTTCGCGCTCGGCAACCATGTCTCCGACCGCAACACCGTCGTCGCACGCGACCTCTCGGACCTCAAGGCTCCGAAGCGCGAGCTCGTCGACGCGCGGTAACGCGGTGGCTCATTCGGAGCGGCTCCTGCTCGGGCCGGGCCCGTCGAATCCCTATCCCGAAGTCATCGAGGCCCTCACGCGCCCGGTGCTCGGCCATCTCGATCCCGAGTTCCTCGCGCTCCTCGACGAGACCTGCGAGTGGCTGCGTGACGCGTTCCGGACCAGCAACGCGCTCACGTTGCCGATCAGTGGCACGGGCTCGGCCGGGATGGAGGCGTGCTTCGTCAACCTCCTCGAGCCCGGCGACGTCGCGATCATCGGTGTGAACGGCGTGTTTGGTGGGCGCATGTGCGACGTCGCGGCCCGCTGCGGCGCCGAAGTCGTGCGCATCGACGAGCCGTGGGGCCAGGCGATCGACCCGCAGCGACTCCTCGACGCGCAGGCGGCGCGTCCCGACGCGCGTCTGGTCGCGGTCGTGCACGCGGAGACGTCGACCGGCGTCGCCAACGACGTCGAACCGCTGCGCGCGCTCCAGGCAACCGACACCCTGCTCCTCGTCGACGCGGTGACGTCGCTCGGTGGGATTCCCCTCGAGGTCGACGGTTGGGGGATCGACGCCGTGTACTCCGGCACGCAGAAGTGTCTCGGTGTGCCGCCCGGTCTCGCGCCGCTCTCGTTCTCTGCGCGCGCCGTCGAACGCGTGCGCACGCGCGCGAAGCCCGCGCAGTCGTGGTATCTCGACCTCGGCCTCATCGGCGAGTACGTCGGCGCGGAGCGGCGCTACCACCACACCGCGCCGATCTCGATGATCTACGCGCTCCACGCGGGTCTCGGTGTGCTGCGCGCCGAGGGGCTCGAGGCGTCGTGGGCGCGGCACTCGCGCGTCGGTGAAGCCTTGCAGCGCGCGCTGCCCGAGCTCGGCTTCCGCCTGTTCGCGCAGGAAGGCCACCGGCTTCCCGAGCTCACCACCGCGTGGCTCCCCGACGGCGTCGACGACGCGAAGCTGCGCGCAACACTCCGCGACGACTACGACATCGAGGTCGGTTCGGGCCTCGGCGAGCTCGCGGGCAAGGGTTGGCGCATCGGACTCATGGGCCACGGCGCGCGGGAGCGTTCGATCGTCACCCTGGTGGGTGCGCTCAGGGAGTTGCTTCCGCCGGCTTGACCGGCACGAGGATCGTCGCGCGGTAGTAGCGGAGCTCGGCCACCGACTCGCGGATGTCGTCGAGCGCGCGGTGCGCTTCCTTCTTGCCCGGCCGGTTCCGGTAGACGTCCGGGTACCAACGCCGGCACAGCTCCTTGAACGACGATACGTCGATGCTGCGGTAGTGCAGGTACTGGTCGATCTCGGGGAGGCCGCGGTCGAGGAAGCGGCGGTCGACGCCGATGCTGTTCCCGCACAACGGGGCTTGGCCCGCGGTTGGCACGTGGCCCTTGATGTACTCGAGCACGCTCGCGCCCGCGGTCGCGAGGTCGACGGTCGACGCTTCGATCTGGGGCAGCAGCGCCGACTTCGTGTGCATCTTGCGCACGAAGTCGTCCATCCCCGCGAGCGCGGCGGCGTCCTGGTGCACGACGATGTCGATGCCGTCGTCGACGAGCTCGAGCTCCGAGTCGGTCACCAGGCACGCGATCTCGACGATCACGTGCCGTTCGATGTCGAGACCGGTCATCTCGAGGTCGATCCAGACCAGTCGGTCTTCCGTCTTCTGTGTGGACATCGTCCGTACCGTAGGCGCGGAGCAGCCGCAACGCGGGTGACGAGTGCGAACCGGATCGTGATACCGACGCGGATGCGACCATCCAGCACGGCAGGCACAATGTCGACGCCTCGCCGTAGATTGCCCCCGTGTCCGAAGCTGGCCGGATTGTCTGGCGCCCGAGCGCCGCGCTGCTTGAGGAGAGCAATGTGGCCCGTTTCGCCGCGGCCGAGGGCATCGCCGACTTCGCGACGCTGCGCGACCGGTCGATCGACGATCCCGAGTGGTTCTGGGACGCCGTCGTCCGCTACCTCGGGCTGGTCTTCGACGAGCCGTACACCCAGGTCGTCGATCTCTCCGGCGGTGCGCCCTGGGCCCGCTGGTTCACCGGCGGGAAGCTGAACCTCGCGTCGTCGTGCGTCGACCGCTGGGCCGACGCCGATACCGCCGCTGCCGATCAGACCGCGGTCGTGTGGGAAGGCGAGGAGGGAATCACCCGCACCCTGTCGTGGCGCGAGCTGCGGGCGCTCACCGATTCGATCGCGTCGGGCCTCGCGGCCCGCGGTGTCGGCGTGGGCGACGCGGTCGGGCTCTTCCTTCCGATGATTCCCGAGACGGTCGCGGCGCTCCTCGCGGTCGCGAAGCTCGGAGCGTTGTTCCTGCCGATCTTCTCCGGCTACGCGCCCGACGCGGTCGCGATCCGTCTCGCCGGTGCCGACGCCGTCGCGCTCGTCACGGCCGACGGCTTCACCCGCCGCGGCAAGGTCGTGCCGATGAAGGAGACCGCCGACGCGGCGGTCGAGTCGGTGCCATCGGTCCACACCGTTGTGGTGGTCCCGCGCCTCGGCCGCGACGTGGCGATGCGCGCGGGCCGCGACCTCACGCTCTCGGAGCTGCAAGCCGCCGGCGACGGCCATTTCGACGCCCGCGCGCTCGACAGTGAGCACCCGCTCTTCGTCGCGTACACGAGCGGGACGACCGGCCGACCCAAGGGCTCGGTGCACGTGCACGGCGGCTTCCTCGCGAAGATCGCCGAAGAGGCCGCCTTCCAGACCGACGTGCGGCGCGAGGAGCGCTTGTTCTGGCTCAGCGACATCGGCTGGATCATGGGTCCGTGGGAGATCGTCGGCACCCTCGCCAACGGCGGCACCCTCGTGCTCTACGACGGCGCCCCCGACTACCCGGGCCCCGACCGGCTGTGGGACCTCGTCGAACGCCACCGCATCGGGGTGCTCGGCGTGTCGCCGACGCTCATCCGCTCGCTCATGGCTCACGGTGACGGTCCCGTCGACGCGCACGACTGCTCGTCGCTCCGCATCCTCGCGTCGACGGGTGAGCCGTGGAACGAAGGCCCGTGGCGCTGGTACTTCGATCGCGTCGGCAAGGGTCGCTGCCCCGTGATCAACATCTCGGGTGGCACCGAGGTGGGCGCGTGCTTCCTCTCGCCGCACGTCGTCGAGCCGTTGTCACCGTGCTCGTTGGGTGGGCCCGCGCTCGGCATGGCGGTCGACGTGTTCGACGACGCGGGCCATCCCGTGCGCGGCGAGGTCGGCGAGCTGGTGTGCACGAAGCCGTGGCCGGGTATGACCCGCGGCTTGTGGAACGACCCTGAGCGCTACATCGACACCTACTGGTCGCGCTATCCCGGCGTGTGGTGGCACGGCGACTTCGCTTCGATCGCGGCGGATGGCCAGTGGTTCCTTCACGGACGTTCCGACGACACGATCAAGCTCGCCGGCAAGCGGCTCGGTCCGGCCGAGGTCGAGTCGGTCGTGGTCGGCCATCCCTCCGTGGTCGAGGCCGCGGCGGTCGGCGTTCCCGATCCCGTGAAGGGCGAGGCGTTGTGGGTGTTCGTCGTCGTGGCGGCCGGGGTCGAGGCCAACGACGCGCTGCGCGCCGAGCTCACGACACTCGTCAGCGAGCACCTTGGCTCGTCGTTCCGCCCGTCGGCGGTGCGGTTCACCACCGCGTTGCCCAAGACGCGCAGTGCGAAGGTGTTGCGCCGCGCGATCCGTTCGGTCGTCACCGGCGCGGCGGCCGGCGACCTGTCCGGCCTCGAAGACCCGGGAACCCTGGATGCGGTCGCGCACGCCACCTGAGCTCGAGCTCGTCGGCGCCCGCGTGCTGCTGCGCCCGCTGCGCGCCGACGACTGGGACCGTTGGCGCGACGTCCGCCAGCGCAGCCGCGTGTGGCTCGAGGCGTGGGAACCGCGGCCCGAGCCGGGTGTGGCCGATCCGGTCAGTGACCGCGAGGCGTTTCGTTCTCGCTGCGGCGCCTGGGACCGCCAACGTCACTTCGACGCCGCGTACGGGTTCGGGCTGTTCCTTCACGACGGCCGGTTCGCCGGCGAGGTCAGCCTCGGCAGCGTCACGCGGGGTCCGTTCCAGAGCGCGTTCGTCGGCTACTGGATCGACGAGGCGCTCGCGGGGAACGGGTACGTACCCGAAGGCGTCGTGCTGCTGCTCCGCTACGCCTTCGAGGTGCTGAACCTGCATCGCCTCGAGGCGGCGATCGTCCCCCGCAACGGTCCGAGCCGCCGCGTCGTCGAGAAGCTCGGGCTTCGCGATGAAGGCACCTCGTTGCGCTTCCTGCAGATCCAGGGCGTCTACGAAGACCACATCCGCTACGCGATCACCGCCGACGAATGGCGCGACCGCCGCGCCGAGCTCACGAACGCGTTCCTCGAGATCTGACTCGTTCACGTCAGGCAACGATGGAGCAGGTGCGCGTTCGGCAACGAACGCGGGTGCGCCGCGGAGCCGCCGAGCGAGCATGCGACCGTGTGATGGAGCAGGTGCGCGTTCGGCAACGAACGCGGGTGCGCCGCGGAGCCGCCGAGCGAGCATGCGACCGTGTGATGG
>JBBSEC010000013.1:0-58369 GCA_038240075.1 Acidimicrobiia bacterium
ACCTACGTGAACCGGGCGAACCCGGCTGTGGGTCTGAAGGTCTGCAAGTCTGCGGCCTCGGACAGCCCGAGCCTGGTCGGCAAGCAGTTCAGCTTCACCGAGAACGGCAACGCCGCGTTCAGCGTCGCAGCCGGCACGGTGGCGGCTCCCAACTGCGGTCCGGTCACCAAGTACACGCTCGGCACCACCGTTGACATCGCGGAGCTCGCCACTGCGGGCACGCACGTCTCCGGCATCACGGTTTCCGACGGTCGCGGCAGCAACGTCAACACCGCTGCGGGCACGGTTACCGCGACGATCGGCGCCGGCGTCACGGTGGTCACGTACACGAACCAGGTCAACACGATCACGCAGACCGGCTTCATCGAGGTCTGCAAGTCGACGTACGACCCGTTCGTGTCGGGCAGCTTCGACTTCACGATTGTCGACGCAAACGGTGTTGTGTACCACCAGACGGTTCTGGTTGGTCAGTGCACCTCGCCGATCGAGGTTGCGGTCGGAAACGCGACTGTGACGGAGACGGCAGTGTTCCCGACGTACGTCGACGAGATCGACGTGTTCCCGTCGGGTCGTACGGTCAGCTCGAACCTGAGCAACCGCACGGTCACCGTGAAGATCGTTTCGGGCGACAGCTCGACCGAGACGGCAGTGAACTTCGACAACGCAACGACCCGTGGCTACTTCAAGGTGTGCAAGACCATCACCGCGAGCAGCTCGGCCTTGGCTGGTAAGCCGTTCTACTTCGACGTCGTCGACGCATACGGTTCCCACACGGACACCGTGTACGCAGGCGCAGCCGGAACCACGGCTTGCATCATCGACTTCGATGCGGTCCCGCTGGGCTCGCCGGTGTCGATCACGGAAGAGTCGACCTACAGCGTCGTCAACACGGCAGTGAGCGTGTCGCCTGCGTCCAACGACGCCGGTAGCTACGTTCCCACCGCCAACTTGAAGATCGGCGCCGGCATCACGACGGCAACGTTCACCAACCAGGCGTACGGCACGGTCGAGGTCTGCAAGGCCCTCGGCGACCCGTCGACTGCGACCCAGAGCTTCCAGTTCTCGGTCAACGGTGGCGCTCCGTTCTGGGTGCACGCAGGTCAGTGCTCGCTCCCGATTGCGGTGCCGGCTGGTACGGCCACCGTTGCGGAAGCCGGCAAGGCCAACTTCCACCTCGTGTCGGTCACGGCGACCGGCCCGACTGGTGACAACCGGTTGGTCAGTGGCACGAACCCGGTCACCGTCTCCACGCCCTTCGGTGGCGTCGAGAACGAGACCGTGGTGACGTTCACGAACGCGGTGAACACGGGTCAGTTCAAGATCTGCAAGGTGAGCTCCGAGCCCACCCTGCAGGGAGTGACCTTCCACTTCACCTCGAGCTACACCGTCAACGGCACGACCGTCAACGGATCTGCTGACCTGACGCCGGGCACCTGCTCGGCTCTGTCGGCTCCGATCCCGGTGGTCGACCCGAACGGCGCTCCGATTGCCATCTACGTCACCGAGCAGGCGACGCCGACCGTTTCGGTCAGCAACATCGCAGTGCAGAACGGAACGTTGACGGCGCAGAGCCTCGCCAACGGTACGGCGACGTTCAACACGAACCAGGGCTTCTCGACGATCACGTACACCAACGTGCGTACGCCGATCAACAACGGCTAGTACCTGATTCAGTAACAACGAAGTGAGCGAGGGCCCCCGCCGCACGGCGGGGGCCCTTCGCTGTCCGGACCGCTCTGGTGCAACCGCCTCTTCTCGACCTAGCCTGTTGACCGCGTCCCTTCCGCGGGGAAAGCTGCGCCCTCTCAGCCGAGGGGCCGCTGGGGCGCGGCGGAGTGTGTGAGGGAGACGGATCGTGCGTCCGGTTTTTCGCGGGTGGAAGTCGCGCTCTTGGGTCGCGGCGTCGTTGTCGGTCGTGTTGTTCGGCGCGATCGGAGTGCCCGCGCTTGCCGCGGCGAAAACCTCAATGAAACCGCGTGCAAACGCGACTCCGGCGGTCACCGGAACGCTCGAGGTCTGCAAATCGGACAGCAACGGCATGGCCGGCCGCGCGTTCCGGTTCTCGGTGAACGGCGCCGCACCCATCTCCGTCGCGGGGGGCGCGTGCAGTGGCCCGCTCGCGGTCACGGCCGGCAACGCCACCGTCACCGAGGCTGCGACCAACGACACGAAGGTCGCGGGCATCCGCTCGAATCACCTGATCAGTAAGAACGACGCGACCGGCACCGCCGTCATCGCGGTGAAGGCGGGCTCGACGCCGGCGAACGAATCGGTCGTGACGTTCTTCAACGGCAGGCTGCCCGTCCTCGGGCTGAAGATCTGCAAGGCCGCGGACCCGTTGTCGCTCGGTCTCGTCGGCGACCTGTTCAGCTTCACCGAGAACGGCGGACCGGCCTTCAGCGTCGCGGCCGGCACCGTCGCGGCGCCGACGTGCGGGCCGGTCACGAAGTACCCCCTCGACACCAGTGTCGACATCGCCGAGCTGGCCACGACGATGACGCACGCGTCGGCGATCACGGTCTCCGACGGTCGGGGCACGAACGTCAACCTCAAGCAGGGCACCGTTACCGCGACAGTTGGCGCTGGCACCACCGTCGTCACCTATACGAACGCCGTGAACCCGCTCGTGCAGACGGGGTTCATCTCGGTCTGCAAGGAAGCGCGTGGGCCGTTCGTGGGGAGCGGCCCATTCCGCTTCACGATCACGGCGCCGAAGTTCCAGTCGCGCCAGAGCGTCGTGGTGCACCAGTGCAGCGCGGGAGTCGAGGTCCCGGCCGGTCCGGTCACCGTGACCGAGGCCGCCAGCACCCACTCGGTGGTGAGCAGCATCGCCGCCGATCCGGCGAGCCGCCTGACGAGCAAGAACAAGGACAACCGCACCGCAACGATCCAGGTCCCGGTGGGTGACAGCTCCACCGCGACCAAGGTGACGTTCACCAACCAGGCGCTCACGGCGCAGGTGAAGGTGTGCAAGGCGCTCACCGCGAACAGCGGTGCACTGCAGGGCCAGCCGTTCGCGTTCAAGCTGACGAGCTCCGTCCTCGCCCGCCCCCAGACCGACACGGTCATCGCGGGCCCTGCCGGCACGACCGCGTGCGTGCTGCACAAGACGAATCTCCCGCTGGGCGCGACGGTTGCGATCACCGAGGTCGCGCAGGCGAACGTCACGACCGTGGGAGTGAGTGTCTCGCCGGCCAACCGCGACGCGGGCAGCGTCGCGCCGACGGCCACGCTGAAGGTCGGCACCGGCGTCACCACCGCGACGTTCACCAACGAGGCGTTCGGCACGCTCGAGCTCTGCAAGGTCGCGCAGGACCCGTCGACCGCGAGCCAGACGTTCCAGTTCACCGTGAACGGAGGCGCGCCGATCTCGGTGCAGGCTGGTCATTGCTCGCCCGCGATCGCGGTTCCCGCGGGGAGCGCGACCGTCGCCGAGGTCGCGAAGCCCAACTTCCAGCTGGTGGGTGTCACCGCGGTGGGCGCGCAGTCTGAGAACCGGCTCACGAGCGGGCCGACGGCCAACCCCGCGGTCGTGTCGGTGCCCTTCGGTGGTGTCGCGAACGAGACGGTCGTGAGCTTCACCAACGCCGTCGTCACGGGGCAGCTGAAGATCTGCAAGGTGAGCAGCGAGCCCACGCTGCAGGGCGTGACGTTCAACTTCACCTACAGCTACTCCGTGAACGGCGTGGTCACGAACGGAACGGCCGCACTGACGCCGGGCAGCTGTTCGGGTCTGTCCGCGGACATCCCGGTCGTCGATCCCGCGGGGAACCCGATCCCGATCAGCGTCGCGGAGCAGCCGCAATCCTCCGCGCTCGTCAGCAACATCGCGGTGGCCAACGGCACCCTCAGCAACTCGAGCCCCCTGACCGGGACGGCGACCGTGACGGTCAACCAGGGCGTCACCGCGGTCACGTTCACCAATGTCCGGAGCCCGTTCGGCGCGGTCATGGTGTGCAAGAAGGCCGCGGACCCGTCGACCGCGGGCAAGACGTTCCAGTTCACGGTCAACGGCGGCGCGCCGTTCTCGGTGCCGGCCGGATCGTGCGCGCCGGCCACGGTGGTGCTCGCCGGGACGGCCACCATTCAGGAAGTCGGCTCCACCAACTTCCACGTGGTCGGAGTCACGGCGACCGGGCCGCTGCTCACGGACAACCGTCTGACCAGCGGAGCGACCGACAACCCTGCAACCGTCACGGTGCCGTCCGGCAACGCGACCAACGCAACGACGGTGACCTTCACCGACGCGGTCAACACCGGTCAGCTGCAGATCTGCAAGGCGAGCGCCGAACCCAGCCTCGCGAACACGGTGTTCAACTTCGAGTTCCAGTACACCGTGAACGGCAGCAATGTGAGCGGTAACGCCGCACTGAAGCCCGGCCAGTGCTCGACCCCGACGGATGCGATCCCGGTCGTCGACGCCGCCGGGAGCGCGATCCCGATCCAGGTCTTCGAGGACTCGACGGTCGGCGTCGACGTCAGCAACATCGCGACCGACATCGGGAGCCTCACGGGGACCGACGTGTCGGCCGGTTCGACGACGGCCACCGTCGGCCAGGGGCTCACGAAGGTCACGTTCACCAACGTGTTGGAGCCGCCGCGAACATTGATCGTGTGCAAGACGGGCGCCGATCCCTCGACGGTGGGTCAGACCTTCCAGTTCTCCGTCAACGGCGGCACCGCGTTCCCCGTGACCGCGGGGTCGTGCTCGTCGGCCATCGTGCTTCCGACGGCCAACGACACCGCGAGCATCGTCGAATCGCCCGCGGCCAACTTCCATGTGGTCGGCGTCACCGCCACCGGGCCGGGAGCCGTCAACCGGTTGACGAGCGGCGCGACCGACAACCCGGCCATCGTCTCGGTTCCGTTCGGTGGCGCCGCCAACCAGACCACCGTGACCTTCGTCGACGCCGTGAACACGGGCCAGGTGAGGATCTGTGAGGCGAGCGCCGAACCCACGCTCCAGTCAACGACCTTCAACTTCGCGTACAGCTACACGGTCAACGGTGTCCTGACGAACGGAACCGCCGCGTTGACCCCCGGTCAGTGCTCGGATGCGTCGGGCCTGATCCCGGTTGTCGACGCCGCGGGGAATCCGATCCCGATTGCGATCTCGGAGACGGCGACCGCCGGGGTCGTCGTGAGCGCGATCGCGGCCGATATCGGATTCCTCTCGGGAAGCGATGTGGCCGCCGGCACGACAACCGCGAACGTGGGCCGGGGCCTGATGTCGGTCACGTTCACGAACGCGCTGGCACCGCCGCCTCCGGTTGCGTAGGGCAGCAGTACGATTTGCGGTCATGCAGCCTTCGATCGATCAACCGCGCTGGCGGGGCATCAACCATCTGGCGCTGATCACCGACGACATGGACGCAACCGTGCGCTTCTATCACGGTGTCCTCGGAGCGACGTTGGTGGCGACGATCGGGACACCCGACTTCCGCCACTACTTCTTCGAGATCGGTGCCGCGAACACGATCGCGTTCTTCGAATACGCGAACGCCGAGCTCGCGACGTTCGCCAAGCCGGCCGGAGTGCCGGATCCGCGCGCGGTGCAGTTCGACCATGTGTCGTTCAACGTCGCCGACGAACACGCGCTCGAGTCGCTGCGCAAGCGGCTCGCCAACTTCGGTTGCGAAGCCACCACTGTCGTCGACCACGGCTTCATCCATTCGGTGTACTTCACCGACCCGAATGGCATCGCGCTCGAAGCATCCTGCTGGGTCGAGGACGCGACGGGTCGCGAGCCCGATCTGCGCGACCGGGCGCTGTTCTCCGACGCGAACCCGGTCCCGGCCGTGCTCGAGCTGATGGAATCGGGCGAGTTCGCGACGACACCGACGACGCGGCTGATCTGACGATCGGTCAGCGGTCGATGTGGCGCATGTCGGCGTAGCGTTCGCCGGCCGCGACCTCCGGCGGGAATGCGTCGCCGATCGCGCGCAGCTCGTCGTCGGAGAGCTCGAGCTCGGCGGCCGCGAGGTTCTCCTCGAGTCGCGTGCGGCGTTTCGTGCCAGGAATCGGCGCGACGTCGCTTCCCTGCGCGAGCAGCCAGGCCAACGCGAGCTGCGACGGTGTCGCGCCGCGCGCGGTCGCCAGCTCGCGCACCTTGGCAACGAGCTCGAGGTTGCGGTCGAAGTTCTCGCCCTGGAACCGCGGGAGCGCACGCCGCATGTCGTCCGGAGGGAAGTCGTCGGGGCTGCGCAGATCACCCGACAGGAAGCCGCGCCCGAGGGGACTGAACGGCACGAAGCCGATACCGAGCTCGCGACACGCGGGGAGCACCGCGGCTTCGGGGTCGCGCGTCCAGAGCGACCACTCGCTCTGGACCGCCGCGATCGGATGCGTCGAGTGCGCGCGCCGGATCGTTGCCGGCGAAACCTCCGAGAGGCCGAGATGGCCGACCTTGCCCGCGGCGACGGCTTCGGCCATCGCGCCGACCGTCTCCTCGATCGGCACCCGGCGGTCGAGCCGGTGCAGATACCACAGGTCGACGTGGTCGACTCCGAGACGGGCGAGGGACGCGTCGATGGCGGCGCGCACGTGCTCAGGGCTGCCGTCGATGCCGGCGGGTGAGCCCTTGCTCGTGCCGGGGCCGGGGAGAAGCCCGAACTTGGTGGCCAACACGGCTTCGTCGCGCCGATCCGCGAGCGCGCGGCCGACCAGCTCCTCGTTCACGCCGACGCCGTACGCATCGGCGGTGTCGATGAACGTGCAGCCGAGATCGAGCGCGCGATGCACCGTGGCGATCGACTCGGTGTCGTCGCGCGCCTCGGCCGTGCCGTACGCCTGCGACATGCCCATGCAACCAAGACCGAGACAGGAGACTTCGAGGGGACCGAGGTTCACACTCCGCATACCGGCACCGTAGCCAACCGGATCGACCGGCCGGATCGGGACCCGGACGTAGGGTGAAGCGATGCATGTCGCCCAGCACGGGATCTTCGCTCAGGGAACGCGCTCGCATCACCAGCTCGAGTTCGATCTGGTGCCGGGAGCGCCGGTCGACGACATTCGCGCCGCGTTGCGCGGGCTGCGGGAACCGAACGTGACCTCGGGCGGCCTCAATCTCGTGATCGGTTTCGGAGCCGACGTCTGGCGCCGGCTCGCGCCCGACGACGCGCCCGCATCGTTGCGTCCGTTCGTCACCGTCGACGGCGCGGGAGGAACGGCGCCCGCGACGCAGCACGACATCTGGGTGTGGATCCACGGGACCGGTTACGACCTGACGCTCGATGCCGCGCGAGCGGTCACCGCGCTGCTGGCCCCCGTGGCCCGGCTCGCGCTCGAGCAGCCGGGCTTCGTCTACCGCGACAGTCGTGATCTCACCGGCTTCGTCGACGGCACCGAGAACCCGCCGGTTCACGATGCGCACGACGTCGCCGTGATCCCCGAGGGAGATACCGGAGCGGGTGGCAGCTTTGTGATCGCGATGCGATGGGTGCACGACCTCGCGGCGTTCGACGCGCTCGCGCAAACCGAGCAGGAAGGTGTCATCGGTCGCACCAAGCCCGACAGTGTCGAGTTGGCCGACGACGTCAAACCCTCGACCGCGCACATCGCGCGCGTCGTCGTCGACGATGAACACGGCGACGAGCTCGAGATCTTCCGTCGCAGCGTGCCGTTCGGAACCGTCTCCGAGCTCGGTCTGTTCTTCATCGCTTTCAGTGCCGAAATCAGCCGATTCGACATCATGCTGGCGCGCATGTTCGGGACAAGTGGTGACGGTCTTTCGGACCGATTGTTGGAGTTTTCGCGGCCGTCGAGCGGATCGTTCTATTTCGCGCCTGCAAACGAAACGCTCGCGTCAATCTGTTGAGGCGCCAACGATGTGAGCGTTCGGTTCCGCGCGCACGGGCGTTGCACCTAACCTCTCTCGTCCGTGATCCGAACCTTGCGAAAGCCATTTCTCGTTCCCGTGCTGTCGGCACTCGTGATGATTGCGACGGGGATCGCCACGGTTTCGACACCGATATCGAGTGCGCGTGCGGCAGATCCACCCGTTCAGAACGTGTACGCGTACGGTGCCGCCGCGTTCTACGGGTCGACCGGCGCGCTCGCGCTCGCGCAACCAATCGTCGGTATCGCGGCAACGCGATCGGGTCACGGCTACTGGTCCGTTGCGAGTGATGGTGGGATCTTCTCGTTCGGCGACGCGAGTTTCTTCGGGTCGACGGGCGCGTTGCGTTTGAATCGTCCGATCGTGGGGATGGCGGCGACGCCGTCGGGTCATGGGTATTGGTTGGTGGCGAGTGATGGTGGGATCTTCTCGTTCGGCGACGCGAGTTTCTTCGGGTCGACGGGCGCGTTGCGTTTGAATCGTCCGATCGTGGGGATGGCGGCGACGCCGTCGGGTCATGGGTATTGGTTCGTGGCGAGTGACGGCGGATTGTTCTCGTTCGGTGACGCGGGGTACCACGGTTCGAAGGCGTCGGCGGCCGGCGCGCAACCGGTCGTCGGGATGGCCGCGACGCCGAGCGGCGCGGGCTATTGGATCGCCACCGCCGACGGCACCGCCACCGGCTTCGGTGACGCTGCGGGCGCGCAGCCGTTCAGTCGCGTCGCGTTGCCCTCGTCGCAAACCGCAATCGGCGTTGCCGCCGATCCGGCCGACGATGGCTACTGGCTCGCAACGAAGCCGGCGACGAACCCGAAGATCGAAGCGGCCATCGCGTGGTTCACGGCTCGCGTCGGCCAGCACATCTACACCGGACAGTGCGAGTACGCGGTCGAGCTCGCCTTCGGCCTGCAGCAGGGTTACCCGACGGCGCGGGCCAACTGGCTGGCGCAGCCCGTGAAGCACCTCGACTGGCAGAACGCACCTCGGGGTGCGCTCGTCTTCTACAGCACGAGCGCCGACGGTCACGTCGCGATCAGCCTGGGCGACGGGCGCGTCGCGTCGACGAGCGTCAACTCCGGGATCGGCATCGTGCCGACGGGCTACTTCCAGAACCCGCTCGGATGGGCCGTCTCGCCGTTTCTCTAACTCGTAAACGGCCCTTCGGACGTGCGCGTCAGACCGAACGCCGGTACTTCGCGACGGCGAGCGGTGCGCAGACCGCGATGATCGCGGCGATCCATGCAATCGACTCGATCAGGTAGGTCTTCGTCGGGCCGCCGAAGGTGAGCGCACGGACCGCGTTGACGACGATCGACACCGGCTGACGGCTGGCGAATGCCTGGAGCCAACCGGGCATGGATTTCAGACCGACGAACGCCGACGAAGCGAACACGAGTGGAGCAAGGAGCGGGAACGACGCCGCCTGCGCGGTCTCGCCGTTCGGTGCCGACATCCCGACGATCGCGAAGACCCACGAGAGCGCGTACGCGAAGGCGACGACGAGGGTGAGTCCGGCGAGCAGCGCCAACACGTTGGTGTGCACGCGCCAGCCGACGATGAAGCCCATCGCGGCCATCAGCAGCACGACGAAGATGTTGCGCACGAGGTCGGCGAGCGTGCGGCCGACGAGCACGGCGGATCGCGCCATCGGCAACGAACGGAAGCGTTCGATGAGTCCCTTCTGCAGGTCGTCCGCGAGGCCCACACCCGTGGTGAGCGAGCCGAAGACGACGGTCTGCACGAAGATGCCCGGCATCAGGTAGTCGACGTAGTGCTTCACGCCCGGTACGACGATCGCGCCACCGAACACGTAGCGGAACATCAAGACGAAGACGATGGGTTGGATCGTCGCGAACACGAGCAACTGCGGGTTGCGGCGGATGTTCAGCAGGTTTCGCCACGCGATCGTGATCGCGTCGGCGACCGGCTTGGGCCGGACCGTGCGCAGGACGAACGGGCTGCTTGCCGGAGTCGAGACGGGGGCCTGAGTGGTGGTCATGTACGGCTCCGGGCGGCGCGTCGGGACTGGGGGGCATCCCCGTCGGTTGCTTCGGTTTTCTCCTCCGCGGCATGACCGGTGAGCGCGAGGAACACGTCGTCGAGGGTGGGCTCGCGCAGGATCATCGTCGTCGGCGTGAGCTGCGCGGCGTCGAGAATCCGAACCGTCTCGAGCATCGCGGTCGCGCCGGTGGTGACATTCACGCGCAACAACTTCCCGTCGGTCTTCACCTCGCCGATCGGACTGAGCCGACCGGCCGCAGCCGCGACCGCGGCAACGTCGGGGAAGCCCACTTCGATCACGGTTGCGCCCATGCGCGACTTGAGCTCGGCCGACGTTCCCTCTTCGATCACCGTTCCGTGGTCGATGACCACGATGCGGTCGGCGAGCTGATCGGCTTCTTCGAGGTACTGCGTCGTGAGGAGCACGGTCGTCCCCGCGCCGACGAGCCCCTGGATGACCTTCCACAGCTCGGTACGGCCCGTGGGGTCGAGCCCGGTGGTGGGCTCGTCGAGGAAGAGCACGGGCGGTTCGTGCACGAGCGCGGCTGCGAGGTCGAGGCGCCGGCGCATGCCGCCCGAGAAGTGTCGAAGCAACCGGTCGCTCGCTTCGACGAGGTCGAAACGCTCGAGCAGATCGTCGATCCGCCGCGGCAGCTCGTTGCTCGGCACCTGCGTGAGCCGGCCGACGAGGCGCAGGTTCTCGCGCGCCGTGAGGTTCTCGTCGACGGCCGCGTACTGACCCGCGAGGCCGATCGATGCGCGCACTTCCTGCGCGTTGCGCGTCACGTCGAGGCCGAGCACGGTCGCTCGACCGCGGTCGGGGCGCAGGAGCGTCGTCAGGATGCGCACCGCGGTCGTCTTGCCTGCACCATTGGGGCCGAGGAGGCCGAGCACGGTACCGACGGGCACGTCGAACGAAACGCCCTTGAGCGCTTCGACCGTACCGAAGCTCTTGCCGAGGTCTTCGGCGATGATGGCGGATGCGTTCGTGACTGATGGGTTCGCGACCCGGGGGGTGTCGTTCACGGTCCCATTGTGGACCAAGACTTGATCGCCGCTGCATCCGGGAACATCCGCTGATCGCCCAGGGGGACTTCGATGACGGATATCGACCGCACGGCCGCGAAGCGACTGCGGGTGTCGTGAGCGACGGCCGCGAGGTCACGCTCGTGTTGCAGACCGGCGACGGCTCCATCGTCGGCGCGCTCGCTCCGTTCTCGGTCGCCCTTCCGTGGTGGTCGGAAGCGGCGGAGGTCGTCGATGCGGCGCGGCGCGAACGCGGAGCCGACATCACCGTGCTGCGCCTGCTGCACGCGCAAGCGGATCCGGAGAACCAGTGGAAGATGGGCGGAACCGCCGTCTACGCCGCCGAGTTGCACGGTGCCGTACCGCCCGACCTGCGTGCGACGGATCGACGAACCGCCGCGACCGCACTCGACGATCATCCACTGCGCCTCCCGTGGGCGCGCCCGGGCGGACCCGCGCGTGAGCTCGAGTGGGCCGAACGAGCGCTCGCCGACTGTGGGCGCGAGGTCGCGGGCCGACCGCAGCAGATGCGCAGCTGGAACCTCTCGAGCATCTGGTCGATCCCGACGACCATCGGGACCGCCTGGCTGAAGAGCGTGCCCCCGTTCTTCGCGCACGAAGGCCGCATCATCGAATGGCTTGCCGATTCTTCGCTGCCGCCGCTGCTCGCGTGGGCCGACGGTCGGGTCCTCATGGACGACATCGCGGGCGACGACCAGTACGACGCCGAGCTCCCGACGCTCGTGCGCGCGGTCGACATCCTCGTTGCGATTCAGCACCGCGTGCGCGATCGCGCCGACGAGCTCCTCGCGCTCGGTCTTCCCGATTGGCGTTGGCCCGCGCTGCGCCGGCGCATCGAAGATGTCTTCGACCGCCACCGACACGAGCTCGACAGCGACCACGTCCGAGTGCTCGACGCGCTCCTTGCCGGGTTCGACGATCGTTGCGCGGCCATCGACGCGTGCGGGTTGCCGATGACACTCGTGCACGGCGACTTCCATCCCGGCAACCTGCGCGGCGACGACGCGCATCTCGTGCTGCTCGACTGGGGCGACTGCGGCGTCGGGCATCCGCTCCTCGACGTTCCCGCCATGCTCCGGACGCTCGATGCCGATCGCGCGGGTCCGCTCATGAGCGCGTGGGCGGGGGAGTGGCTCGAGCGCGGTCCAGGCTCCGACCCGCGTCGGGCGGCGGCGCTCATCGAGCCGGTGGCCGCCCTGCGCCAGGCAGTCGTCTACCGCGGCTTCCTCGACCAGATCGAGCCGTCGGAGCACTGCTACCACGAGGGCGATCCCGCGCACTGGCTGACGCGAGCGGCCGAGATGGCGGGCCAGTCTCCGGAGCGGTGACCGCGGGGTCGCGGTTGTAGCCTTGCCTCATGTCCGATCAGGCGGCGTTCGCCGAGCTCGCAATGCCGTTTATGTCGGCTTTGTACGCGGCCGCGATGCGCATGACGCGGAATCCGACCGACGCGGAAGACCTCGTGCAGGAGACGTACCTGCGCGCGTACCGGGGCTTCGGCGGATTCAAAGAGGGCACGAACCTCAAGGCCTGGCTCTACAAGATCCTCACGAACACGTACATCAACCAGTACCGGGCCAAGAAGCGGCGGCCCGAGCAGGTCGATCTCGACGACACCGAGGACTTCTACCTGTTCCGGCGGCTCGGCGGCCTGGAGGCCGTGGACGCCACCCGCACCCCTGAGACCGAGGTGCTCGACGCGATCCCCGACGCCGAGGTCAAGGAGGCGCTCGAGTCGATTCCCGAGCAATTCCGGATGGCGGTCATCCTCTGCGACATCGAGGGTTTTTCCTACAAAGAGATCGCCGACATCCTCGACGTTCCCATCGGAACGGTGATGAGTCGCATCCATCGCGGAAGAAAGCTTCTCCAGAAGCGGTTGTGGGACTTCGCCGGGGAGCACAACCTGCGGCCCGTCGAGAGCACGACAGGGAGCTAGGTCCGGATGGACTGCGACAAGGCGATCCTTCAGGTGTACTCGTACCTCGACGGCGAGCTCACCATGTGGAAGCGGGTCGCGATCACACGGCACCTCGACGAGTGCCCGCCGTGTCTCCAGGGCTTCTCCTTCGAGGTGGAGCTGCGCCGGGTCATCATCTCGAAGTGCTCGGAAGACGTTCCCGACGCACTCCGGAACCGGATTGCGCAGGCCCTCGGTTTCGGGCCCGATCTCGGGTCGAGCGCTGGGCCGTTCACGCCCTGAAGGGCCGTTCCGTCGGGGGCTCCCCGCCCCTCTAACATCTCCCGGGATGCACGTCGCGGGACCTGAGGAGCGGTACCGGTGAAACCTTCGGAAATCATGGGCATGGCCGGTGGGGTCGTCCTCGCACTCGGCTCCGCGGCGCTCGCCGTCTTCATGTACCTCGATCGGAACCACGCGAAGCCGTGGCACTTCTGGATCGCACCGGTGCTCGCGCTCGTCACCGCGGCATCGCTCGTGCAGCTCGCCGTGGGCTACTGGATCAAGGTCGGTCGCCTCGAGACCAAAGGTCGCCCACGAAGTGAGTGACGCACCCGGGGCGCTCGAACCGGCGCCCCGGACCGACGCGGGGTCGCGGCCGGAGCCGGTCGACTGGTCGACCGCGATGCGCGTCGCCCGCTTGGTTGCAGGACGCGATCAAATCGCGTCGTCGTATCTCGGAGCCTCGTTGTCGCGCGACTTCGCGGTCGTCACGACCGAAGCCGAAGATCTCGTCGCCGACTTCACCGGGCTGCGCGCACCGGGACGCGCGCAGGCCGCGGTGCTCGACCGCGCCGGCTGGGTCGAGGCGAACGTCACGTCGATGCGCCACATGCTCGCCCCGCTCACCGACAAGCTCGGCGAGCGGCTCGCGCAGAGCCCGATCGCGCCCGTCGGCCGGAAGGTCGCCGGCGTCGAGGTCGGTTCGCTGCTCGGCTACCTCTCGCAACGCGTGCTCGGCCAGTACGACCTGCTCGTTCCCGACGAGCCCGGTGCCGACGACGGCGACGCGGTCTATTACGTCGGGCCCAACATCCTGGCGCTCGAGAAGCGCTTCGCGTTCCGGCCGCTCGACTTCCGGCGTTGGATCGCGATTCACGAAGTCACCCACCGCGCCCAGTTCACCGGCGTGCCGTGGATGCGCGACTACTTCTTGTCGCTCGTGCAGGGATCGCTGTCGATCGTCGATCCCGATCCGGCGGTGCTGCTGCGCGCGATAGGGCGCGCAGCCGACGCGCTGCGGGCCGGACGGAACCCGCTCGACGACGGTGGTCTGGTCGGTCTGTTCGCATCACCGAAGCAGCAGGAGTTCCTGGGTCGGGTGCAGGCCCTCATGTCGTTGCTCGAAGGACACGGCAACTACGTGATGAACGAGCTCGGCAACCGTCACGTGCACGGCGCCGAGCGCATGGCGCGGGTGCTGCACACGCGCCGGCAGCAACGCGGTGTCGGCGGCCAGTTCCAGAAGCTGCTGGGCATCGAGGCGAAGATGCGCCAGTACGAGGTCGGCGAGCGCTTCGTGCGCGGTGTCGAGGCGGCCGCCGGCATCAGCGCGCTCGACGCGGCCTGGCGCGACGAGGCGTCGCTCCCGACGGTTCCCGAGCTCGACGATCCGCACGCCTGGCTCGCACGCGTCTCGGCCACCCCCGCCGCGCGCGGCGCCATCGCCGGGTAGGGCCCGACCGTGGCGTCGGAGATGACGTCACTCCGAACGTCACTGAGAACGTGGCTGGAGCATCTGCCCCTGCTCGACGAGCTCGCGGTGTCCGGCGCGCCGGTCATCGTGGCCTGTTCGGGTGGAGCCGACTCGTTGGCGTTGCTCGCGCTGGCCGCGGGTGCCGGTTGCGCGGCCGTCGCGGTCCATGTGGATCACGGCCTCCGGCCCGGGTCCGATGCCGACTTCCCGATCGTCGCCGCCGCCGCGGAGCGACTTGGTGTTGCCGCGACGCGGTCGCGCGTCACGTTCGCGGCCGGGGCGAACCTCGAGGCGCGCGCACGCGATGCCCGCTACGCCGCACTCGAGCAGGCGCGTGCGGAGTCGGGCGCGTCGGTGGTCCTGGTCGGCCACACGGCCGACGACCAGGCCGAGACCGTGCTCCTGAACCTCCTGCGCGGCTCGGCATCTGCCGGCCTCGCGGCGATGGCCGCGCGGCAGGGGGCGATCGTGCGGCCGCTCCTGGGTCTGCGGCGACGCGACACGCTCGAGATCTGCGCGCGGCTGCAGTTCGCGCCAGTCGTCGATCCGATGAACGGCGACACCCGGTTCCGGCGGGTCTGGCTGCGCCGCGAAGTGCTCCCGCTCCTCGAGGCCGGCGCGCACCGGGATCTCCGCGCGCTCCTCGCCCGTCAAGCCGAAGTGATGCGCGACGAGTCGGATCTGCTCGACGCACTCGCGACCCGCGCGCTCGCGGCCGCCGGCGACCCGCCGGCGGTTCGTGAGCTCGCCGCGCTCGAGCCCGCAATCGCGCGGCGCGCGCTGCGGAT
The DNA here is from genome assembly GCA_038240075.1 of Acidimicrobiia bacterium. Classification (GTDB taxonomy): domain Bacteria; phylum Actinomycetota; class Acidimicrobiia; order IMCC26256; family PALSA-610; genus DATBAK01. The sequence continues at coordinate 15,333 of JBBSEC010000013.1, forward strand.
CTGGCTCGGCGGTCCTCCTCCGGCGCTGGCCACGATCGACTCGCTGCTCGCCGTCGTTGCCGGCGAGCGCCGCGCGGTGGAGCTCGCCGGTGGGCGCAGGGTCGTCCGGCGCGGCGGGCGCATCGTGCTCGAGCGGCCATCCCTGACCTCGGAGCCGGCGGCGGCGGCGGCTCCCGTCGAGTTCGCGTTGCCGGGCACGGCCGAGTCGGGATCCCTGGCGATCGAGTCGTGGATCGAGCACGCCGCTCCGGTGACCTGGCCCGACGGCCTCGAGACCTGCGTGGTCGACGCCGACACGGTGGGGGATCGCGCGTGGCTGCGGCTCGCGGGCCCCGGCGAGCGCTTCGCCCCGCTCGGCCTCCGGGGAACGAAGCCGATCGCGGCCGTGCGGGCAGAGACCTCCGAACGGCGCTCGGATCACTTGGTGCGCTCGGACTCTGCGCAGATCGTCGCGACCGCGGCCTCGGGTGGCGTCGTCTGGGTCGTCGGGTACCGTATCGACGACCGGGTGCGCGTCACCTCGCGCACGCGCCGCTTCCTCTGGATGACCGTGTCGGACCGAGATCACAGCTGATGAACGATCCCGATCTCGGCCGCGTCCTCGTCGACGCCGACGAGGTGCAGCAGCGCGTCGCGCAACTCGGCAAGGAGATCACGAGCGACTTCGCGGGCGAGCCGCCGCTGCTCGTCGGCGTGCTCAAGGGCGCGTTCATGTTCATGGCCGATCTCTCGCGCTCGATCGACCTGCCGGTCGAGTTCGACTTCATGGCCGTCTCCTCGTACGGATCGGCGACGCGCACGAGCGGAGTCGTCCGCATCGTGAAGGACCTCGACATCGACCTCACGGGTCGGCGCGTGCTGATCGTCGAAGACATCGTCGACTCGGGCCTCACGCTCTCGTACCTGCGCAAGAACCTTCTCGCACGCGGTCCGGCTTCGCTCGACGTCTGCGCGCTCCTCGTCAAGGAGGGCCTGCAGCGCAACGACCCCGACCTCCGGTACACGGGTTTCCGCATCCCGCCGGTCTTCGTCGTGGGATACGGCCTCGACGCGGCCGAGCGCTATCGCAATCTCCCGTACGTCGTCGAGTACCTCCCCGGCGGGGAGGAGATGTGAGCGACGCCGACGCCGGCGTGCGCGACGGCATCGACGGGCCCCGCATCGAGAAGGCCGTCCGGGAGCTCTTGCTCGCGATCGGCGAGGATCCCGATCGCGACGGGCTCGCTCGGACGCCCCACCGTGTCGCGGAGATGTACCGCGAGATCGCGAGCGGACTGCACGAGGACCCCGCACACCATCTCACGGTGACGTTCGAGGCCGACCACGACGAGATGGTCATGGTGCGCGACATCCCGATGTACTCCTTCTGCGAGCACCATCTGCTTCCGTTCCACGGCCGCGCGCACGTCGCGTACATCCCCGGTGCCGACGGCCGGATCACGGGGCTCTCGAAGGTGGCGCGGCTCGTCGACGGGTTCGCGAAACGCCCACAGGTGCAGGAACGGCTCACGACCCAGATCGCCGACGCGATCGTCACCGCGCTCGCCCCTCGTGGCGCGTTCGTCCTCATCGAGGCCGAGCACCTCTGCATGTCGATGCGCGGCGTCCGCAAGCCGGGCTCGATCACGGTCACCTCGGCGGTCCGGGGGATGTTCAAGGCCAACCCGGCCACCCGCGCCGAAGCGCTGTCGATCCTGGGCCTCCCGACGCACCGAAGCTCGTAGAAATCGGCTGGTTCCGCACCGGAACGCCGGGACCCGCGGGCTAACCTCCGCCCGTGCCCAGGCCGTTCTCGGTGGTTGATTTGCCCGATATGTCGGTCATGGGCGTGGTCAACGTGACCCCCGACTCGTTCTCCGACGGCGGCCGCTTCCTCGACACCGACCGGGCCGTTGCGCACGGGCGTGACCTCGTCGCCGCGGGAGCCGCGATCGTCGACATCGGCGGGGAGTCGACCCGACCCGGCGCCGAGCCGGTCGCCCTCGAGGAGGAGCTGCGGCGCGTGCTTCCGGTCGTGGAGGCCCTGGCCGCCGACGGCTCGGTGCCGGTCAGCATCGACACGAGCAAGGCGCCGGTCGCGGCCGCGGCACTGCGCTGCGGCGCAACAATCGTGAACGACGTCACCGCGGGGCTCGGCGATCCCGACCTCTACGGCGTGGTCGCCGACGCGGGCGCCGCGCTCGTGGTCATGCACATGCAGGGCGAGCCCCGCACGATGCAGCACGCTCCGCACTACGACGACGTCACGCGTGAAGTCGCCGAGTGGCTGAACCTGCGCCTCGACGCCGCCCGCGCGGCCGGTGTGCGCGCCGGCGCGGTGATCGCCGATCCCGGGATCGGATTCGGCAAGACGGGCGCCCACAACCTCGAGCTGCTCGCGCGACTGGGCGACGTCGTTGCCGCGGTCGGGGTCCCCGTGATGGTCGGCGCGTCGCGAAAGAGCTTCCTTGCCCGGCTCACCGGCGCGACGCAGACCGACGATCGCGACGACGCCACGCTCGCAACGTCGGTATGGTCGTTCACCCAGGGTGCGCGCATCGTGCGGGTCCACGACGTTGCGAGCTCGGCGCGTGCGGCGCGTTTGCTCGACGTGATGGCGCGCGCCACGGCGACGGGCGTCGCGGCATGACGCTGCGCGGGCGGTGGGCGCAGGGTCTGCAGCCCCGCTTCTTCTGCTGGATCATCAAGGACCGGCTGGCCGCGGCGGAGCGTCCCGGCGGGTTCGCGCGCAACCACCGGAAGGTGCGCCGCCAGGAAGAGCTGATCTGGCTCAAGTCGCACGGCTTCACGCGCGTGGTGTCGCTCCTCGACTCGCCACACAACCTCCACGCCTACGAAGAAGCGGAGCTCGTCTACGAGCGGTTGCCGCTCGGCCGGCACGACGAGATGGCCCAGCGGCTGCGCGACATCTACGAGCACCTCACGAAGTGGCTCGACGATCCGGCCGAGAAGGTGTTCCTGCACCACGAAGAGTTCGGCGATCGGGTGCTCGGAGTGCTCGCGGGCTACCTGGTCTACGCGGGGCTCGTGCAAGAAGGCCCGCACGCGATCTCCGTGATCGAGAAGATCACCGGTCGGAACCTCGGAGCCGACGGCCGCGAGATGGTGGCCGTCACCCTCTCCGACAACCTCCATCGCACACCGCGTTCGTAACGGTGGATCGCATTCTGATTCCGGGTCTCCGGGAGCACGGTGTGCACGGCGTGCTCCCCGAAGAACGGGTGCGGCCGCAACCCTTCGAGGTGAACCTCGAGTTGCACGTCGACCTCGCACAGGCGGGGACGACCGACGACCTCGCCGACACGGTCGACTACGGCGTCGTGTGCGAAGCCGTCAGCCGGGTCGTCGCTTCCGAGAGCTATCAGCTCCTCGAACGGCTGGCGACACGCATCGCGGAGGTGTGCACGGTCGATCCGCGCGTCACGGGCGTGGTCGTCGAGGTCAGGAAGCTGCAGCCGCCGGTGCCGGTCGAGGTCGATCACGTCGCGGTTCGCATCCAACGGTGAGCGCGACACGCGCGTACCTCGCGCTCGGGTCGAATCTCGGAGACCGGGTCGCGTACCTGCAGGGCGCGGTCGACGCGCTGGCGGCCACGGCGCGCGTCGCGGTCGTCGCGGTTTCGCGTGTGTACGAGACCGATCCGGTCGGCGGTCCCGATCAGGGTCGCTATCTGAACGCTGTCGTCGCGATCGACACCGCGCTGCCCGCGCGCGAGTTGCTGGCGGTCGCGCAGGACGCGGAGCGCACCGCCCGCAGAGTGCGCGGCGAACGCTGGGGGCCGCGCACACTGGACGTCGACGTCCTCCTCGTCGGTGACGCGAAGATCGATGATCCTGATCTCGTCGTCCCGCATCCGCGCATGTGGGAACGGGGGTTCGTCCTGGCCCCCCTGCACGATGTCGCCCCCGACCTCGTCGACGTGCCGACCGCCGGCTGGCCCGGAGTCACGCCCGTCTCCGACTCGCTGACCCTCCCGGAGGTTGGAGCCGAATGAAGAGCCAGGCGCAGACCGGAGGCGGGGTCATGCCGGAGGTTGGAGCCGAATGAAGAGCCAGGCGCAGACCGGAGGCGGGGTCATGCCGGAGGTTGGAGCCGAATGAGTGCCGTGTACGTGTCGCGCCCGCTTCCCGAACCGGGAACCGCGATGCTCGTCGCGGCAGGGCTCGAGGTCGAGCAGCAGCCCGATGATCGGCCGCCGGCACGCGACGAGTTGCTCGCCGGGGTGCGCGGCAAGCAGGCGTTGCTCTGCCTGCTCACCGAACGGGTCGACGCGGACCTTCTCGACGCGGCTCCGGAGCTGCGCGTGGTCGCGAACCTCGCGGTGGGATACGACAATATCGACATCGCCGCCGCGACCGCGTGTGGAGTCGTCGTGACCAACACGCCCGACGTGCTGACCGACGCGACCGCGGATCTCACGTGGGCGCTCATTCTCTCGGCCGCGCGCCGGGTCGTCGAAGGCGACTCGCTCGTGCGCCGCGGCGACTGGGCCGGGTGGAGCCCGACCAAACTGCTCGGCGCGTCGCTGACCGGCAAGACGCTGGGCATCTTCGGCATGGGCAAGATCGGCGCGGCCGTTGCGCGCCGGGCGCGCGGCTTCTCGATGTCGATCGTGTACACCAACCGCACGCGCAACGCCGCTGTGGAGACCGAGCTCGGTGCGCGCGCGGTGACCTTCGACGAGTTACTCGAGCAGTCCGACGTGCTCGCGCTCCACGCCCCTTCGACGCCCGAGACCCGCCACGTCATCGACGCGGCCGCGTTGGCCCGGCTGCGGCCGGGGGCGATTCTCGTCAACACGGCTCGCGGCCCGCTGATCGACGAGCCCGCGCTCGTGCAGGCGTTGCAGTCGGGCCGGATCGCCGCGGCCGGCCTCGACGTCTTCGAACGCGAGCCGCACCTCGCTCCCGGGCTCACCGATCTCGACAACGTGGTGCTGCTCCCACACCTCGGCTCGGCGACGGCCGAGGCGCGCGCGGCGATGGTCGAGCTCTGCTGCCGCAACATCCTCGCGGTGCTCGCGGGCGAGGCGCCGATCACGCCACTGAACCAGGTTCCACGCCGGTGAACCGGCCCTGCGTGGGATTCCCCGCGGTCGTCGGCGCGGTACGGTGACCTGCGGGTGCGGGTCGCGGATCGGCCCCACCACCTGACGACGGCAGGAGCCCGTGACCGACGGCAACAGTGGGGCAACGTTCGCCCTCATCGGTCCCGGACGCGCCGGCGCAACGATCGCGCTGGCGCTCGTCGCTCGCGGGTATGAGGCGACCGCGGTTGCGGGCCGCGCGCCCGACGCGCCCTCGACCGTCACCACCGCCGCGTGCCTCGACGCCGCGCCGGTGCTCGTCTCGAAGGCCGGACGCGGCGCGTCGATCGTCATCATCGCCACTCCCGACGCCGCGATCGAAGCAACTGCCGTCGCGGTCGCTCCCTCGCTGCGGCGCGACGCGCTCGTCGTGCATCTCGCGGGCTCGCGCGGAGTCGACGCCTTCGCGCCGATGCTCGCGTTGCGGCCCGACGTCCGCGTCGGCGCGCTGCATCCGCTCCAGTCGCTGCCGTCGGTGAGCATGGGGCTCGAACGCCTCCCGGGGTCCTGGGCGGCAATCGCCGGTGACCCGCAGGTCGAGGAGCTCGCCGCCGCGCTCGAGCTGCGGCCGTTCACGGTCGCGGACGACCAGCGCGCGCGCTACCACGCGACCGCGGTGGTGGCGTCGAACCATCTCGTCGCGCTGCTCGGTCAGGTCGAGCGCCTCGCCGCCGCGGCCGGCATCCCGTTCGCCGCCTTCGCGCCGCTTGCCGAGGCGAGCCTCGCCAACGTGTTCGGGCTCGGTGCGCGCGCCGCGCTGACCGGGCCGGTCGCGCGCGGCGACCTCGCGACCGTTGCCGACCACCTACGGGAGCTCCCGCCATCGGAGCGCGACGCGTACCGCGCCCTGGCCCGGGAGGCGGCCCGGCTCGCCGACACCCGCGACAACGCCCTCGACCGCCTGCTCGCCGACCTCCAGAGCAGCGACCAGGGCGATGATGCGGGGGACGAGGTCTAAGCTCACGCACCCTGTACGGCACCGAGACCGACCGTCCGGCACCTCCCTGTCCCTCCGGTCGGGCGGACCGGAACGAGAGAGGTGCGATGTCCGCGCTCATCGAGACGATCGTCGCGTTACGCGACGCATGCGATCAGGCGCGTGCATCGGGACGCACCGTCGGGCTCGTGCCGACGATGGGATACCTCCACGACGGCCACCGGTCGTTGATACAGGCCGCGCGCGCGGAGACCGCGTTCGTCGTGGTGACCATCTTCGTCAATCCACTGCAGTTCGGGCCAGGGGAGGATCTCGGCCGGTATCCCCGCGACCTCGCGGGTGATCTCGAAGCGTGCACCCACGAAGGCGTCGACGTCGTGTTCGCGCCGAGCGTCGCAGAGATGTATCCGCAACCGTCGGCCACGACCGTGCACGTGTCCGGTTTGACCGACGGATTGTGCGGAGCCCATCGACCCGGTCATTTCGACGGGGTGACAACCGTCGTGAGCAAGCTGTTCTCCATCGTCGGACCGAGCCGCGCCTACTTCGGCCGCAAGGACGCGCAACAGCTCGCGGTCGTGAAACGCATGACGGCCGATCTCGATCTGCCCGTCGAGGTGATCGGGTGCCCGCTGATGCGCGAAGCCGACGGGCTCGCGCTGTCGAGCCGCAACGCCTACCTGTCGGACGAGCACCGCCGTGCCGCGCCGGTCCTGTTCCGGTCCCTGCGCGCCGCGTCCGACGCCGTGGTCGCGGGCGAACGCGATCCGCAGACGCTGGCGGGCACGATCCGCGCGCTCGTCGCGAGCGAGCCCGACATCGAGCTCGAGTACGTCGAGGTGCGCGACGCGGCGACGATCGCGCCGATCACCGACATCGACGGCGACGTCCTCGTCGCGGTCGCGGCGCGCCTCGGCGGGACCCGTCTGATCGACAACGTCGGCCTCTCGGTGGCGGGGTCGTCTATCAGTGTCGATCTCGGGACGTTCCGCCCTAGTCTCAAGGGCTCATGACCGACCTGCTGGTGCTCGGAAGCGGCGTGGCGGGCCTCACGGCCGCGCTGCACGCGCGAGCCGAGGGCCGTTCGGTGCTCGTGCTCACCAAGGGCGAGCTCTCGCACTCCGCGACCCGCTACGCGCAGGGCGGCGTCGCCGCGGCGCTCGCCGAGCCTGACTCCGCCGAGCTGCATTTCCGCGACACCGTCGTCGCCGGCGCCGACCTGTGCGACGAAGCCGCGGTCGACGTGCTCGTGCGCGAAGGGCCCGACCGCGTTCGCGAGCTCGCCGAGATCGGCGCGCGATTCGACGATCACGACGGCCGCTGGCTGCTCGCTCGTGAAGGTGGCCACTCACTCGCGCGCGTCGTGCACGCGGGCGGTGACGCCACCGGCGCGGAGATCGAACGCGCGCTCGTCGCGGCCACCGTCGCGTCGGGCTGTGAAGTCCGCGAAGGATGGTTCGCGCTGTCGTTGCTCGTTGTCGGCGGGCAGGCCGCGGGCGTCGTCGCGCTCGACCCGACCGGGCAGCCGGTCGAGGTGCGCGCGACCGACACCGTCATCGCGACCGGCGGCGCGGGCCAGTGCTATGCGGTCACGACGAACCCTGCGCTCTCCACCGGCGACGGGATCGCGCTCGCGCTGCGAGCCCGGGTTGCGTGCGCCGACATGGAGTTCGTGCAGTTCCATCCGACGGCGTTGCATCACCCCGCGATGCCGCGCCCGCTGCTCTCGGAGGCGTTGCGGGGCGAAGGCGCGTTGTTGCGCGACGGACGGGGCGACGCCTTCATGCGCTCCGAGCATCCGCTGGCCGATCTCGCACCCCGCGATGTCGTCGCTCGCGCGATTCACTTCCGCATGCGCGACGAGGGCTCCGACCATGTGTGGCTCGACGCAACCGTTATCGACGACTTCGCGTCGCACTTCCCGACGATCTGGAACGCGTGTCAGGCCGTCGGCCTCGACCCGACGAGCGAATGGCTTCCGGTCGCGCCGGCGGCGCACTACCTGTCGGGTGGCGTGCTCGCCGATCTCGACGGCGCGACGACGTTGCCGGGACTCTGGACGTGCGGTGAAGCGGCCTGCAGCGGCGTGCACGGCGCGAACCGGCTCGCGTCGAACTCCTTGCTTGACGGTCTCGTGTTCGGCGCTCGTGTCGTCGCCGCGATTACGAAGGGCAAGCGCGGGCCTGATCCGACGGGCGCGATGTCGGAGTTGCTCGCGAGCGGCCCGGTGACCGAGGCGACCGCTCCGGAGACGCCGGAGGCCGTCGACCCGCGTCGGCGCGAGGCGATCGAGGTGCGCATGTCGAGCGACGTGGGTGTCGTGCGCGACGCCGACGGCCTTGCGCTGGCCGCGAAGTCGCTGGCGGCGCTGCACGAAGGCGCGGGCGGATCGGTCGCGCCGACGGTTGCCGCGTACGAAGTCGCCAACCTCACCGCCGTCGCGTCGGCCATCGTCGCGGGCGCGATCGCGCGGCTCGAGTCACGTGGTTCGCACGCCCGCGCCGACTTCCCTGCAACCGACGAAGCGCTGCGCGGCCGGTATGTGCAACTGACTGGCGACGCGCCCCGTTTCGTCGCGCTGCGTGAACGGAACGAGGCGCGGTCGTGAGCGTCTTCGACCCGCCGGCGGCCACGGTCCGCGTGCTCGTCGCGATGGCGCTTGCCGAAGACCTCGGCGTGCTCGGCGACATCACGTCGGTCGCGTGCATCCCCGACGACGCCGAAGGCCGCGCCCGGTTCGTCGCGCGAACGGAAGGTGTCGTTGCGGGCACCGCCGCGGCGACCGAGACGTTCCATCAGGTCGACCCGCTGCTGGCAGTGCAGTGGCGCATCTCCGACGGCGGAGCGGTCGAGGCCGGTGACGAGATCGGTACCGTCGAGGGATCGCTGCGGTCGATCCTCACGGGCGAACGGGTGGCGCTCAACTTCATGACGCACCTGTCCGGTGTCGCGTCGATCACTCGTCGCTTCGTCCGCGCGACGCACGGACGGGCCCGCATCATCGACACCCGCAAGACGCTGCCGGGCCTGCGCGCGTTCGAGAAGGCGGCAGTGCGCGCCGGTGGCGGCTTCAACCACCGCGAATCACTCTCCGACGCCGTGCTCATCAAGGACAACCATCTGGTGGGCCTGGGGGTCACGGGTGCGATCGAGCGCGCGCGCTCACGCTGGCCGAACCGGATCATCGAGGTCGAGTGCGACTCCCTCGAGCAGGTCGTCGAAGCGAAGAGTGCCGGTCCCGACATCGTGCTCCTCGACAACATGAATCCCGAGCAGGTTCGCGAGGCGGTCGCGCGGCTCGGCGGCACCGCGCAGATCGAGGTGAGCGGCACCGTGCCGCTCGAGCTGGTCGGCGCCTACGCGGAGGCCGGCGCCGACTACATCTCGGTCGGCGCGCTCACGCATTCGGCTCGCGTGCTCGACATCGGGCTCGACGTCGGTCCGGACGTCGCAGGGAGTTGACGATGCTGCTCGCAATCGATGCCGGAAACACCCAGACCGTCGTCGGTCTCTTCGACGGCGCGGAGCTCGTCGACCACTGGCGCATCGCGACGGTCTCGGAGCGCACCTCCGACGAGCTCGCGCTGATGATCCAGCAGTTCCTCGGCTTCCACGGGTTCTCGTTCGACGCCAACATCACCGGCGTCTCGATCTCGTCCGGCGTGCCGATGGTCACGGCGGCACTTCGTGAGATGACCGAGCGGTACTTCGGATTCCCCGCGCTCGTGATCGAGCCCGGGATCCGGACCGGCATGCCGATCCTCTACGACAACCCGAAGGAGGTCGGGGCCGACCGGATCGCGAACGCGGTCGGCGCCTTCGATCTCTACGGCGGTCCGTCGATCGTCGTCGACTTCGGCACCGCAACCACGATCGAGGCCGTGAGCGCGAAGGGCGAGTACCTCGGAGGCGCGATCTTCCCCGGCATCGAGATCTCGCTCGACGCGCTGTTCGGCCGCGCCGCCGGGCTGCGCCGCATCGAGCTCGTCGAACCGAAGCACGTGATCGGGAAGTCGACCGTGGAGTCGATCCAGTCGGGAGTGATCTACGGATTCTCCGGACAGGTCGACGCGCTCGTCGACCGGTTTCGCGCCGAGCTCGGCGACTGCACCGTGATCGCGACCGGAGGCCTTGCCGAGCTCATCGGCCCGCACACCCGCAGCGTCGCGCACTACGAGCCGTGGCTCACGCTGTTCGGCCTCCGCATCGTGTTCGAGAGAAACCGATGACCAGCGAAGAACCAACTGACGCACGCGCTCCCGACGAGAGGCGGGCGCGGATGGCGAAGGTCGACGCGCTGCGCGCCGCGGGCGTCGACCCGTATCCGCTGCGCTTCGACCGGACCGCGAACGCGGGCGAGCTGCACGAGCGCTACGACTCGCTCGCCGACGGCGAGGAGACCGACGTCGTCGTGCGCGTCGCGGGCCGCGTGCTCCTGCGTCGGCAAATGGGCAAGCTCGTGTTCCTCACGCTGCGCGACGGCAGCGGCAGCGTGCAGCTCTTCGTGTCGAAGTCGATCGTCGGCGAGACCGGGTTCGACGCCATCGGCGATCTCGATCTCGGCGACTGGGTGGGCGTCGAAGGCATCGTCATGAAGACGAAGGTCGGCGAGCTCTCGATCAAGGTGGCGGCCTGCACCTTGCTCTCGAAGGCGCTCCGACCGCTTCCCGACAAGTGGCACGGTCTGAGCGACGTCGACACGCGTTACCGGCAGCGCTACGTCGACCTCATCGCCAACGACGACGCCCGTCGCGTCTTCGCGATCCGCTTCGCCGCGGTCGCCGCGATACGCGCCAATCTCGTGGCGCGCGGGTATGTCGAAGTGGAGACGCCGGTCTTGCAGCCGATCGCGGGCGGCGCCACCGCGCGCCCGTTCGTGACGCACCACAACGCGCTCGACATCGACCTCTATCTGCGCATCGCGCCGGAGCTCTACCTGAAGCGACTCGTCGTCGGCGGGTTGGAGAAGGTCTTCGAGATGGGTCGTGTCTTCCGCAACGAAGGCCTGTCGACCCGGCACAACACCGAGTTCACGATGCTCGAGCTCTACGAGGCGTTCGTCGACTACACCGACATCATGGTGCTCACCGAGCAGCTCGTCTCCGACGCCGCGCTCGCGGCACTGGGCACGACGGCCGTCGAGTGGGACGGGCAGAAGTTCGAGCTCGCGCCGCCGTGGGAGCGCCGCACACTGCTCGACCTGGTGAAAGAGCACGCGGGGCTCGACCTGCACCCGGGCCAGCCCGTCGAAGACCTGCGCAAGCACTGCGACGCGCTCGACATCCCGTACGAGCCCATGTGGCGTTCGGGAAAGCTCATCCTCGAGATCTACGAGAAGACGACCGAGGCGCGCATCGTCGGCCCGACCTTCGTGTGCGACTACCCGCGCGAGGTGTCGCCGTTCGCCCGCCCGCACCGGAGTGATCCCGAGCTGACCGAGCGGTTCGAGCTCATCGTCGGCGGCCGCGAGCTCGCCAACGCGTTCAGCGAGCTCAACGACCCCGTCGACCAGCTCCGGCGCTTCGAGGCCCAGGCTCGATTGAAGCAAGCGGGTGATCCCGAGGCGCAATGGGTCGATCATGACTATGTGCGCGCGCTCGAGTACGGCCTGCCCCCGTGTGGCGGCCTCGGCATCGGCATCGACCGGCTCGTCATGCTGCTGGCCGGCGTGACGTCGATCCGTGAGGTCGTGCTCTTCCCGCAGCTGCGGCCGGAAGCGCGGTCCGACGAGCGTGCGGAGGAAACCGAATGAACCCAGCGACCGAGGTGATCGAGCCATGAGGGTCCTCGTCACCGGGATGGGCGGCGAGCTCGGCACGCGCGTCTCGCAGCTGCTCGAAGAGGAGACGTCGGTCACCGAGATCGCAGGCGTCGACTTCGTACCGCCGCGCCGACGGCTCCGCCGCGCCACGTTCCGCCGCATCGACCCGATGCAGCGCGACCGCCTGCGCGACTTCGTCCTCGAGTTCGCGCCCACCGCTGTCGCGCACTTCGGCGTCTACGAGCCCGCGTCGCGAATGAATCCTGCGGTCGCCGCGAAGCGCACCGAGCTCTCCACCGTCGTTGCGCTCTCGGCGGCCGCGCGCGCCGGCAAGCTCGAACGGGTCGTCGTGCGCAGCGGCCTCGAGGTGTACGGCCGCGGACGGAACTCCGTCGCGGTGCCCGACGAGTCGGTGCCGCCCGCGCCGGCCACTCCGTACGGCGTCAGCCTGTTGCAGGTCGAGGCGGTTGCCGCGGGTCTGGCGCGCCGGCACGGAGTCTCGGTCACGCCGTTGCGCTTCGCACCGACGGTCGGCTCGCACGTTCCGAGCCCGATCGGTCGTCTGCTGCGCCTGCCCGTCGTGCCGGTCTCCGCAACCTCCGACCCGCCGTTCCAGCTCCTGCACCCTGAAGACGCGTGCGTCGCCATGGTGCGCGCGCTCCTCTCCGACTACGACGGGCCGCTCAACATCGTCAGCGCCGATGCCGCGAGCCCGTGGCAGGCGGTCAGGCTCGGTGGTCGCATCCCGATGCCCGTTGCTCCCGGAATGTGGGGTTTCGCCGCGCGCGCCGTCGACTTCGCCGGCGCGGCGATCGCGCCGCACGTTGTCGAGCTCCTGCGCTACGGCTGCACCGGTTCCGGACAACGCGCGCTCGAAGTGCTCGGGCTCGCGCCGCCGCGTCCCACGCAACAGGTGCTCACGGAGCTGTACGAATGGGCCGACATCGTGTCCATCACCCCCACGAAGGCCGTCGCATGAGCACTGTCAACCAGAGCGCGTCCTACGGGCTCGATGCCGACCGCACGTCGGATCCCGAAGGTCTGCTCGACGCGCTGCGCCGCCGGCTCGGCGGTCGTTACCCGATTGATCCGTTCGGCCTCGATCCACAGCTCTGCGACGCGAGCGCGCCGATCGTCGACGCGCTGTTGCGCGTGCGCGTCGAAGGCGCGCACCGCGTTCCCGAGACCGGGCCGGCGGTGTTCGTGATGAATCGCGGGCTCGGTGTGCTCGAACCGACGGCGTTCTCGCTCGCGGTGCGCCGTCAGGTCGGCCGGCGCCTGCGGGTCGTCGGCACGCCCGGCATCCCCTTCATCGGCGGCCTGCTGCGCCGGCTCGGATCGGTGAGCGCCTCACCCGACGACCTCACCGCGTGCCTGCGCGCCGGGCATCTCGTCGCGGTGCCCCTCGCTCCGACGTGGTTGCGATCGGGCGCGGGCACACCGCCGTTGCGGTTGGTGCAGGCGATGATGGGTTGGACGGTCCTGCCCGTCGCGGTGATCCCCGGAGGTCCGTTCGGCACCGCGATCGCGCCGTGGAAGATCCTGATCGGTGAGCACATCGCGCTCGACTCGTCGTACGCCGCGGGCGACCCGCTCGGAGCGGCCGAGCTGGCCGAAGAAGCGCGCGCCGCGGTCGACGCCCTCGTCGGCGGCGAGGAGCCCGCGCACGAGTCGCGCCCGACCCTGGGGCTCGCGGCCGGCTGACGCGTTTCTCGCGTTGGGTCGGACGCCCGTCACCCAGCGTCTACCCTTGCCTCCACGCTCACGGGACTGGGAGGCTCGCGTGCCGGAGGTGGGTCGTTGCCGGAGGTAGTCGCGTCCGACGGAATTCGGATCGCGTACGACGCCTTCGGTCGTCGCGACGGCACGCCCGTCCTGATGATCCAGGGCCTCGGTGCCGACGCGCGTGGTTGGGCGCTCCAGCGCGGTCGCTTCGGACGCCGTCACCGCTGCATCGCCCCCGACAACCGCGGCGTCGGCCATTCCGACAAGCCGGCGGGGCCGTATTCGCTCTTCCAGATGGCGGAGGACGCGCTCGCATGCCTCGACGCGGAGGGCATCGAGTCCGCGCACGTGATGGGCGCGTCGATGGGCGGTGTCCTCGCGCAGATCATCGCGACGCTCGCACCGCATCGCGTCCGCTCACTGACCCTCGCGTGTACTGCGTGCCGCCATCACGAGTGGCGCCGTGAGCTGCTCGCCGACTGGGCGAAAGAAGTGTCGGAGCACGGCATGGGCGCGATGTCGGGCGACGCGCTCACCTGGCTCGTCGGACCGCGCATTCATCGTCGGTTCGGTGTGCTCCTGAACGTGCTCGGACGCGTCGTGCTGCAGTCGTCACCGGAACCGTTCGTCGCGCAGGTCGAGGCGATTCTCGCGGCGCCCGACGAGATGCGCGAAGAGCTCGTGCACGTGCACGCGCCGACGCTCATCATTACCGGCTCGCAAGACGCGCTCACGCCGGTCGGCGACGCCGAGGAGCTCGCGGAGCTCATCGCCGGATCGCGTCTCGTCGTCGTCTCGGGTGCGGCCCACGGTGTGATGGCCGAGGCGCCGAACGCGTTCAACGACACTGTGCTGCGCTTCCTCGACGAGATCGACGGAGCCGACCGCAACCAGATCGCCGCGACCGCGTAGACGTCACCGCGCGTTCCGAACTAGGCCGTGCGACCAGTCAGCGTGTTGACGAGCGCCGCGAGCCGCTCGCAGACGAACGGATCGAGGTCGTCGGCGCCGGCGAGCGCTTCACTGGCCTTCGTCGCGTGCGCGCGTGCGACGGCCATCGACGCGTCGACGGCATCGGTGCTGACGAGCTGCCGCGCGCGCTCGATTCGTTCAGGATCGAGCGCACTCCCCAGCAGGTCGGCGAGCTCACTCGAGTCGCGCACCGCGTAGATCACGGGCAGTGTGTAGACGCCCTCGAGCAGGTCGTTGCCCACCGGCTTGCCGAGCTCGGCTTCGGTGCGGGTCACGTCGAGCACGTCGTCGACGATCTGGAAGCACATGCCGAGGTGGTTGCCGAAGCGGGTCAACGCGTCGAGAGTCGGCGCCGGCGCGGCCGTGACCATCCCGCCGATGCGGGCCGCGGTCGCGAGCAGCGACGCGGTCTTGCCTTCGATCGCGGAGAAGTACGACTCTTCGGTCCGGGCCGCGTTGAACAGGTACTGCAGCTCGAGCACCTGACCGCGGCACAGCTCCCCGATCGTCGCGGCGAGGAGGCCGGCGACGTCGGCACCGAGCGACGCGGCCAGCGCGGAGGCCTGCGCCAGCAGGAAGTCGCCCGAGAGGATCGCGACGATGTTGCTCCACCGCGCGTTGACGCTGGGCACGCCCCGGCGGGTCTCCGCCTCGTCGATCACGTCGTCGTGGTACAGCGACCCGAGGTGGACCAACTCGACGGACGCCCCGCCGGTGATGGCCTCGTCGGGCCGTTCCTGCTCTCCGGTCACGGCGTACGCGGCGCACAGCGTGAGGGTCGGCCGGAGCCGTTTCCCCCCTGCCCCGAGCAGATGAGAGGCCACATCGCCGAGGAACCGGTCATCGACCCTGACCGCAGCCTGGAGGGCCTCTTCGACCCGGCGCAGGTCGTCCGGCAGCGCCAGGAGGCCGAGGTCGTCGACGAGCCTCATGCCGGGAGGCTAGGACGGCCGGGGAAGAAGCGTCGACTCGGAGCGGTTGCACGGCTCCCTGACTCGCTCACGCCAGGCTCCCTCCGCATAAGTCCTGGGGGTTCTGGTCGATAGAATGACGAGACCCGGGCATCCGGCTGCGTTCTCCAATCCGAATGGGATTGGGACGGCTGGTCCGCCCTGGGAACGACCCACGAGAGGCGGAAGAGTGTTCGAGCGCTTCACCGACCGAGCCCGACGGGTGGTCGTCCTCGCGCAGGAGGAGGCCCGCCTCCTCAACCACAACTACATCGGCACCGAGCACATCCTTCTCGGGCTGATCCACGAGGGCGAAGGCGTCGCGGCCAAGGCGCTCGAGTCGCTCGGCATCTCGCTCGAGGCCGTGCGCGCGCAGGTCGAAGAGATCATCGGCCACGGCGGTTCGGCACCGTCGGGTCACATCCCGTTCACGCCGCGTGCCAAGAAGGTGCTGGAGCTCTCGCTCCGCGAGGCGCTGCAGCTCGGCCACAACTACATCGGTACCGAGCACATCCTGCTCGGCCTCATCCGCGAAGGCGAAGGCGTCGCCGCGCAAGTGCTCGTGAAGTTGGGCGCCGACCTCTCGCGCGTGCGCCAGCAGGTCATCCAGCTGCTGTCCGGTTACTCGGGTGGCAAGGAGAGCCCTGGCACCGGCGCGCCCGGAGCGGGCCCGTCGGAGAACCAGCCGTCGGGCTCACTCGTGCTCGACCAGTTCGGCCGCAACCTCACGCAGCTCGCGCGCGACAAGAAGCTCGATCCCGTCATCGGGCGCGAGAAGGAGATCGAGCGCGTGATGCAGGTGCTGAGCCGGCGCACCAAGAACAACCCGGTGCTGATCGGTGAGCCCGGCGTCGGCAAGACCGCGATCGTCGAAGGCCTCGCGCAGAACATCGTCGAGGACGACGTTCCCGAGACCCTGCACGCCAAGCAGCTCTACACGCTCGACCTCGGCGCACTGGTCGCAGGCTCGCGCTATCGCGGCGATTTCGAAGAGCGCCTGAAGAAGGTGCTGAAGGAGATCCGCACGCGCGGCGACATCATCCTCTTCATCGACGAGCTGCACACGCTCGTCGGTGCCGGTGCGGCAGAAGGCGCGATCGACGCGGCGTCGATCCTCAAGCCGATGCTCGCTCGCGGTGAGCTGCAGACGATCGGCGCCACGACGCTCGACGAGTACCGCAAGCACCTCGAGAAGGACGCCGCCCTCGAGCGCCGGTTCCAGCCGATCAAGGTCGAGGAGCCCACCGTCGCGCACACGATCGAGATCTTGAAGGGTCTTCGCGACCGCTACGAGGCTCACCACCGCGTCACGATCACCGACCAGGCGATCGTCGCGGCGGCCAACCTCGCCGACCGGTACATCTCCGACCGTCACCTTCCCGACAAGGCGATCGACCTCATCGACGAAGCGGGCTCGCGTCTGCGCATCCGTCGCATGCAGGCACCGCCCGACTACCGCGAGCTCGAGGACAAGATCGCGAGCGTCCGGCGCGAGAAAGAAGCCGCGATCGAGGCGCAGCAGTTCGAACGCGCCGCGAACCTGCGCGACAAGGAGAAGGAGCTGCTCGAGCAGCGCGCGGCCAAGGAAGCCGAATGGCGCACCGAGGGTGTCGACCTCTTCAACGAGGTGACCGAGGAATCGATCGCCGAGGTGCTCGCGCTCTGGACGGGCATTCCCGTCTACAAGCTCACCGAGGAAGAGACCGCGAAGCTCTTGCGCATGGAAGAGGAGCTGCACAAGCGCGTCGTCGGCCAGGACGCTGCGATCCACGCGGTGTCGCAGGCCATCCGCCGCACGCGTGCCGGCCTCAAGGACCCGAAGCGTCCGTCGGGATCGTTCATCTTCCTGGGCCCGTCGGGCGTGGGAAAGACCGAGACCGCGAAGACGCTGGCCGAGTTCCTGTTCGGTGACGAAACGGCCATGGTGCAGCTCGACATGTCGGAGTACATGGAGAAGCACACCGTGTCGCGCCTCGTCGGCTCGCCTCCCGGCTACGTCGGGTACGACGAAGGTGGCCAGCTCACCGAGGCCGTCCGCCGCAAGCCGTTCTCGGTCGTGCTGTTCGACGAGATCGAGAAGGCGCACCCCGACGTCTTCAACACGCTCCTGCAGATCCTGGAGGACGGGCGCCTCACCGACGCACAGGGACGCACGGTCGACTTCAAGAACACCGTGATCATCATGACGTCGAACCTCGGCACCGCCGACCTGCGCAAGGCCAATGTCGGCTTCGTGAAGGCCGACGACGCCGTCACCTACGAGCGCATGCGCGGTCGGGTGCACGAAGAGCTGAAGCGCAGCTTCCGTCCTGAGTTCCTGAACCGCATCGACGAGGTCATCGTCTTCCACGAATTGAGCCAGGACGAGGTCACCGAGATCGTCGACCTGCTCATCAAGCGGGTGCAGGGCCAGCTCGAAGGCCAGGGCCTCGGGCTCGAGCTCACTCCCGCGGCGAAGATCCTGCTCGCGAAGAAGGGCTACGACCCGTCGCTCGGCGCCCGCCCGCTGCGGCGTGCGATCCAGCGCTTCATCGAGGACCCGCTGTCGGAGAAGATCCTGTGGAAGGAGTTCCACGCCGGCGAGACCATCGTCGTCGACGTGGCCGACGACGAGATCACGTTCCGTACCGTCGAAGGCTTCGAGCCGCCGCCGGTCGAGCTGGCCGGGAGCGGTTCGACCGAGGGTTGATCAGCACAGGGCTGATTGACGCAGGGTTGATTCGAGCCTTCACAACAGTGTCTGTGACGCGGCGGCGGCCTCGGGTCGCCGCCGTTGTCGCGTGCGCGTTCGGCGCGCTGCTGCTTGCGGGGTGCCACGCGTCGGCGACGGTTGCGATCGCACTGCACGCCGACGGCCGGGGCACGGTGACGGTGGGCGTGACGCTCGATCACGACGCGCGCGTCGCGCTGGCCGGCTCTCCGAGCGCGATGCCCCATGTTCCGCTCGATGACCTACGCGCGCACGGCTGGACGGTGTCGTCGTGGCGCTCCGCCTCCAATGGTGGCGCTTCGATCGAGCTGTCGAAGCCGTTCACCGGCTCCGCCGGTCTGGCATCGGTGCTGAGCGAGCTCGACGGGCGCGACGGTGCCGTGCGCGACTCGAGCGTCGTGCGTGAGCGGACGCTGTTGCGCGATCGTGACGGCGTATCGCTGCTCGTCGACCTGAGTCACCTGCGGGTCGGAGTCGCCGACGACGCGGCGCTCGCGGCGCGTCTGCGCGCCGCGGGCGTCGACGTGGCCGCGATCGACAAGGGATTGCAGTCGCAGCTCGGCAGCTCGTTCGCGTTGACGGTGCGCCTCGAGCTCCCCGATGGGAAGCACACGACCGTGCACGTCGCGCCGGGTCAACGACGAGCCGTGACCGCGACGGGCACGGCCGACCACACGGGCCGCCTGGTCGCGCTCGTCGCTGCGGGCGCGGCCGCGCTGCTCGGACTCGTGCTGCTCGTCGCATCGAGTCTCCGCCGCCGCCCGCGTCACCGCCGCACACGCGGCGCCACCGCCTGACCCCTGCCCGGGCATCCGTATGCACCGCATACGCAACGAACCGATGCCAGGAAGGGTTTCAGCCCCCGCGTTCGGCGCGGCTGCCGCCGCTGACCACCGTCCCTGGTCGCGATTTGCATCGCATGCGTGACATTTCGCGACCAGGGAAGGGGTTCAGCGCGTGAACGTGTCGAGCCAGGCCTCGAAGTGCTCGAGGGAATCGAGCACGGCGTCGGCCCCGGCGGTGCGCAGGGCGTCGCCAGAGTCGGGTCCGGTTGTCACACCGACGGCGGCGGTGTCCGCCGCGCGTCCGCTCTCGATGTCGGTGACGGTGTCGCCCACGTAGACCGTCGCGCCGTGCTCGCGCAGCGCTGCGACCTTGCCATCGCCGAAGCGCAGGCCGACGACGACATCGATCGCCAGACCGACGTGCTCGAGGCACGCCCGCGCGCTGCGTTCTTCCTTGGCGGTCACCACGAGGGCCTGCCCGCCGCGTGCGTGCACCGCTTCGACGGCGTCACGCGCACCAGGAAGCAGCGCGGTGCCCGGCACGCCGAGCACGACGTAGTGCGCGCGGTACTGAGCGGCCAACGCCGCGACGCGCGTCTCCTCCACCCAGTTCGCGAGCTCGACCTCGAGCGGGGGACCGAGGCGCCCGACGATCGTGTCGACATCGAGCTCGACGCTGGTCTCGGCGACCAGCGCCGCGAAGCTCGCACGGATGCCGGGTCGTGAATCGACCAGCGTCATGTCGAGATCGAAGCCGACGACGAGGCGTGTGGTCGTCGGGCCGTTCGTCATGGGACCACCATCTTGTCCGATGCCGCGTGTACGGTTTCGCCTATGACCCGAACGCACGTTCGCTACCAGTGCGAGGCCTGTGGCGCCGAGCAACCCAAGTGGCTCGGCCGCTGTCCCGACTGCAACGAGTGGGGTGCGGTCGTCGAGTAGCCGAGCGCGGCCGAGGCTGGCATCGCGGCCCGCGGCGCCCGGGTGGGCGCGAGCGGCGCGCCGGTGGCGCTCGCCGCGGTCGATCCGCTGGGAGCACCCCTGCGCTCGACGGGGGTCTCCGAGCTCGACCGCGTACTCGGCGGCGGACTCATCGCGGGCTCGGTCACGCTGCTCGCAGGAGAGCCCGGAATCGGCAAGTCGACGCTGCTGCTCCAGGCGCTCACCACGATGGCGGCGCGGGGCGCGCGATGCCTGCTCGTGTGCGCGGAGGAGTCGGTCGAGCAGGTGCGCCTCCGGGCCGACCGGCTCGGTGCTCCACCACCCGGATTGCTCATCATCGCCGAGACGTCACTCCCGGCGGTCCTCGCCGCGGCCGGCGCGACGACACCCGATCTGATCGCCGTCGACTCGATCCAGACCGTTTCCGATCCCGACGTCAACGGAGGTCCGGGCTCGGTCACCCAGGTGCGCGACTGCGCGCACGCGTTCGTGCGCCACGCCAAGGATCATGGGATCGCAACCCTCCTCGTCGGCCACGTCACGAAGGACGGTGCGATCGCAGGCCCGCGGGTGCTCGAGCACGTCGTTGATACCGTGCTGTCGTTCGAAGGCGATCGCGATCACGGCGTGCGGACCCTCCGCGCGCTGAAGCACCGGTTCGGCCCGACCGACGAGCTCGGCGTGTTCGAGATGACGGGAGAAGGTCTCGTCGGTGTGCCCGACGCGAGCTCCCTGCTGCTCACCGAACGGCGCGGCGACACGCCCGGCTCCGTCGTCGCCGCGGCGATCGAAGGCGCGCGTCCGCTACTCGTCGAGGTGCAGGCGCTCGTGACGAAGAGCTACGCGCCGCTTCCGCGCCGGTCCGCGCAGGCGCTCGACGGTGGTCGGCTCGCGTTGCTCATCGCGGTGTTGCAGGAGCGGGCCGGCATCGGGCTCGGCGGGTTCGACGTGTACGCGAACGTCGCGGGCGGTGTCCGCGTCGCCGAGCCCGGTATCGACCTGGCCGTCGCGATGGCGGTCGCGAGCGCGCGGACCGATCGCGCGGTCCCCAACGACACCGTGCTCATTGGCGAGGTCGGCCTGGGCGGGGAGCTCCGTCAGGTCGCGCAGGTCGCGCGTCGGCTCACCGAGGCCGGCCGCCTCGGCTTCGCGCAGGCGATCGTTCCGGCGTCGACAGCCGACGTCGCGGGCATCACGTTGCTGCGGGTACCGGATCTGGCCGCCGCGCTCGCGGTTCTCACCGAACCCGCACCGGCACCGCGGTCCGAAGTCCCGTCCCGACCACGGCCCGCACGCGATCATCCGGCTCGGCAAGGCGTCGCGCAACGGCCGTCGCGGTTGCTCGACACGGTCTTCGGGCCGGAGTAGGTCCCTCCGATCCTTGGTACCGTACGGGTTCCGGTTCGCGGATCGCGCGAGCGGGGAGCGTGTCGGTCGCGGAGGTGATGTTGGCTCAGTTCCGGTCGGACGCGCTGCACGTCGCGTTGCGGTTGGTCGCGCCGGGAACGCCGCTGCGCGAGGGGATCGACCGGATCCTCCAGGCCAACATGGGGGCGCTCATCCTCGTCGGCGACGGTCCCGAGGTGCTCGGCATCTGCTCGGGCGGTTTCCTCCTCGACGCCGAGTTCACACCGCAGCGCCTCTCCGAGCTCGCGAAGATGGACGGCGCGATCATCCTCGCCGCCGACGGCTCGAGGGTCGCGCGGGCGAACGTCCATCTCGTGCCCGATCCCGACATCCCCACATCGGAGACGGGCACCCGGCACCGGACCGCCGAGCGCGTCGCGCGCCAGATCGACGTTCCCGTCATCGCCATCTCCGAGGAGATGTCGGTCGTCACGGTCCGGCAGCGCAACGCGAAGAAAACGCTCGAGCGGATCCCCCGGGTGCTCGCCCGCGCCGACCAGGCGTTGCAGATTCTCGGCCGCTACAAGGTCCGCCTCGACACCCTGAGCGGCTCCCTCTCGGCCCTCGAGGTCGAGGACCTCGTGACCGTGCGCGATGTCGCCGAGACCATCCAGCGGGCCGAGATGGTCCGGCGCATCGCGGAGGAGATCGAGGGCTACGTCATCGAGCTCGGCGCCGACGGTCGGCTCGTGCAGCTCCAGCTCGAGGAGCTCATCGGGGGCGTCGAGAGCGATCTGCGGCTCGTGTGCGCCGACTACGTGGTGCGCAGTGAGAGCGATGAAGTGGGCGCCACGCTCGAGCGGCTGTACGAGGTCGACGACGACGACCTCATCGACGGCCGGGCCATCGCCGGAGTCTTGAATCTCGCGCGCGAAGCCGATCTCGACAGCTCGATCCAACCGCGCGGCTACCGCCTGCTCGCGAAGATTCCGCGGCTCCCCGACGCGATCGTCGAGAAGATCGTCGAGCGGTTCTCGAGCCTCCCGAAGCTCATGCGGGCGAGCATCGCCGATCTCGTCGAGGTCGAAGGGGTCGGTGAAGCGCGGGCCCGCGCGATCAAAGACGGCCTCTCTCGCATTGCCGAGAGCTCCATCCTCGAGCGCTACGCGTAGGATCCGCCCCCGTGGCGATGCTCCGGCCGGGTCCCGAGGAAACGTCGATCGAAACGCGCACGCTGTACCGCGGCGACGCGCTCGTCCCGGTCGTGCACGCACGTCCCGACGGGATGCCTGTCGCGGGCGTGGTCGTCCATCCCGACATCATGGGCTTGCGGCCGCTCTTCGACGACATGGCGACGCGCCTCGCGTCGCACGGGCTGGCCGTCGCGATGATCGAGCCGTTCGCGCGCCGGTCCGAATCGGAGCGCGCGACGAGCGACGTCGCGACCCGGATGGGATGGGCCGGCGACCTCGACGACGAAGACGTGCTCGGTGACCTCTCGGCCGCCGCCGATCTCTTGGTGGTCGACGACGGCGTCACCACGGTCGGAGTGCTCGGCTTCTGCATGGGCGGCCTCTACGCGTTGAAGGCGGCCGCGACCGACCGGTTCGATCGGGCGGTGTCGTTCTACGGGATGATCCGCCTGCCCGAGAGCTGGCAAGGCCCCGGTCAGCGCTCGCCGCTCGAGACCGCGGCCGCCGTGTGCCCGACCCTCGCGATCTTCGGTTCGGTCGACGGCATGACCCCAACGGCCGACATCGACGCGTTGCGGGCCGCGTGGGCCGGGCGCGACGACTGCGAGATCGTCGTCGTCGAAGGAGCCGACCACGGCTTCATCCACGATCCCGATCGTCCGGCGCACCGCGCCGACGCCGCCGCCGAGCTCTGGCCCCGCGCCATCGCCTGGCTGTCTTGATGGTCGCG
Source organism: Acidimicrobiia bacterium (assembly GCA_038240075.1). Classification (GTDB taxonomy): domain Bacteria; phylum Actinomycetota; class Acidimicrobiia; order IMCC26256; family PALSA-610; genus DATBAK01. The sequence goes on from JBBSEC010000013.1 coordinate 38,471, forward strand.
CTCGCTGGCGCTCGCTCGCGCTAGACGCGGGTGCGCGCCTCGAGCTCGTCGCGGTCGAGGATCCGGTAGCGCGTGCGCGCGGTGATCTGGAGCCATCCGAGCCGCACGAACGTCGCAATAGCCTTGTTGACCCGCTCGCGCGACGCGCCCACCATCGCCGCAAGCTCTTCCTGTGTCACCGGGAGGGAGAACTCGTCGTCGGCCCCCGCGATCTGCAGGAGCCGTTTCGCGGTGCGGCCGGTGACGTCGAGGAACATCGCGTCGGCAAGCGCCTCGTCGGTGGCGCGAAGCCGTCGCGTGAGGATCAGCGCAACGTCCCAGAGCAGCGCGGGCTGCTCGTCGATCACCTCGCGGACCGACTCGTAATCGACCTCGCCGAGGAGCACGGGCGTGAGCGCGCGTGCGTCCGACGAGCGGGGCACGCCGTCGAAGAAGGGCAGCTCGCCGAAGAGCGATCCCGGCCCGAGCACCGCCGCGACCGACTCGCGCCCGTCGCGGGCACGGACGGCGATGGCGATCCGACCCGACTCGACGACGAAGAGGCGGGCGGCGGGCTCGCCCGCGTGGCAGATGTACTCGCCGCGTCGGTAGCGCCGCGTCGTCGCACGGACCGCGAGCTTCTCGGCAAGCGTTCGGGGGAGGGAACCGAAGGCACCGACGGCGGACACGCTGCAGTTTCTGTCGTCGCGGGGGTCGGCGTCGAGTCTCGGGACGAATTGGGTAGCGACTACTCAGGTCCGGGCGGGGATTGGCCGTCAATCTTGCCAACAACGGCTATTTCCCTTCCCGAGGAGCACCCCGATGGGTTTCTATTCGGAGCCGAGGCTCAGCAGATGCAGGCCGCCGCCGCGGCGATGCCAGGCGTCCTCGCCGGTCGTCGCCAGCGAAATCGCGGCGCGGTCTGCTGCGCCATCATCTCCTGGGCCGCCTGCGATTCGAGGGGTCCCGTCAGGGGCCCCTCAAGTCGTCGCGGAGGCCGGTCGAAATCAGGAGGACGAGCCCGGCGGGCGGGCACCTCGGCGCGTCGCGCCGACTCAGACGACCGACTCGGGAGTGCCCTGATGTTCGTCGAAGGTGTACGGCTGTTCATGGTCGTGCTGGGTACCGCGGCAGGCTTCTGGGTCGCGCGCAGCTTCGGTGTGGCCGGCTCCGGTCTCGAGGGCCTCGGCGGGATGCTCGGCTGCCTCGCCGGCTACGTCGGCGGCGGTGTGATCGGGCGCCTGCTCGAGCGCGCGGTCGGAGAGGTCGAGCGCCGGGCCGAGCGCATCCCCGCGGCGCGGGTCGTCGCGGGCACGCTCGGAGCCATTGGCGGCGGCATGGCCGCGATGCTGATCTCGGTGCCGATCGTGCTGCTCGTTCCCGACGGGCTCGGCTTCGCACTCGCCGGCCTCCTCGTGTGGGTCTCGCTCTGGATCGGGTTCCGCGTCGTCGGCGGCCGGAGTGCCGCGATGCTCGAGATGCTCGGCCTGTCGAGTCGGCCGCTCGTACGCGCGCAGGCCTATGACGCGCGCGACGGCCTGCTGCTCGACTCCTCCGTGATCATGGACGGGCAGCTGCTCGGCCTCGCGCGTGCCGGGCTCCTCGGCGGCGACCTCATGGTCCCCGGTTTCGTGCTGCACGAAGTGCAGGGTTTCGCCGACGCTGCCGACGAAGCGCGCTCGCGGCGGGCCCATCGCGGTCTCGAGACGCTCGAGCTCATCAAGCGCGACGGCCCGGTCCGCGTCTTCGTGCTCGACGACGAAGTGCCCGAGCACGCAGAAGTCGACGCGAAGCTCGCCGCGCTCGCGCGCCGGCTCGAGCTCCGCTTGCTCACGAACGACGCCGCGCTCGCGCGCGTCGCCGAGTTGCAGGGCGTCGTGACCGTCAACCTCAGGCGGCTTGCGATCGAGCTCGCGCCGGCGATCATGCCCGGCGACTTCGTGCGGGTGTTCGTGACCAAGTCGGGTCGTGAGAAGGGCCAGGGTGTCGGGCAGCTCGAAGACGGCTCGATGGTCGTCGTCAACGGCGGCGTGTCGCTGGTCGGTGGGCCCGAAGTGTCGCTGCAGGTCACGTCGGTGGTCCCGACCTCGGTGGGCCGCATCGTGTTCGCGAGCATCGACGACCAGACCGATCACTCCGCGTCGCTGCGAACCTGAGCCGCGCGCACGCGCACACCCCGGCGGCGGATCGCTAATACTGGCGGCGTGACCGTCTGGGGCATCGTCGTCGCCGGAGGCCGGGGCAGCCGCTTCGGTGCGGCCAAGCAGTTCGCCCGGCTGGGTGGCGCGACGGTGCTGGAGCGGTCGATCGCCACGACGGCCCGGGTGTGTGACGGGGTCGTGGTCGCACTCCCGGCCGAGTCGGGTTGGCAACCGGTGCCGCCGGTCGTCGCGGTGGCCGGTGGTGAGACCCGCGCCGACTCGGTGCGCGCCGCGCTGGCCGCGGTCCCGGCCGACGTGGAGATCGTCGTCGTTCACGACGCCGCACGGCCGCTGGCGTCACCGTTGCTGTTCGCCGCGGTGATCGCGGCCGTGCGCGCGGGTGCCGACGCCGCGGTTCCCGCGCTGGCGGTCACCGACACGGTGAAGCGGGTCGAAGGTGACCGCGTGATCGAGACGGTGTCGCGCGACGGGCTCGTCGTCGTGCAGACTCCGCAGGCGTTCCGCGCCGAGGCGTTGCGGCGCGCACATGACGACGGGACGGATGCGAGTGACGACGCGATGCTCGTCGAACGATCGGGAGGCGTGGTGAAGATCGTCTCGGGAGAAGCGCGCAACCTCAAGATCACCCTGCCCGCCGACCTCGAGGTCGCCGCCGCGATGATCGAAGGCGCATGACGGTGAAGTGCACGCGGACGCGACCAGATGAGTAGGACGCGCGTGGGGCTCGGGTACGACGTGCACGCGTTCGGTGGCGAGGGTCCGCTCGTGCTCGGTGGGGTCACGATCGCGGGCGGCGCCGGTCTGGTCGGGCACTCGGATGCCGACGCGGTCACTCACGCGGTCGCCGACGCAGTGCTCGGAGCGGCCGGGCTGCCCGATCTCGGCACGCTGTTTCCTGCCGACGACGACCAGTGGCGCGGAGCATCGTCGATCGAGCTGCTGCGCGACGTAGCGCAACGGGTGCACGCGGCCGGGTGGTGGGTGGGCAACGTCGACGTTGTCGTCGCCGCCGAGGTGCCCAAGCTCGCGCCGCACGTCGACGCGATGGCCGAGAACCTGGTGGCGGCTCTTCGCGTCGCGGCCGAGCCGATGGGTGACGGGATCCATGTGCGGGTGAAGCCCAAGCGGGGCGAAGGCATCGGCGCGGTCGGACGTTCAGAAGGCATCGCGGTGTGGGCCGTCGCGCTGCTCGATCGCGCCTGAACCCTGCTGAACGGCCCGCAACCGCTGCCGAAAGCGACCGGGCGGAACGGCTGCCGGCGGTAGCCTCGCTTCATGCTGCGGATCTTCGACACCGCCGCGCGCGCCAAGGTCGATTTCGAGCCGCGCCGGCCGGGCCAGGTGGCGATGTACGTCTGCGGCCCCACGGTCTACGACGTTCCGCACGTGGGTCACGGCCGCACCGCGGTCGCGTTCGACGTGATCCGCCGCTACCTGCGCTGGCGGGGCGACGCCGTCACCTACGTCAGCAACATCACCGACGTCGAGGACAAGATCATCCGGCGGGCGCATGAACGGGGGACCACCGAGACTGAGCTTGCCCACACCTACGAGACGGCCTACTGGGAGCAGCTCGACCGGCTCAACGTGCAGCGTCCCGACGAGATGCCGCGCGCGACCGAGTTCGTCGAGCAGATGCAGAAGCTGATCGCCGAGATCGTCGACGCCGGCCGCGCGTACGTGATCGAGGGTCAGGGCGTGTACTTCGAGGTGTCGACGCTCGCCGACTACGGCGCGCTGCTGCACCGCAGCACGACCGAGCTGCTCGAGGGTGCGGGCGCGCGCGTCGAGGTCGACGAGAAGAAGCGCAGCCCGCTCGACTTCGCGTTGTGGAAGGCGGCGAAGCCGGGCGAGCCCGAGTGGGCGTCGCCGTGGGGTCCCGGCCGCCCGGGCTGGCACATCGAGTGCTCCGCGATGTCGCTCGAGATCCTCGGCGAGGGATTCGACATCCACGGCGGCGGCGACGATCTCGTGTTCCCGCATCACGAGAACGAGCGCGCGCAGGCCGAAGGTGCGGGTCACGCGTTCGCGCGGCACTGGATCCACTCGGGCATGGTGATGGTCGGCCGCGAGAAGATGTCGAAGTCGCTCGGCAATTTCACGAACCTCGCCGACGCGCTCGATCGTCATGGGCCGCGTGCGTTCCGGTTGCTCGCGCTGCAGACGCACTACCGCAGGCAGCTCGAGATGGGCGACAAGGAGCTGTCCGACGCGGGCAAGGCCGTCGATCGGCTCGACGCGTTGTTCCGGCGCGCGCGCGTCGCGGGCGTCACCGAAGGCACCGTCGGCGACGTCTCCGGATTTCGCGACGCGATGGACGACGACTTCGACACGCCGGCAGCACTCGCGTTCGTGTTCGATCTGGTGCGCAAGGCCAACACCGCGCTCGACGCCGGCGACACCGCGTCGGTCGCCGACCTCCTCGCGACCGTGCGGGAGGTCTGCACCGCCTTCGGTCTCGGGATCGAAGACGGCGCCGCCGCAACGGGCACGGGTGACGACGGCGAGATCGACGCGCTCGTCGTCGCACGCGACGAGGCCCGAGCGCGACGCGATTTCGCCGAGGCCGACCGCATCCGCGGCGAGCTCACCGCCCTCGGAGTCACCGTCGAGGACGGCGCCGGCGGCACCACCTGGCACCGAGCGACGTGACACTGGTCCCTGGCGTGCCGTTCGTTTCATATGCGCAACAAACGGCAGACCAAGGATGCGCGGCGGCCGGGTCGAGCCGGTGAGCGCGCCGTCCCGGCGCGGACCGGAGGTGGGCGGAACCGACGTCGAAGGGCGGCGCGCGGTCTTCGAGCTCCTGCGGGCGGGGACGCGCGCCGTTCGCAGCGTGCTGTTGTCCGAGGGCGTCGAGCGGGACGACCTCATCGACGCCATCGTCGCGGCTGCGGGATCGAAGCTGCAGGTGGTGTCGGCCGAGCGGTTGCGCGCCGCGGCGAAGACCGATGCGCCCCAGGGTGTCGTCGCCCACGCCGATCCGTTGCGCTCCACCGACCTCGACACGTTGTTCGACGATCCCAACGCGTTCCTCGTCGTGCTCGACGGCGTGACCGATCCGCGAAATCTCGGCGCGATCGTGCGCGCCGCCGAGACCGCGGGCGTCACCGGCATCGTGATGGCGAAGCACCGCAGCGCGCCGGTGAGCGCGACTGCGGCGAAGACCGCGGCGGGCGCGATCGAGTACGTGCCGTTCGCCGTCGTCGGGGGTATCCCGGCCGCGCTCGAGCGCGCGAAGCGCGCCGGCGTGTGGTGCATCGGCCTCGACGGCGACGCCCCGACCACGCTCACCGACCTGCCGTTCGCGACCGAGCCACTCGCCATCGTGCTCGGCGCGGAGGGTGGTGGCCTGTCGCAGCTGGCCAAGCGGCGGTGCGACACGCTCGCGGTGATCCCGATGCGGGGGACGATCGAGTCGCTCAACGTCGCCGCGGCCGCCGCCGTCGTCTGCCACGAGATCGCGAGACGCCGCTCGGAGAGAGCCAGTTAGGCTCGTTTCTCCCTCGCCGGGTTAGCTCAGTTGGTAGAGCAGCGGCTTTGTAATCCGCAGGTCGTCGGTTCGACTCCGACACCCGGCTCCGGCCTTTCTCACGGTCGCGCTGAGCGGTTTCTTGCGCGCGCTCCGAAATGCTTGTAATTCGCGCCCGGTGCGGCGAGGATCGTCACCCAATGGACAACCTTTCCGCTCGTGAAGTCGCGATCCTCGACTTCGAGCGCGAGTGTTCCCTGATCCCGGGTCCGAAGGAGCCGACGATCCGCGAGCGTTTCGAGGTCTCGCCCGCGACCTACTACCGCTGCCTGAGCGCGCTCATCGCGCGCCGGGCCGCCTACGACCACGACCCGCTGACGGTGCTCCGGCTCCGGCGGTTGCGCGAGCAACGTCGCCGCAGCCGCATCGAGGGCAGCCGCGCGCCGGCCGGACCGCGCGCACCCGCCGGCCCGCGCTAGACCGGAACCCGCGCGTTCGCGCCAACAGATCTCCACTGAGAACCGCCGTTCCGTCGGCGGCCGTGCGTAAGAATGGGGCCATGGCCGATCGGGGCACGCAAACGGGTGGATCCTCGGGCGGCGGCGGGAGAGGGCTCCCTCTCGGCGCCGGGAGTCAGACGATCAAGGGTGGGCTGCTCGTACTCGCGGCGGTCGTGCTCGGCATCGTGTTGCTCCAGGTCGTCGACCCCGGCAAGTCCGGGCCCGTCGCGCAGCGCCCCACCTCCACGACCGCGCCGCGCACGACCACCACCACGAAGAAGCCGACCGGCAAGACCACCACGACCGTGAAGGGCTCCACGCCCGCGGCCCGGAAGCCGGCGCAGATCCATCTCCTCGTGCTGAACGCGGGCGCGCCGACCGGTTCGGCGAAGTCGGTCTCGACCGCGCTCAAGACCGCGGGCTACACGAACCAGGGCACGCCCGCCAACGACCCCAACAAGCGGTCGGTCACCGAGGTGCTCTGCAAGGCGGGGCTCACCCGTGAGGCCACCACGCTCGCCGTCCGGCTGGGCAAGGGCACCACGCACACCACGCTCGGCACCCCCGCGCCGCCGGGAAGCGCCGGCTTCGACTGCGTCGTGCTGATCGGCGCCCAGGGCGTCAGCTAGTTCGACTGGTACCCACCGGCGCCGAGCAGCCGCTCGCGCAGGGGTCCACTCGAAGCGCCGATTGCCGTGAGCGCGAGCGCGAGCGCACCTTCGACGACGGCTCGGTCGGCCGACGCGTTGATGCAGGCCGCCGCGAAGTCCGGCTGGTGGTTCACGGCGCCGCCGCTTTCGATCGCGATGCACGGATGGATCGACGGCATCGCCAACGACACGTTGCCCATGTCGGTCGAGAAGGTCACGTCGTCGCTCCCGTAGGTACGGCCGAGCGATTCCGCGCTCGCGCGGAACACGTCGACCAGCGCGTCGTCGTGGTTCATGTGCGAGTAGTTCGGACAGACGTCGGCCGTGTGCAACGTGGCCCCGGTTGCGAGCGCGCCGGCCTCGAAGCAGCGGTCGATGCGGGGCTTGAGCTCGCGCAGCTCGTCGAGCGTCCGCGCGCGCACCATCCAGTCGCCTTCGGTGTGCGCGGGGATGATGTTGGCCGCGTCGCCGCCCTTGGTGACGAAGCCGTGTACCTGTTCGGTCGGTCGGAGGTGCTGTCGCAGCAGTCCGATTGCGACCTGCGCAATGACCAACGCGTCCGCCGCGTTGATGCCGAGGTGCGGCGCGATGGCCGCGTGCGACTCCCGGCCCGTGTACCCGACCGTGAAGTGCGACACCGCGCTGACGCGTGGGCGCAAGACGTCGGCGGGAGTCGGATGCACCATCATCGCCGCGTGCACGCCGTCGAACACGCCCGCGTCGAGCAGGTAGATCTTGCCGCCTCCACCTTCTTCGGCGGGCGTGCCGATCACCGACACGGTCAGACCGAGGCCGTCCGCGAGCGGGGCGAGCGCGAGCCCGGCACCGACGGCGGTCGCGGCGATGATGTTGTGTCCGCACGCGTGCCCGATACCCGGCAGCGCGTCGTACTCGGCGCAGATGGCGAGATGCAGCGGCCCCGAACCGGCGCGTGCGACGAAGGCGGTGTCGAGACCGCCGACGCCCGTCTCGACGGCAAGGCCGCCGTCGGAGAGTGCGCCCGCGGCCCACGCGGCCGACTGCGTCTCCTCGAAGCAGAGCTCGGGGTGCGCATGGATGCGGTGGCTCAGCGCGACGAGGGTCTTCTCGTTCGCGGCGATCGTCGTCCGGGCGGCCTCGTTCGCTTCCACGCGGGCTAGCGTCCCACCGTGGTCGCGCCCGGCGCAATGGTCGACGTGCTGGCGGCGCAACCGGGGTCGGCTGCGCTCCTCCTCGATTTCGACGGATCCCTCGCGCCGATCGTCGTCGACCCGGCGGCGGCGGCCGCACCCTCACAGACGCTGGCCGTGCTCGAGGTGCTCGCGACGCGCCTGCTCGTGGTCGCGATCGTGAGCGGTCGCCCGCTCGAGTTCCTCGCGGCCGCGGTTCCGATCGACGGGATCGAGCTCGTCGGCCAGTACGGGTTGGAACGCCGCGTCGACGGCAAGATCGTGGTCGACCCGGCCGCGCTCCCGTTCCGTGACGCGATCGCGACGGCCGCCGACGAGGCCGAGCGGCGCTGGCCCGATCTGCTGATCGAACGGAAGGGCGAGATCGCGCTGACCGTCCACTGGCGCGCGGCCGGCGAGTCGGGGGAGTCGATCGCGTCGGAGATCGAGGCGCTCGGCGCCGATCTTGGTTTGGAGGTGTACCCGACGCGCCGGGCGCGCGAGCTGCGGCCGCCGCTCGCCGTCGACAAGGGGTCGGCGGTGCGGGCGCTCCTGGAGAACGCGCCCAAGGCGACCCGCGCGGTGTTCGCCGGCGACGACCGTGGCGATCTTCCCGCGTTCGACGCACTCGACGCGCTCGAGGAACAGGGTCGGTTGGGTCGGGCGGTGCGCATCGCCGTGCATTCCACGGAGGCTCCCGCCGAGCTCGTCGAGCGGGCCGATCTCGTGGTGGACGGGCCCGCGGGTCTGCTCGAGTGGCTCCGCGCGCTGGCCGAGTACACCTAGCGGTCGAGTTGGGCGAGCAGCTCGTCGAGCCAGCCCTGTGGGCTGCGCGCGCCGGCGAGTGCACGAAGGTGTGTCGCCCGCAGTGCGCGCGCGCCGGCATCGATGTCGAGCGCTGCCGCGAGCGCGGCGGCGGTCTGGTCGAGATCGAACGGGTGCACCATCTCGACCGCGGGCGCGAGCTCGTCGAAGGCCCCGGCTTCGCGCGACAGGCAGACGACGCCGTCGCGTTGGTTCAGGAGCGGGCCTTCCTTGGCGACGAGGTTCATGCCGTCCTTGACCGGGTTCACGAGCAACACGTCGTAGCGCTCGAGGCCGGCGACGGTGCGCGAGAAGTCGTCGCGGTCGTCGAGGACGATCGGCTGCCAGTCGGCCGTCGCCCAGCGTTCGTTCACGCGATCGACCACCTGCTCGACCTCGTTCGCGTACGCGAGATACTCGGCCATGCCCTGCCGCGACGCGTAGACCATCGCGACGAACACCACCCGGCCGCGCAGGTCGGGACGCGATTCGAGCAGGAGGTCGTACGCGAGGAAGCCGCGCACGAGGTTCTTCGACGGCTCGATGCGGTCGGCTCTGGCGATCACGATCCGGTCGTCGACCTTCGCGGCCAGCGCGTCGCGCGCCGCGGCAACGTCGGGAGCCTCGCGCGCGACGGCCAGCGCGTGTGAGTCGGGGCCGAGCGGCGCGACGAATGTTGCACCGGCGGGCGCGGCTCCGAGCACCTCGGTTGCCGACGCGGTGAACGCCCTCGCCCAGCGTGCGCTGTGGAAGCCCGCGGGGCTGCCGCCGAGTGCGCCGCAGATCGCCTCCGCGACCTCGTCGGGCAGCGTGCGGATGCTGTTCGGACCGCAGAACGGCGTGTGCGTGAAGTGGAGGATCCGCAGATCGGGGCGCCGCGCGCGCACCATCGCGGGCACGAGCGCGAGGTGGTAGTCGTGGACGAGCACCGCTTCGCGCTGGCCGGCGTCGGTTGCGATCGCATCGGCGAACTGCTCGTTGACGGAGATGTACGCGGCCCATGCTTCGCGCGATCGTGCGTCGAAACGGGGCCGTCGGACGAGATCGAAGAGGCCGTGGTGCAGGAACCAGAGGGTCGCGTTGCAGAAACCGTCGAGGTGAAGGCGTTGGACCTGCTCGTCGATGTCGAGCAGCCGGATGTCGAGCCCTTCGACCTGCGTCGCGCCGGCGCGCACCGCGGCCCGGTCGTCGGCGCTGCTTGCCGCCGCGATCCAGTGCGAGTCGGAGTGGCCCGTGAGGAGCGGCGCGAGCGCGCTCACGACTCCACCGGCACCCCGCTGAGATGTGAAGCCGCCACCGGGCTCGGCGTGGAACGAGACCGGGCCCCGTTGGGTGGCGACGATCACGGGCTCAGGAGCCCACGGTGGTGAAGAGCTGCAACCAGTCCTCGAGCTCGCGCGTCGACAAGAAGTTGCGCCGCACGTGCTCGCGGCCCTTCAAACCCATCTCGTCGGCGAGCAGCGGGTTCTCGAGCAGCTCGATGCAGCGGTTCGCGCACTCCTCGATCGAGTCGACGAGGTAACCGGTCTCACCGTCTTCGATCTGGAGCGTGATCCCTCCGGCCCGCCCGCCGATCACGGGCCGCCCCTTCCAGAGGCCTTCGCTCACGGTGAGCCCGAAGCCTTCGCGCAGCGACTTCTGCACGACGACGTCGGCCGCGCGTTGGAACGCGTTGATCTGCACCGCCCCGACCTGCTGGATGTTCGAGAGAAGGTGGATGCTCTGATCGCCGGCCCGCGCGTCCTCGGTGAGCTCCCACATGTGGAAGCCCTCGGGGTCGTCGGTCGCCATCGAGCCGGCGAGCACGAGCTGCGCGTCCGGGACGCGCGCCTGCACGATCCGGAACGCCTCGATCACACCGACCGGGTCCTTCCACGGATCGAAGCGGCTGACCTGGCAGATGATCGGCCGCTCGATGTCGACGCCGTACTGGCGGCAGATCTCGCGCACGAACGGCACCGGCAACTCGAGGTTCTTCGCCGCGAGCGGGTCGATGCACGGTGGCGCGAGCACGATGTTGTCCATCTCGAGCGACGCGGGCACGAACTCCGGCATCGTGAACACCGCGGCGTCGTGATGCTCGACGAACGGCTTGAAGAACGCCCAGATGTCGGGGTTGGCCTCGGTGAGATCGATGTGGCAACGCCAGATCCACTCGGTGTCGGAATGGTCGACCGACCGACCACGTGAGTACTCGCGCAGTGCCGCGGGCTGCGGGTCGTGGATGACGATGTAGTCCCATTCGCCTTCGAGCTCGATCGCGTTGGAGAGCACGCGCTCGAGGTAGACGTGCTCCATCGCGGAGGTCCACTCGATGTCGGCGCCCTGGAGGCCGTTGTGCACGGCCTTCGTGACGTGGAAGAACTCGTCGCTGCCCCGGATCACCTGCCACTCGGCTTCGATCCCGAGATCGCGCAGGAGCGGCACGTGGGTCGAGAGCAGCTCGGCGACGCCGCCGCCGTACGCGGTGGCGTTCACGTTGAGGACGCGGGCGCCCCGCAGCGGCCGTGCGAGCTCGTGGATGCGCTCGATGGTGCCGGGTTCGACGACGTCGGCGAAGTCGTTCAGGCTCTTCTCGAGGAGTGGGACCCGTTCGAGCACGCGACCTCGCTTCTTCCGCTCGCGGTGCGACATTCCGTCTGAGTGGTGATCGTGGAGCAATCTATGCGACATGACCCGTGCGGTCGTATGTCCTGACAAGTTCCGGGGAAGTCTCTCGGCGGGCGCTGCTGCGGCAGCCATGGCCGAGGGATTGCGGCGCGGCGGCGTCGACGACATCGTCGCGGTCCCGCTCGCCGACGGCGGGGAAGGCACGCTCGACGCGCTGCTCGACGCCGTCGGAGGCTCGCGGCGAACCACGACGGTGACGGGGCCGCTCGGCGATCCCGTCGCCGCCGAATGGGCGATGCTGCGTGGTGGCGTCGCGGTCGTGGAGATGGCGCGCGCGAGTGGCCTCGCGCTCGTCGACGGGCGCAACGACCCGCTGCGGGCGTCGAGCCGCGGGACGGGTGAGCTGATCGCGGCGGCGGCGCGCAGCGGTGCGAAACGCATCGTGGTCGGTGTCGGCGGAAGCGCGTCGACCGACGGGGGTCTCGGTGCGGTCGACGCGCTCGGGTGGTCGTTGCCCGCGATCGACGTGACCGTCGCGTGCGACGTCACCACTCCGTTCCTCGACGCGGCGCGCGTCTACGGACCGCAGAAGGGCGCGTCGAACGCGCAAATCGCGTTGCTCGGCCGGCGGCTGCAGCGACTGTCGGAGCAGTACGAGGCACGTACCGGCGTCGACGTGCGCGCGATCGAAGGCGGCGGCGCGGCCGGTGGCCTCGCCGGCGCGCTCGCGGCACTCGGCGCGACGCTCGAACCCGGGTTCGACGTCGTTGCCGGCGCGGCCGGGCTCGGCGACGCGCTCGAAGGCGCGTCGATCGTCGTCACCGGCGAAGGCCGGCTCGATCGCACGAGCCTCGAGGGCAAGGTCGTCGGCGGCGTGCTCGAGTGGGCGTCGGAGCACGGCGTCGCCCACCGCGCGGTGATCTGCGGCCAGGTCGTCGCCGACGTCCGCGCCGACCTCGAAGCCGACGCGGTGCTCGTGCTCGCGCTCTCCGATCGCGTCTGGCAGGCATCCGAGACGTTCACCCGCGCCGCGCTCCTCGTCGAAGAAGCCGCCCTCGAAGCCGCCCGCACCCTCCTTCCCGCCGCGCCCTGACGCCCTTGGTACTGCATCCATGACGCATACGACATAGGTGCAGTACCAAGGACGCCGGGAGACCCGGCTGCGTGTGCGCGACGTCCGACGCACCGCGGCTCGCTCGTTGCGGGCTTTGTCGTTGCGGGTTTTCGGTTCTCGCCTTAGACGGCGAGCTCTTTTCCGAACCGCGTGCGGTAGGCAGGGATCGAGCGCATCGGTGGGCGCTCGCGTACTTCGACGGGAACCGCGACGCGTCGGTGGTCCTCGTCGAACGAGGTGAGCTCCGCGGCCAACGGTGAGACGTCGTCGACCCCCGCCTTGCGCAGCGCCGCGAGCAGGATCGCGTACGCCTGCGGTCCGAGCTCGTCGAGGGGGCGGTTGCGGTGCTCGCGCACGCCGAGGTCGACCTGGGTGATGACGTCGGCCCCGTAGCGCGCGGCGAGATCGATGAGGAGGCCGAGCTCGACGCCCCATCCTTCGACGAACGGCAGCGCTTCGAGGATCTCGCGGCGCCCCGCGTACTCGCCGGACAACGGTTGGATGATGTCGCGCAGCGTCGGGAACAGGTGGTTGAGCAACGGCCGCGCGACGAGCTCGGTCACACGGCCGCCACCCTTCGGCTCACCGTTGACGGGTCGCCGGTAGTACGCCTTGGTGAAGAGCACGCGCGGATCGTCGACCAGCGGCTGCACGAGCCGGGTGACGAAGTCGGCCTGGAAGTTGCGGATGTCGGCGTCGAGCCAGCAGATGACATCGCCGCGGCACGCGTACAGCGACTTCCACAGCGCGTTGCCCTTCCCGCTGCCGCTCGGCAGGTCGGGCAGGATCGTCGACTCGGCGACGACGCGCGCGCCCTCGGCCGCAGCGATCTCCGCGGTTGCATCGCGCGACCCGTCGTCGATGACGACGATCTCGTCGACGAGGCCCGTCGCCTCGACGAGCTCGCGCCGGACGGCCGCGACGATCGGCCCGATCGTTGTGGCCTCGTCCCGCGCGGGCAAGCAGACCGACACCAGCGTGCGCTCGCGATCGGATGCGTCGGCCGGGACCCTCGAGACCATCAACTGGGCAGGTTAGAACGCCTGAGCAGGTGCGCGGACAGCTCGAGAACCGACATGCAGGCTCGTCACGAGCGGAGCAAGCATGCGACCGGATGAACAACTAGACGGCGGAACCCGGCGCGGTGGTAATCTCGACGGCAATACACGCGCTCATCCAGAGCGGCCGAGGGACAGGCCCGACGACGCCGCGGCAACCAACTCTCCGTACCGGACGTTCCGGCCCGGGGGTAGGTGCCAATGCCTGACCGATGAGTAGCCGAAGAGCGGTTCCCCCGCTTGAGGCGCTCGAGAGCGCATCAGGAACAGGAGGACCAGACTCAATGGCATACGTACAAGGCCTGCGGTGTCGCGAATGTGCACGAGAGTTCGCGATCGCCCCGATCTTCACCTGCGAGTGGTGTTTCGGCCCGCTCGAGGTGGTCTACGACTACGACGCGATCAAGAAGAACACGAGTCGCGAGTCGATCGCGAAGGGACCGCTGTCGATCTGGCGGTACGCGGATCTGCTCCCGGTCGCGTGCGACTCCGCGATCGACCTCGGTGCCGGGTTCACCCCGCTCGTGCGCGCCGACCGGCTTGCCGAGGAGCTCGGGCTCGGTGAGGTGTGGTTGAAGAACGACACCCGCAACCCGACCAACTCGTTCAAGGACCGGGTCACCGCGGTCGCGCTCTCGAAGGCGCTCGAGTTCGGCTTCAAGACCGTCGCGTGCGCGTCGACGGGCAATCTCGCGAACTCGGTCGCTGCGCACGCCGCGCACGCGGGCCTGCGCAGCTACGTGTTCATCCCGAGTGACCTCGAAGCGGGCAAGGTCGTCACCACGTCGGTCTACGGCGGCAACGTCGTTGCCGTGCGCGGCAACTACGACGACGTGAACCGGCTGTGCGCCGAGCTCGCGAGCACGTACGAATGGGCGTTCGTGAACGTGAACATGCGTCCGTTCTACGCGGAGGGCAGCAAGACCCTCGCGTTCGAGACGGCCGAGCAGCTCGGTTGGCAGTCACCCGATCACGTGGTCGTGCCGGTCGCCAGTGGCTCGCTGCTCACGAAGATCCACAAGGGTTTCCACGAGCTGTACAAGGTCGGACTGCTCGACTCCGAGCCGCAGGTGCGGGTCTCGGGCGCGCAGGCCGAAGGCTGCTCGCCGGTGGCGCGTGCCTTCGCCGACGGCAGCGACACGATCCGCCCGGTGAAGCCGTCGACGATCGCGAAGTCGCTCGCGATCGGCAATCCTGCCGACGGCTACTTCGCGCTCGACACGGTGCGCGATACGGGCGGCGCGTTCGCGTCGGTGAACGACGACGAGATCGTCGAGGGGATGCGCCTGCTCGCGCGCACCGAGGGTGTGTTCGGTGAGACCGCCGCGGGTGTGACGGTCGCGACCCTCGTGCGCCTCGCACGTGAAGGCGTGATCCGACCCGACGAGCGGGTGGTCGTCTACATCACGGGTCACGGTCTGAAGACGCTCGACGCGGTGTCCGACGTGGTCGGCCCGACCGCGACGATCGCGCCGACTCTCGACGCCTTCCACGAGTCGTTCTCGATCGAGGAGCAGTGATGCCGGTCTCCGTACGGATCCCCACGCAGTTGCGGACGCTCACGGGCGGCGCGTCAGAGGTGTCGGTCGACGGCGGCAGCGTCGGCGACGTGTTGAAGCAGCTCGACGCCGCGCACGCCGGGTTCGGTGAGCGGATCTTCGACGAGTCCGGTGCCTTGCGGCGCTTCGTCAACATCTTCGTCGCCGACGAGGACATCCGCTTCCTGCAGAACCTCGACACACCGGTCGAGGCCGGCCAGGTCGTGAGCATCGTCCCTGCGGTGGCGGGCGGGGCCTAACTCACGAGCGAGGCACAGTCCTCCGGCGGGGGCATGCCGGAGGTCGGAGCCGCATGAGCACCGACGTCGTTGTCTTGGGGGCCGGCCCTGCGGGGTTGGCCGCGGCGTGGCGGCTGGCCGCGCGCGGTCGGTCGGTGGTCGTGCTCGAGCGCGCCGACCATGTCGGCGGGCTCGCAGCGAGCTTCGAGGTCGGCGGACAGCGGGTCGACCACGGCAGTCACCGCTTGCATCCGTCGGCCGCGCCCGAGGTCCTGCACGCGTTGTCGGATCTGCTCGGTGACGACCTGCAGCGCCGGACACGCAACGGGCGGATCCACATCGCGGGCCGCTTCGTCGCGTTCCCACCCCGACCCGCCGACCTGATCGCGCACTTCCCGCCGAGCTTCACCGCGCGCCTGCTGCGCGACGCGCTGACGCGTCCGTTGCGACGGCCGCGGCGTGGTCGTGCTCTGTGCCGAGCTCCCGGCGACCGCGGGCGACGAACGCTGGTCGACACCGGACGCCGACCTCGCCGCGATCGTGGTCGACGACATCGCCCGGGCCGGCCTGCCCGCGGTGCGGCCGGCGGCGTGCGTGGTGCGCCGGATCCCGCACGTCTATCCGGTCTACGACCTGGCGTACGCGGCGTCGCTGCGACCCGTCGAGTCGTGGCTGGGGTCGTGCGACCGCCTGCTGACCTTTGGGCGCCACGCCCGGTTCTCCTACGACAACAGCCATCACGGCATCGAGATCGGGTGGGCCGCCGCCGACGCGACCGGGACCGACGGCCTCGACGCCGCCCGGTGGGACGCCGCCGTGGCGGCTTCCCGTGACCATGTCGTCGAGGACTGAGCCGCTCGCCCGGCTTGCACTCTCGGCCGGAGAGTGCCAACATGACTTAGCACTCTCAGCCGTTGAGTGCTAACGACTGAGTGCTACCGCTCCAGTCCTCCCACCCGTCGATCGCAGCGCCGCCGCTGCCACAGGGGGTTGTCGAAAGATGCCGAAGCAGATCGCCTATAGCGAGAATGCCCGTCGGTCGCTCGAGGCGGGCATGAACAAGCTCGCAGATGCGGTCCGGGTCACGTTGGGTCCGAAAGGCCGCAACGTCGTTCTCGAGAAGAAGTGGGGAGCACCCACGATCACGAACGACGGTGTGTCGATCGCCAAGGAGATCGACCTCGAAGACCCGTACGAGAAGATCGGCGCCGAGCTGGTCAAGGAAGTCGCCAAGAAGACCGACGACGTCGCCGGCGACGGCACCACGACGGCCACCGTGCTGGCGTGGGCGATGGTCCGTGAGGGCCTGCGCAACGTGGCGGCCGGTGCCAACCCGATGACCCTGAAGAAGGGCATCGAGGCCGCGGTCATCGTTGCCGTCGACTCGATCAAGTCGGCGTCGAAGAAGGTCGAGACCGACCCCTCCGCGATCGCCAACGTCGCTGCCATCTCGGCGGCCGACAAGGAGATCGGGCAGATGATCGCCGAGTCGCTCGAGAAGGTCGGCAAGGACGGCGTCATCACCGTCGAGGAGAGCCAGACCTTCGGCATGGAGCTCGACCTTGTCGAGGGCATGCGGTTCGACAAGGGCTACATCTCGCCGTACTTCGTGACCGACCCCGAGCGCATGGAAGCCGTCCTCGACGACGCCTTCCTGCTCTACGTGTCGAGCAAGATCTCGGCGGTCAAGGACATCCTCCCCGTCCTCGAGAAGGTCATGCAGTCGGGTCGCCCCCTCTGCATCATCGCCGAGGACGTCGAAGGCGAGGCGCTCGCCACCCTCGTCGTGAACAAGATCCGCGGCACCTTCAAGTCGGTTGCCATCAAGGCTCCCGGCTTCGGTGAGCGCCGCAAGGCGATGCTGCAGGACATGGCCATCCTCACTGGTGGTCAGGTCATCTCCGAAGAGGTCGGCCTCAAGCTCGACAACGTGGGTGTCGAGCTGCTCGGCCGGGCCCGCAAGGTCGTCGTCACCAAGGACGAGACGACGATCGTCGAGGGTGGCGGTGTGAAGAGCGAGGTGCAGGGTCGTATCAACCAGATCCGCGCCGAGATCGACAACACCGACTCCGACTACGACCGTGAGAAGTTGCAGGAGCGGCTGGCGAAGCTCGCCGGCGGCGTTGCGATCATCAAGGTCGGTGCGGCCACCGAGGTGGAGCTCAAGGAGAAGAAGCACCGCATCGAGGACGCGGTGCAGACCACCAAGGCTGCGGTCGAGGAGGGTGTGGTGCCCGGTGGTGGCGTCGCACTGCTCCGTGCCCAGGCCAAGGTGCTCGAGCTCGCACTGACGCTCGAAGGTGACGAGGCGACCGGTGCCCGTTTGGTGGCCCGTGCGCTCGAGGAGCCGCTCAAGCAGATCGCGGTCAACGCCGGCATGGAGGGTGGCGTGATCGTCGAGAAGGTGCGCAGCCTCAAGGGCGCCAACGGCCTCAACGCCGCGACCGGCGAGTACGAGGACCTCGTGAAGGCCGGCGTCATCGACGCCGCGAAGGTGACCCGCTCGGCACTGCAGAATGCAGCGTCGATCGCGGCCCTCTTCCTCACGACCGAAGCGGTCGTCGCCGACATGCCGGAGCCCAAGGGCGCCGGCGGCGGTGGCGGCGGTGGCATGCCCGACATGGGCGGCATGGGCGACTTCTAGTCACCCGGCGAAAAAAACGGAACGGGCCGCCCTTCGGGGCGGCCCGTTTTTGTGGTCGCCCGGATGCGTCCGGAGTAGGCGTGCGTTCGGCTCACCGAGCCCGCCGAAGCGCAGTGCCGCGACGAGCACGCATGCGACCATGCGCACGGTACCCTCGGCGCATGGATTCGGTGACGCCGTCGGTCGGGTGGGGCGTCCTGCATCTCTTCTACAAGGTCGATCGCGAACGGGCCGAGCGCGAGCCGGGCGGCGCCAAGCGCGTCGCCGACGCGGTCGCCTCGCTGCAGGCCGACGGGCACCGGGTGCTCGTGTTCGCCGTGCTCGGACACAAGGCCGACGTCGGCGTGATGGCCTACGGGCCCGACCTCGCGCGTCTCCACGCGTTCGAGAGCGAGCTCGCGGCGACCCCGCTCGTTCCTACGTACTCGTTTCTGTCGCTCACCGAGCGTTCCGAGTTCACGTCGACGGCCGACGACGAACGGGCCCGGCTCGTCGCCGACGGTGTTGGTGGCGCAGAGCTCGAGGAGAAGGTCGACGCGTTCGCGGCCCGCATGGAGCACTACATCGACGCGCGCCTGCATCCGGATCTCCCGGCCAAGGCCGTGATCGGCTTCTACCCGATGTCGAAACGCCGCGATGCGGGCGCCAACTGGTACGAGCTGCCGTTCGAGGAGCGCAAGCGCCTGATGGGCGGGCACGCGCGCGTCGGCCGGACGTATGCGGGTCGCGTGCTGCAGCTGATCACCGGATCGACCGGGCTCGACGACTGGGAGTGGGGCGTCACCCTCCTCACCGACGACCCGGTCGTGCTGAAGGACATCGTGAACGAGATGCGCTTCGACGAGGCCTCCGCGCGTTACGCCGAGTTCGGACCGTTCTTCACGGGCCTCGTGCTCGACCCCGCCGATGTCCTCGCGAGGGTGGGAGTGCAGTGAAAGCCTCCCGGTTGTTCGTTGCGTTTCCCGAAGACCTCGTGGCGAAGCCGATGATCTACGAGGTCGTCCGCCGCTTCGACGTCGTGCCCAACATACGGCGCGCCAACGTCGAGACCCATTCGGGTTGGATGATCCTCGAGCTCGACGGACCGCCCGGCGCGCGCGATGCCGCCATCGACTGGCTCGCCGCCCAGGGCTGCACCGTCAACCCCATGGAAGGCGACGTCGTCGCCGGGTGAACCGGGCCGCGCGGCCGAGTCTCGTTTGCGTGAAGCGGGGGCTGCGATCGTTGCGGGCGTCGAGCGCTGCGGTCCTTCGTGGGTCGTCGCCTCGGTGACGCGCCTCGTCGACGCGTTCGGCCGGCTCGACGCGTCGGAGCGCGCCGCCGCGGTTGCCGCGGCCGACGCGGCGGCCGGTCCTGCGGTCGCGACCGTCGTCGATGCGCTCCGCCGGTTGTTCGCACTCGACCCCGCCGAGCAACGGACCACGCCGTTGCAGATCGTCCGTGGCCTCGTTGCCGCTCCGACCGCAGTGCTGCAGGCGGCGGGTGTACCCGGCGTCGTGCGTGACTCGTTCGAGGAGCGCGCGTTCCCTGCCGACGAGTACGACCTGGTGCCCCGCACCCTCGGCGACCTCGGCAATCCCGATCTCGGGCCGTTGCTGCTCGCATGGGGGCTGGCCAAGGCGGCCGCGCTGCGGTCCCGTGCCGAGGAGCGCGACCGCGACGCCCCGTAGTCTCCCTGCCTATGTCCGACCGACCGTCGCCTGACGAACCGTTTGCGGCTTCGGCCTCCGATCTCCTGCGATGGGCCGAGGCGCTGTCGGGCATCGCGCGTACCGGCCTCGGCTTCACCGAGAGCCTCTACGAGCGCGAGCGTTTCGAAGAGGTGCTCCGCGTCGCGGCCGACATCCGTTACGCCGGCATCGAGGAAGCCGCCGCCGACGCGTTGGTGGAGGAGTGGCTCGCGAGCGTCGGCAGCGGTGTGCCGGGCTACGTCACCCCGAAGTGTGCGGTCGCCGCGATCGTCGGCAACGAAGCCGGCGAG
>JBBSEC010000014.1:0-56676 GCA_038240075.1 Acidimicrobiia bacterium
CGGAACCGACCCGTCGACGAAAAACGTCGACGATCGTGAAGAAACCGGTTCCGATTCGCGCTTTCGATTCGCACACAACGGGCAACACACGAACCCCGAACCCGCGAACGGATCCTCATGAACACGATCACCCTCGTCGGCACCCTCACCGACGACCCGTCCCGGCGAGACACCCGGCGCGGCGTCGTCGCCACCTTCCGCCTCGCGG
This sequence comes from Acidimicrobiia bacterium, assembly GCA_038240075.1. Taxonomy (GTDB): domain Bacteria; phylum Actinomycetota; class Acidimicrobiia; order IMCC26256; family PALSA-610; genus DATBAK01. The sequence goes on from JBBSEC010000014.1 coordinate 209, forward strand.
CGACCGGTACGCCGCGGCTCTGGATCGACATCGAGACCTGGGGTCAACTTGCCGGCCGCGTCGCGCAGCATCTCACCAAGGGCCGCTCGGTCGCAGCGACTGGGACGCTGATTCACGACAGCTGGACGGACCAGGCGGGTGGGCGACGCGAACACTGGTTTGTCCGCGCGGACCGGATCACGTTCCTCGACGGTCCGCCCGAACGCGTCGCCGAGATTCACGCCGGCCGTGCCGACGCGACGAGCCGCCACGCCGTTGGCAACGATGTCGCCAGCGCGAGCAATGCGGAGCCGGCGACCGAGTCCGCGTCGGGACCGGCGATCGTGACGGTGCAGTGAAACGGACCCGCCACCATCCGCACGCACCGATCGCCAAGTTGCGCTGCGGCCGCGTCGAGCATGGGGTTGAGCACGGTGAGCTCGTCCTCGGGCCCGATCCAACCGTGCACGATTGTCAGATGACGGCGTCCAAGCGCGAGGTCGTCAAGCTCCTCGAGCAGCAGGAGGTCCATGACCGCTTTCCGTTCGGATTCGGGCAGCGGCTGATCTGCCAACGCGTGCAACTCCACCAGCAGCGCGTCGCGCCCGTCATCGATCTGGCCCATCGAGAGTTCCTTCCCATGACGGAGACGCGATTCGTCCCCTCTGTAGAAGCCGGCTCGCACGCCAGCTCGCACACCCCCGAGTTCGGCCGTGACGACAACTGAATCTGCGATCGCCTCGCCGCTCCTCGTCAGCGTTGATCGTGTGGCCGAAATGCTTGGAATTGGGCGAACCCGCGCCTACGAGCTCGTCGGCACCGGTGAGTTGCCGTCGGTGCTGATCGGTCGGAGCCGTCGCGTTGCTGTCGTCGACGTCGTGGCATACGTCGACCGATTGCGCGACCGAAACGCTGTGACCGATCGCGGCGCGCGGGATACGCCGACGTCCGAAGGCGTGGAAGTTGTCACCGCCGTTCCGTATGCTCCGTCTGAGGTCCCGTTGTAGGACGTGCTCCGCAACGTCGGATTCGGTTCGGCGCCGACGTCATCGACGGAAGTGAGCCATGGCGAGCATCGCGAAGCGGAAGACCAAAGCCGGTGAGACGCGATGGGTTGTGAAGTTCCGCGCGCCGGACGGCTATCAACGCGAGAAGTGGTGTGCAACGCTCCGCGAAGCTGAGACCTACGTGACGAACGTGTCAGCGGATCAGTTGCGAGGCGGGTGGGTCGATCCTCGAGCGGGCAAGGTGACGCTCCAGCATTACGCAGAGGAGTGGTTGCAGATGCGCCCGAACCTGCGGCCCCGGACTCTCGAGACCTACGAAGCGCAGCTTCGACTGCACATCGTCCCGCGGCTCGGTGCGATCGACATAGCGAATCTCACGCCGGCGATGATCCGCCGGTGGCACGGCGAACTATCGAGGTCTCATCTCGCGATGAACACGGTCGCGAAGTGCTACCGGATGCTCTCGGCAATCCTTGCGACAGCTGTCGCCGACGAGTTGATTGCCCGCAACCCATGCACTGTGAAGGGTGCCGGCGTCGAACGGTGCGACGAGCGACCCGTGGCGACGGTCGACCAAGTGTTGTCCTTGGCCGACGTCATCGAGCCCCGCTATCGCAGCGCGATCCTGCTCGCCGGGTTTGTGGGACTGCGTCGAGGTGAGATCCTCGGCTTGGAACGCCGTCATCTGAACCTTCTCCACAGGACGCTGACCATCGAACAACAGCAGCAAGAGCTGAGCGACGGCCGCGTCCTCGTCGTGCCACCGAAGACTGAGGCCGGCAAGCGCACGCTGGTGCTGCCGCAGTTCATCGTGGCGGAGTTGGAACGACACATCGCGATCTTCTCGGAAGATGGCAAGAGCGGCCGTGTCTTTGCGGGCGAGCGCGGGGGTCCTCTCCGCAAGCTGACGCTGCACAAGCACTGGGACCGTGCTCGCAAACAGGTCGACTTGCCTTCTGGATTCCGTTTCCACGACCTTCGCCACACCGCGAACACTCTCACGGCCGCGAACGGTGCGAGCCTTCGCGAGTTGATGCATCGCATGGGTCACGCCTCATCGGAAGCGGCGCTTCGTTACCAACACGCGACGCGCGACCGGGATGCGGTTCTCGCTGCCGCGGTGGGCGAGCTCGCCGAACGTGTTCAGCGCGAGCGCGACGCGGCGAACAGCGCATAGAGACGACCGCCCCGGATCCTCGAGCCTTGGCTCGTGAACGGCCGCGGTCGAAGCGTGTCGTCGCAGCAAGCGTCGTGAAGCCGGTTGAGCTGGTGAGATTGCCGTGGCCGCGCAGGCGCTCACTCGACTCGCTCCGCGGGGTTGGCGCGGGGTTGGACAGGTTTCGGGTGCGCGAAAAATCCTCTCGCGGGGTTGGCGCGGGGTTGGAGCTGTTTCACGACCCTGCGCACCGCCGAAACCTATCGATCGCAGGGCGCTGACCTGCGCAATCGCGGAGAGCGGGTGACGGGAATCGAACCCGCATGACCAGCTTGGAAGGCTGGGACTCTAGCCATTGAGCTACACCCGCAAGAGGGGCAGGTTAGCGGACGGCCTTCCGGCGAAGGCCCAATCAGACGCTGGCTGAGCGCGTCCGCATCCCTGGTACTGCACCTATGTCGTATGAGACATGGATGCCTTACCAAGGACGCGGGTTCGCCAGGAACGGCGCCGGCGCGGCGAGTTACGCCTTGCCGCTGCGGATGATGGCGGCGTACGCGGTGGCGGGCACGTGCGCCTCGAACTGGTAGCTCTGCGCGAGCGACGGTGCCACCCAGACGTGCATCATGAAATACGTGTTCGTGTTGTGGACGCCGACCGAGCACTGACCGCCCGCGTTCGACTGCCCGACCACTTCGTGTGTCGCCGAGAGGCACAGGTTGGCGTGCGCGTGCCACTGCGTCAGCGGACCGGCGACATCCGGACCGGGCCGGCACGGCCCCGGCCCGAGGAACATCGCACCGAGAAGCACCGGACCCGACCGCGTGTTCGCGTACACGAGCGACGACGGATGGTTGGCGTCGAGCACGTCGCCCGCCAAGACCGTCGACCAGCGCGCGTAGTGCACGACGTAGCCGTTCGGGTTGGTCGCGGGCACGTACCCGTCGGCGATCGCGCTCGACAGCTTCGAGTACTTCGCAATACCCGTGTCGACCGACGCCACCAGTGTCTGCGCCGCGGCCTCGTCGGATGCCGAGGGCGGACGGTTCGGAACCGGTGCCATGACCATGTCGTCGTCCATGACCGTGACGCCCTTCACGTCGCCGCAGACGGCCGGCTTCGCACTCGATGCGACCGGAGTGGAACCCGTCGTCGGAGACGTTGTCGCGACAGAACCCGAGACGGTGGTGGCGGGGCTCACCGAAAGCGTGGGGCGAGTGCCGTCGTTCGAGGCGATCGCGAACGCCGCGGCCACCAACCCGCCGAAGACCGCGACGACGACCACCGTCAAACCGATCGATCCCCACCGCGCACGCGGGCGCCTCGGAGGGTCGGGCAACGGGGCCGGTGTGGTCAGGTCCATACGACGAGCATCGGCGCTCCCCGTGATGCCTGAACCACCGGAAGTGTGAGCAAACGATGAGGTGATGAGTTCCGGGTCGGGGCGGCGGGATTCGAACCCGCGACCTCGTGCTCCCAAAGCACGTGCGCTACCGAGCTGCGCTACGCCCCGTTTTCAGTGCCTCGCAGCCTACCGCCGAGGCTCGCGGGCCTCAGCCTCCGCGGTGCTTCGGCAGCGGCGGATGTCCTCGCAGGTACCGCACGGCCCGCGACCAGTCGCGGTACCCCTCCAAGTCGTCGAGCTTGGGCACGTCGGCGTCGAACGTGGAGAGGTACGAGATGCACGCATCGCCGTCCCATTGCATCAGCGTGAACATCGGCGGTTCCGCGGTGAGGATCGGCGGGGCTTCGGGTGTGATGTCGAGCCCGACCTGGTGTGCGGTGCTCGGCGAGACGCTCACCACCGTTTCGCCCCACGCGGTCTGGATCGAGCGGTGGATGTGACCGGCGATCACGCGTCGCACCTGCGGGTGGCGGCGCACGATGCCCTCGAAATCCTTGGCCTCACGAATGTGCGAGCTGTCCATCCACCAGATCCCGGTGTCGAACGGTGGGTGGTGCATCATCACCAACGTCGGCGATTGCGGTGCGGCACTCAGCGTCGCGTCGAGCCACTGCAGCCGCTCGGCGTCGAGCATGCCGTCGTGATGACCGGGTCTCGTCGTGTCGACCGCGACAACGCGCACATCGCCTTCGATCACGTACTGCAACGGGCCGCCGTCGCGCGGCAGGTACGTGTGGTTGTCGAAAGCCTCGACGAGCGCCGCGCTCTCGTCGTGATTTCCCGGAATCAGGAGCACCGGGATCTCGAAGCCTTCGAGCAGCTCGCGGAGCAGCACGTACTCCTCGGCGAGGCCGTTGTCGCACAGATCGCCGGTCGCGACGACGAGATCGGGTTTCGGTCGCAGCGCCTCGATGTAGCTGATCGCACGCGCGAGGTTTGCGTTGGTATCGACGAACTCGCGGACGGGATCGCCGGCGCGGGCGACGTGGAGATCGGAGATCTGGACGATCAACATGGTGCCGGGCAATATACGGCCATGGCTGACGGTGAGCTCACGGCGTCGAGTCGCTACACGATCGTCTCCGTCGACGGGCACGCGGGTGCCGACATCGCCGGCTACAAGCCGTATCTCGCGTCGCGGTGGCACAACGAGTTCGACGCGTGGGCCGCCGCGTACGTCAATCCGTTCGCCGACCTGCTCGCGCCGACGGCCTACCGCAACTGGGACAGCGACCGCCGCCTCGCCGAGACCGAGTCGAACGGCGTGGTCGCCGAGGTGCTCTTCCCGAACACCGTGCCGCCGTTCTTCGCGCAGGGGAACCTCACCGCGCTCGAGCCGACCGCCGACGACTACGAACGCCGCTTCGCAGGCGTGCAGGCCCACAACCGGTGGCTCGCCGACTTCTGCGCCGCCGCTCCGGGCCGGCGCGCGGGGGTCGCGCAGATCTTCCTCAACGACCTCGACGACACGCTCGCCGAGATCCGGTGGGCGAAGGAGAACATCGACGTGTTCGGCGGAGTGATGCTGCCGAGCGTCGCGCCGAACTCCGCGGTCGCGCCGTTGTGGGATCCCGTGTACGAGCCGCTCTGGGATCTGTGCGAGGAGCTCGACGTCGTGCTCAACGTGCACGCCGGGAGCGGGCTCCCCGATTTCGGTCAGCACGAAGCGGCGCGCGCGATCATGCTCATCGAGATCGCGTGGTTCGCGCACCGCGCGGTCTGGCATCTCATCTTCGGCGGTGTGATCGAACGGCACCCGAACCTGCGCATCGCGCTCACCGAGCAGGGCACCGGCTGGATCCCGCGCGGCGTCGAGACGCTCGACTGGTTCCACCGCCGGATGGTGCACGGCGGCGCGGCCGAGGCCGTGTTCTTCGGCGCGGTCGCCAAGGGCATGTCGATGACGCCGAGCGAGTACTTCGACCGGAACTTCTGGGTCGGCGCGAGCTTCCTGCGCTCGTCGGAGGCGGCGTTGCGCTACGAAGTCGGCGTCGACCGCATCATGTGGGGTGCCGACTATCCGCACTCCGAAGGCAGCTATCCGTACACGACCGAGGCACTACGCGTCGCGTTCGCCCCGTGCCCACCCGACGAGACGCGCCTGATGGTCGAGACCACGCCGGCCGCCGTCTACGGCTTCGACCTCGCGGCGCTCCGCACGATCGGTGACCGGGTCGGACCAACGGTCGCCGAGGTGCAGGTACGGCTGGATCCCGACGACTTCCCGACCGACTCCACCTGCAACGCCTTCGACAAGGACCAGGTCGTCAAGTCCTGGTAGCGCGGTTTCGACGAGAACCTCACCCGCTCCAGACGGTGTGGTACTCGTCCTTCCACCACTCGGCGCGGCGCAGCTCTTCGGGTGTCGTCACCTGCGTGAGGTCCTGCCCGAGGTCGGCCGGTGTCGGGCCGATGCGGTCGCCGATCGGACGCAACGCTTCGAGATCGAAGCCGTAGCACCGTGCCGCGGTCTGGCCCAGCATCTGGCGCGCGTCGTCGACCGGTACGTCGCCGAAGTCGCTGCGCAGCCGTTGGATCGTGTTCGGCCACGTGCCCTCCGGGTGCGGGTAGTCGGTGCCCCACATCGCGACGTTGCAACCGATCGAGTGCCGCCGCCGGATCTCTTCCTTCGACATCGTCGACGCGCCGACGAAGATGTTCACGCCGAAGTACTCCGACGGCAGCTTCGAGATGATCCCCTTCATCAGCGCGGCCATCTTCTTCGTGGTGTGGCCGCCACCGAAGTACTGGTCCCACTTCCACTTCATGTCGGGCACCCAGTAGGCGGCACCTTCGGTGACGACGAACTTGAGCCCGGGGAACCGCTCGAACACGCCGCCGAAGAGCAGGTGCGCGATCGGCCGGTGCGTCCACCACACCACCTCGGCGAGGTAGATGCCGATGAACTCGTTCATCTCTTCGCGCGGCGCTTCACCCGAGTGCGTGTGCACGGGAAGACCGGCGGCCTCACACGCGGCCCACACCGGGTCGTAATCGGGGTGGTTGTAAGGCAGGCGATCGCGCCACATCGTCGGGACCATGATCCCGCGCACGCCGGGCTTGTCGGCCAGCCACTCGATCTCCGCGACGGCACGCGTGATGTCGTGGCAGATCGGCACGAGGCCGACGCCGCCGCGCCGGTCGGGGCTGGTGGCGCAGAGGTCGACGAGGAAGCGGTTGTGGGCGCGCGCGCCTGCGAACGCCAGCTCCGGATCTTCGATCGTGCCCGCCGAGAGCCCGGCGCCGAAGGGTGGCGACTCCATCCCGGTGATCGCGTCGGCGTCGGGGAAGATGACCTCGGCCGCGACGCCGTCGGCATCGAGCTCCTTGTCGCGTTGCTCGGCGTCGTACGCGCCGCGCAGGCCTTCCTCGTGGCTGGTCTCCCAGTTGGTGATGTAGTCGTAGTTCAACTTCATCTGCTCGCCACGTTGCGCGTTCCGCTCGGCGAGGTACGCGTCGAACGCGTCGGAATAGCGCGCGTCGAGGTACGGCCGGTAGTCCTCGCACGGCAGCCCCGCGTGCGCGTCCGCCGAGATGATGGTGTAACGATCGCTCGCTTTCATCACACTCATGACTTCTTGCCGAGCACGGAGAGGTCGTCGTAGCGCTGATGCACGTAGGGGAGCAGCCAGTCGGCCGGCACCCGCTCGACGACCTCGCCGTGCTGGAGGGTGGTGACCTGAGCGAACTGCATCGAGACGATGCGACCGACGGGAATGTCGGCGATGGGATCGAGCGGCGAATCGTGCAGCGTGAGCGCACCGTCGATCGTACGACCGTCGCGCGCTTCTTCGTGGCGCGCGACGTGCACGAGCGCGGGCTCGGTGTCGAAGCCCTTGCCGTCGGGGGAGGGACTGCACTTGAAGTAGAAGTCGACCTTGTCCTTCGGCGCGATGTCGACGGCGGCGCCGAGGGTGCCGCGCACGTCGGCCAGCTTGAACCCCATGCGTTCGAACGAGGCCGTGACGTTGTCGCCGTCGACGTCGATCGAGACCTTGCCGATCTTCTTCGGCTCACCAAAGGTCTCGCGGCCGCCGACCGTGGCCTGTTCGGTGGTCATCGGCATGAAGAGCGCGTACTCGCCCTCCTTCGAGCCGTGCCGCGCCCGCACACCGAACCAACCGGCGCCGAACACGGGGATGCCCGTGCCCATGTCGACGGTGGCGAACCGGATCCGCGCGAGCGGCTCCGACGGTTCGAGCGGCGGCGGCAGGACGGCGCGAATCGCGTCGAGGTCCGTTTCCCAGACCACCGTCACCGCCGTCGACCAGATCGGCGCGCTCACCGCTTCGACCTCGCGGTTGCGTTGCGCTTCGGGTCGCCGCGCTCCGTAGCGAATCGTCGACATCGAGCTCCCCCTGGCCTCGGTCACCATTCTGATGGTCGCATGCTTGCTCGTCACGCGCGGAGCTGTGTCCCGGTTCCACGACTGAACGCGCACCTGCTCCGAACCTTCGAGCCTCGGTAGTCTTCCACCCCTGCGCGGCTCTTGTGCAGGGGCTCGTGCGTGAGGGGCTCGTGCAGGAGGAAGGTCGGATGCGCGACATCGAGGGCAAGACCGCGGTCGTGACCGGCGGTGCCAACGGCATCGGCCTCGCGATGGGCAGGCACTTCGCCGAGTCGGGGATGAAGGTCATGCTGGCCGACATCCAACCCGCTCCGCTCGAGGGGGCCGTCAGCGCGCTGCGCTCGGAAGGGCTCGATGTCTCGGGTTGCCCGACCGACGTCACGAAGCTCGAGTCGGTCGAGAACCTCGCGCGCGAGACCACGAAGACCTACGGCTCCGTGCATCTCGTGTGTAACAACGCGGGGATCGGGCCCGGCGGTCAGACGATGCTCTGGGAGTATGAAGCCGCCGACTGGCGGTGGTGCATCGACGTCAACGTGCTCGGGATCGCGTGGGGCATCAAGGCGTTCGTGCCGATCATGATCGAACAGGGTTCCGAAGGCCATGTCGTCAACACGTCGTCGGGCAACGGCGGGATCGCGCCCATGGGCGACGCGCCGGTGTACGCGATGACGAAGAGCGCGGTGACGACGCTCACCGAGCTTCTCTACTACCAGCTGAAATCGCAGGGCACACGGGTGTCGTGCTCGGTGCTGTATCCCGGGCCCAACTGGCTGCGCACGAAGTTGTGGGAAGCGTGGAAGACGCGGCCCGACGAATACGCAAAGGCGGTGCCGCGCACCACGCCGTACCCGACCCTCGTTGAGTTCGAGGCGCAGATGGAGGCGGCGGGAACTCCGCTGCCGATCACCCCGCTCGAAGAGGTCGCGGGCCGCGTGCTCGACGCCGTGCGTACGGATCAGTTCTGGATCAATCCCGGGAACGACGACCCACTCGACGCGCGCTACGCGTCGATGAAGGCGCGGCGCAATCCCGACTATTTCCGCAACTGGAACCCGACGACCGGCGAGTGACGGGAAGCACGATGCGCAGGCTCACCACGATCGCTCTCGTCGGCGCGCTCATCGCGGCCGCGGTGGCGTGTTCATCGTCGTCGAAGAGCTCGACGCCGACGAGCGCAAATCGGGCGACGACCGCGTCGCCGACGCCGACGACGGCGGTTGCACCCCCGAAGTCTCCGATCGCGGTGCCGACGGTGACGGGACCGATCTCGGGCGGCACACCGAATGTTCCCGTGAACGCGATGCCCGCGCAGTACGAGAAGCAGTTCGGCTACTCGGAGAAGGAGTACTTCTTCTCCGGGACGGCGACGGCGTACAAGCCGGTCGGCACCTGGGGCGAGGACGGAAAGTGGTCAGTCGCACCGTCGACCTCGGCCGCGTACAAATCGCGCATGATCGTGCGAACACCGACCGATCCGAAGAAGTTCAACGGCACGGTGGTGGTCGAATGGCTCAACGAGACTGCGGGCCGCGACTCCGATCCCGACTTCGGGTTCGCGCATCTGGAGCTGATGCGAGACGGGTTCGCGTACGTCGGCGTCTCGGCGCAGGCGCTCGGCATCACCGGCCAGGGCGGCTTCACGCTCCCGATCCCGGGCTACCACCCGGTGTCGCTGAAGGTGCAGAACCCCGCCCGTTACGAGTCGTTGTCGCATCCGGGCGACGACTTCTCCTACGACATCTTCTCGCAGGCCGCGCAGGCGGTGTGGCGCCCGAAGGGGTCGAACCCGCTGGGCGCATTGCATCCGCAACGCCTCATCGCGACCGGCGAATCGCAGTCGGCGTCGCGGATGGTCACGTACGTCAACGCGATCGCGCCGATCGCGAACCTCTACGCCGGCTTCATGATCCACAGCCGCGGGAACAACGGGGCCGACATCAACTCGACCTCTACCGGGCCGGCGCTCGCGCGCATTCGCACCGACATTCCGACCCCGGTGCTCACGATCGAGACCGAGACCGACCTGTTCGGGCTTGGTTTCTTCAAGGCCAGTCAGCCCGACAGCGCGAACTTCCGCACCTGGGAGATGGCCGGCACGTCTCATGCCGACCAGAGCACGCTCGACTACGGCGTGGCGTCGGGTCACGTGTGGTCGCCGGGGGAGAAGGCCCCGGACTTCACCGCGCTGTGCGGCCACATCAACAACGGGCCCGAGAGCGCGATCGTCAGCGCCGCGTTCGCGACGTTGAAAACCTGGGTCGCGCGCGGCGTGGCGCCGGCCGCGGCCCCACCGTTCACCGTGGCCGGCGGCAAGATCGCGCGCGACGCGCGCGGCAACGCCCTCGGCGGCATCCGCAGCCCCGCCGTCGACGTGCCGATCTCGACGCTCGACGGCACGCTCGCGGCGGGGAAGAGCGTGATCTGCTCGCTGTTCGGTAGCGTGACACCGTTCGCCGCCGCGACCGTGAGGTCGCTGTATCCGACCCACGCCGACTACGTCGCCAAGGTCAAGTCGTCGGCGACGCTGGCCGTGAACCAGCGGTTCGTGCTTGCGGCCGACGCGGCCGCGATGGTCACGCAGGCCGAAGCCGCACCGATTCCGAGCTGATCGCACCGAGGAGCGCACGTGACCATCGAGTTCGTCCGCGTCGACACGGTCCCCGATGGTGTCGACGCGGTCGCGACGTTCGTCGCGGCCGGTGACCTCGACGCGCTGCCGTCTCCGCTCACCGCGCGATTCGCGGAGGTCGCCGGCTTCTCGGGCAAGGTCGACGAAGTGTTGTCGGGGCGCGACGACGCGGGCCGTCCCCTCGTCGTGGCCGGGCTCGGAAGCCGCCACGTGCTCGACGGCCGCGCGCTGCGACGCGCCGCGGCCGAGATCGGCCGGTCGTTGCAGCACGCGGCGTCGATCGCGATCGTGCTCGGCGACACGGTCGTCACCGAGCTCGGTGCCGAAGCATCCGCGAGGGCCGTTGCCGAGGGTGTCGCACTCGGCGTGCACCGGTTCGCGGGTCACAAGTCGAAACCCGAACCCATCGCACTCGCGCACGCGTCGGTCGTCACCGTCGATCCGGTGGCCGAGCGCGGTCTCGCGTTCGGCGCCATCGTCGCGGGAGCCGTCGCGTTCACCCGCGATCTTGCCGACGAGACCCCCGCGCGGTTGACCGCCACGCGGCTCGCCGAGATCGCCGTCGAGGTCGGAGCCGCACGCGGTCTCGACGTCAGCGTGTGGGACGAGAACGACATCGTCTCCGAACGGCTGGGGTGTCTCCGTGCCGTGAACGCCGGCTCCGCGGAGCCCGCCCGGCTCATCCAGCTCACCTACGAGCCGCCCGGTGTCGACGATCCCGACACCATCGTGCTCGTCGGGAAGGGCATCACCTTCGACTCCGGCGGGCTCTCGCTGAAGCGACCGGAGCACATGTACGAGATGAAGGGCGACATGGCCGGCGGCGCGGCGGTGATCGCGGTGCTGGGTGTGCTCGGCGCGATCGGACCGCGCGTGCGCGTCGTCGGCATCGTCGCTGCGACCGACAACCTTCCCGGGCCGCGTGCGACGCGACCCGGTGAGGTCGTGACCGCGCGCAACGGCAAGACGGTCGAGATCCTCGACACCGACGCCGAGGGTCGGCTGGTGCTCGCCGACGCGCTCTCGCTGGGTGCCGAGCGCGGTCCGATCGCGATGCTCGACATCGCGACACTCACGGGTTACGCGCGAACGCTCGGGACGATCTACACCGCGGTGATGAGCAACGACGACGCGCTGAGCGCGCGTGTCCTCGACGCGGCGCGTCGGGCCGGAGAGCTCGCGTGGCCGCTGCCGTTGCCCGCGCAGTACCGCGAGCGCATCGACTCGCCGGTTGCCGATCTGCGCAACATCGGTGAGCCCGACACGCCCGACCCGCTGCTCGCGGGGCTGTTCCTCCGCGAGTTCGTTGCCGACATTCCGTGGGTGCATCTCGACATCGCCGAGACCGGCTGGACGAGCAAGGACGACGGTGAGCACGTGAAGGGCGCGACCGGCGCCGGGGTGCGAATGCTGATCGAACTACTTGCCTCCTGGTGACGTGCGCTTGCGCTCGTCATACTGCGCGCGCCATTCGGCGGGCGGCGGGTCGGAGCGTTTGGCGCCCGCACCGAAGCCACGCGGCATCTCGCCGACCAGCTCGGGCGCGGTCCATCCCTGATCGGCGCGCGTCACGGTGTGGTCGACCCGCCACGAGCCCACGTGTTCGATCGTGGAGCCCCGGATCTGGAACGTCTGCCCACTCATCCACCCGGCTTCGGGTGATGCGAGGTAGCACCCGAACTCCGCCGCGTGCACCGGATCTGTGCTCATGGTCGCATCCGCGTGCGCTTCGCCGTCTTGTCGCGCACTCGTTGCGGTGGTTGCGGCTGCTCCACTGTTGCGCGCCATGCGCCAGCCGATGCCGGCAAGGCGGGTTGCAGCCGACGGCATGATCGCGTTGGCCGTCACGCCGTAGGGAGCCATCTCGGTCGCGATCGCTTCGGTGAACGCGACGATCCCGGCCTTCGCGGCGACGTAGTTCGACTGCCCCGCGCCGCCGTACAACAACAAGCCCGTCGCGGTGTTCACGATGCGCCCGTACGCAGCGCCGTGCTCCTTTGCCTGCGCGCGCCACCAGCGGCACGCGGGCTGTGACACCGCGAACGTGCCCTTCAGATGGACGCGGATCACATCGTCCCATTCGTCCTCGGCGAGGTTGAACACCATGCGCGGCCGGCCGATGCCGGCGTTGTTGATGACGACGTCGAGCCGTCCCCACGTGTCGATCGCGAGCTCGCACAGGTCGCGTCCGACCGCCGTCGACGAGATGTCGCCGCGCAGAGCCACCGCCTCGCCACCGCGCGCCTTGATCGCGGCCGCCACTTCGGCCGCCGGATCTTCGTCGGTCTCGGCCCCGTCGGTGGCGCTCCCGGCGTCGTTCACGACCACACGCGCCCCGTACGCCGACAGTCGTTCCGCGTACGCGCGGCCGATGCCGCGTCCGCCTCCCGTGACGATGGCCACGCGCCCCTCGAGCATCCTTTCCATACACACGGACCGTAGGCGCAGACAGTGCCTTCGCGGCGTGAGGCCCCGGTTACACTCCGAACCCTCATATGCAGACCACGGTCGAACCGCTCGAGGAAAACAAGGTCAAGCTCCACGTTGCGGTACCGGCCGACGAGTTCGAGCGGGCGCTCGACGCGGCCTTCCGCAAGCTGGCCCGCGAGGTGCGGGTTCCGGGCTTCCGGCCGGGCAAGGCGCCCCGCCGGCTGCTCGAGGCGCAGTTCGGCACAGAGGGGGCTCGGCGCCAGGCGCTGCAGGATTCACTGCCCGACTACTACGCCGACGCGGTCGAGAGTCAGCAGGTCGACCCGATCGCGGCTCCGTCGATCGAGATCACCGCCGGTCAGGAAGAGGGCGACGTCGAGTTCGACGCGGTCGTCGAGGTTCGACCGGTCGTGCGGCTGGTCGGTTACGACGAGCTCACGGTCACGATGCCGTGGGAAGGCGTCAAGGACACCGATGTCGATCGTCAGGTCGACGCCCTGCGCGAGCGCTCGGCCGAGCTCACCGACTCCGACGTTCCGCTGACCGACGGCGACTACGCCACCATCGACATCCGCGGATCGATCGACGGTGAAGAGATCGACGGCCTCGTCGTCAGCGATTTCCTCTACGAAGTCGGCAGCGGCAACGTCGTGCCTTCACTCGACGGCCAGCTGCACGGCACGGCGCCCGGCGCCATCCTCGAGTTCACCGACGAGCTGCCCGAGCGGTTCGGCGACCTCGCCGAAGAAGAAGCGACGTTCCGCGTCATCGTGAAGGAAGCCAAGAAGAAGGTGCTTCCGGTCCCCGACGACGAATGGGTCGCGGAAGTGAGCGAGTTCGCGACACTCGACGAGCTGCGCGACGACGTTGGCAAGCGGCTCGATCTGATGGCGCGCGTGCAGACGCAGATGGCGGTGCGCGACCGCGTGCTGCAGGCCGCCGCCGATCTCGTGCCCGTCACCGCTCCCGAACCACTCGTCGAGCGCGAGCTCGAACAGCGCGTGTCCGATCTCGTCCACCAGTTACAGCACCGCGGCCTGAACATCGAGCAGTACCTCGCGGCGACCGGTCGTGAGGTCGAAGACTTCGTCGCGGAGCTGCGCGAAGGAGCCGCTCGCGCCGTGCTCGCCGACCTCGCGCTGCGTGCCGTGGTGCTGCAGGAAGCCATCGAAGCGGGCGACGCCGAGGTCGACGTCGAGATCGAACGAATTGCCGAACGTGCTGGTGAGAAGCCCGAACGGGTGCGGCGCGATCTCGAACGGAGGGGGGTGCTGGAGGCGGTACGCTTTGATATCGCCCGCGGGAAGGCACTCGAATTTCTGGTTGAGCATGCGAACGTCGTCGACGAAACCGGCGAGCCGATCGACCTGACTCTGCCCGCAGCGGCAACACCTGAAGAAACGTCCGAAGCAACGCACACGAGCGACACGATCGAGGAGAATCCGGAAGCGTGAGCTCCCCCCAGAACCTGTACATGCCGTACGTCACCGAGGACACGCCTCGTGGCCGCGAGACGCGCGACATCTTCTCGCGCCTCCTGAAGGACCGCATCATCTTCCTCGGGACGCCACTCGACGACACGGTGAGCAACATCATCATCGCCCAGCTGATGCACCTCGAGTCCGAAGACCCGGACAAAGACGTGATGATGTACATCAACTCGCCCGGCGGCGAGATCACCGGTCTCTTCGCGATCTACGACACGATGCAGTACATCCGCTGCGACGTGTCGACGGTCTGCGTCGGCCAGGCCGCGTCGGCCGCGGCCGTGCTCCTCGCTTCCGGCACGGCCGGCAAGCGCTTCATCCTCCCGCACGCACGCGTTCTCATCCACCAGCCCCACGGCGGCGCTTCCGGTCAGTCCGTCGACATCGAGATCCAGGCCAAGGAGATCGTGCGCATGCGCGAGCTCCTCGACCAGCTGCTCGCCCACCACAGTGGTCAGTCGGTGGAACGGGTCAGCAAGGACACCGACCGCGACTTCATCATGAGCGCGGAAGAAGCGAAGGTGTACGGCCTCGTCGACGACGTCATCACGAATCGTGATCTCGCGGCGGTGCCGACGGCTGAGGGCACTGGCTGAGGCCAGTCCAGGGAACCGGGGGAGGATCTCGTCGTGGCGAAGTTCGGAGACGGGGGGGATCTGCTCAAGTGCTCGTTCTGCGGAAAGAGCCAGAAGCAGGTCAAGAAGCTGATCGCCGGGCCCGGCGTCTACATCTGCGATGAGTGCATCGATCTCTGCAACGAGATCATCGAAGAAGAGCTCTCGCAGTCGACCGAGGTCCGATTCGACGACCTGCCCAAGCCGCGTGAGATCTACGACTACCTGAACGACTACATCATCGGTCAGGAGCAGGCCAAGAAGATCCTGGCCGTCGCGGTCTACAACCACTACAAGCGGGTGCAGGCCGGCGCGTACGGCGACCCCGACGTCGAGCTGCAGAAGTCGAACATCCTGCTCATCGGACCGACCGGTTGCGGCAAGACGCTGCTCGCGCAGACGCTCGCGCGCATGCTGAAGGTGCCGTTCGCGATCGCGGATGCGACCGCGCTCACCGAAGCCGGTTACGTCGGCGAGGACGTCGAGAACATCCTCCTCAAGCTGATCCAGGCCGCCGACTACGACGTGAAGAAGGCCGAGACCGGCATCATCTACATCGACGAGATCGACAAGATCGCCCGCAAGGCCGAGAACCCGTCGATAACCCGTGACGTGTCCGGCGAGGGCGTGCAGCAGGCGCTGCTGAAGATCCTCGAGGGCACGACCGCGTCGGTGCCTCCGCAGGGCGGGCGCAAGCATCCGCACCAGGAGTTCATCCAGATCGACACCACGAACATTCTGTTCATCTGCGGTGGCGCGTTCGCCGGCATCGACCGGATCATCGAGGCCCGCGCGGGCAACCGCGGCGTCGGCTTCGGCGCCGACGTCCGTCGGGCGTCCGACAAGAACCTCGGTGCGATTCTCTCCAACGTGCTCCCCGAAGACCTGCTGAAGTTCGGGCTCATTCCCGAGTTCATCGGCCGGTTGCCGGTGATCGGTGCGGTGCGCAACCTCGACCAGGCCGCGCTGATGCGCATCCTCGTGGAGCCGAAGAACGCGCTGGTGCGCCAGTACCAGAAGTTCTTCCACTTCGACGACGTCGAGCTCATCTTCACCGACGACGCGCTCGATGCCGTCGCCGACGAGGCGTTGAAGCGCGGTACGGGCGCCCGTGGTCTGCGGGCCATCCTGGAAGACGTGCTCCTCGAAGTGATGTACGAGCTGCCTTCGCGCAGCGACGTCGTCCGCTGCCTCGTCGACCGCGAGGTCGTCCTCAACGGGATGACCCCCACCCTCGTCACCGAAGACGAATCCCGCCGCAGCGCGTAAACGGTCGCTCCGGGCACGCTCCACCCACGCCTGGTCTGCCGCTTCTTTCCTATGCGCAAGAAACGGCAGACCAGAGAGTCGTATCGACGCGGAACCCGACGTCTGAACGGGAGGGACGGGGTGGGCCGGGATGCAGGGTCAGGCGAGGCGGGCGAGGCGGGCGGTGAAGCGGGAGTGGGTGCGTTCGACGCGCAGTGACACGCCGAAGCACTCGGTGAGCGTCGTGTCGGTGAGGGTGTCGGCGATCGCGCCCGAGGCGATGGTCTCGCCGTTGCGAAGGACGAGCGCGTGCGTGAAACCGGGCGGGATCTCTTCGAGGTGATGGGTCACGAGCACGACCGGAGCCGCGTCGGGCGCCGACGCGAGCGCGGAGAGATCGCCGAGGAGTTGCTCGCGGCCGCCGATGTCGAGGCCCGCGGTGGGCTCGTCGAGCAGGATCAAGTCGGGATCGCGCATGAGCGCGCGCGCGAGCAGCACCCGCTGCCGTTCGCCGGCCGACAAGGTCGAGAACAAGTGGTCGGCCAAGACGCCGCAACCGAAGCGATCGAGTAGCTCGACCGCGCGGGCGCGATCGGCGTCGTCGTAGCGATGCCACCATGGCGCGAGGGCGGCGTACTTCGCGGTCATCACGGCCTCCGCGGCCGTGATGGTCACTTCGAGCTTGGCCGCGATGGCGGGCGACGAGAACGCGATGTGCTCGCGTAGCTCGCGCACGTCGACGCGCCCGAGCCGTTTGCCGAGCACCTCGACCGTCCCGCTACTCGGATGTTGGTACAGCGCAGCGACGCGCAACAGCGTCGTCTTCCCCGCACCGTTCGCGCCGAGCACGACCCAACGGTCGCCGGTCTCCACGCGCAATGAAACCCCGCGCAGCACGTCGGTCGACCCGATGCGCAGGTGAATGTCGTCGAGATCGAGCGCGACGGTCATGCTCGCATTCTGCCCGAACCGTTTCGCGGCCCTTGGTACTGCACTTTCTACACATACGACATGGGTGCAGTACCAAGGCGCCCTGGGCGCGGCGCCAGGCGTGAGCGAGGGTTACGGGCAGGCGACGCCGTAGGTGTCGTCGCGCACGAAGGGATCGAGGGGCGGCGTCGCGCCTGCGGGTGGTGGCGGCAGCGACGCCCACGTCCCGAAGTCCTGGGTGACGTAGAGCGTGCCGCCGGAGCAGTACGCGCCCACGCCCAGCGACGTGAGTCCCGGGTTCAACATTGCGGTGCGGTGCGGCGCCGAGTTCATCAACGCGACGTGCGCGGAACCGGCCGTGCCGAACGAGCCGTTGCCCTCAAAGATGTTTTCCTCGAGGGTGCGGTAGCGGCTGCTGTACGACGGCGAGCCGAACAGCGAGCTGAGGTTGCGATGCAGGAACGAACCGGTGTGCGCCATCGTCGACGACCACGTGCTTGCGAGCGACGAGAGCTGCGCGTCCCACGACAGCGCGGCGAGCCCGCGGGCGCGTCGTTCTTCGTTGACGCGGTAGTAGAGCTCGACCGAGATCCGTTGCTCGGGCGTGCCGCCGTCGTGCGGGTCAGGGACCCACTGACCGCCCGCGGTCGCGGTGTAGACACCGCCGTCCTGCGTGCCGAGCCAGTACCCGCCCCCGGGCGACGGCGCAGAGGCGGCCACCGGCGAGAGCATCGCGGAGGAGCTCGACGACGCGAGGTGCGTCGCCTGACCAAACGGGTACACCCGGCCGTTCTGCGCGACGAGCCAGTAGCCGTGGCCCCGTGCCGGGCGGTCGATGCCGATGATCGGCGATCCGAGGCCCAGGTGGCCGTTCGAGCCGTAGTAGTAGGCATCGCCGAAGTTGAAGATGCCGCCGTCGGACGCGGCCAGCCAGTAGCCACGGCCGTCGGTGGTGGCGGAGATGCCGACCACGGGCTGGTTGAGCTTCAGCCCGCCGGTGGAGCCGTAGAACGACGCGTCGCCGAAGCTGAAGATGCCGCCGTCGGAGGCCGCGAGCCAGTAGCCGCGGCCGCTCGGGGTGGGCGCGATGCCGACAATCGGACGGTTGAGGTGGATCGCGCCGGTTGATCCGTAAAACGCCGCGTCACCGAAGCTGAACACGCCACCGTCGGACGCCACGAGCCAGTACCCGCGGCCGTCGCGCGTCGCCGCCATGTCGACGATCGGTTTGTTGAGATGAATACCACCGGTGGAGCCGTAGAACGCCGCGTCGCCGAAGCTGAACACGCCACCGTCGTCGGCCGCGAGCCAGTAGCCGTGTCCGGTTGCCGTCGACGCCATTGCCGTGATGGGTCGGCGGATGGGGGAGAGCGCGACCGAACCGAGATAGCTCGCGCCGGTGACGCTCACGGGCGCGGCAGGGACCGACATCACCGCGAAGACGCCGAGGAGAACGGCGATCAACGCGCCGACGATGACGGTGCGGGCCCGGCGGGCTGGGGTCGGGTTGCGCGCGAACATGCGGTGGCTGACCCCGGATACTCCGCCCGAGGTGGTCGTTGTTCTAGTCACCAACCACCCTGCGTGCAATTCCGACTCGCTCACCTGGAACTTCACCACCTCTTCGATTGAACGCGCGCTTCTACACTGGTCAGTCATGCCTGACGCGATTCCTGAACGACCCGGCTTAGAAGGACTGGAAGAGCGCTGGTCTGCGCAGTGGGATACGGATCGCGTCTACCGCTTCGATCGCACTCGGGACCGCCAGGGCGTGTATTCGATCGACACCCCACCGTTGACCGTGAGTGGCTCCGTGCACGTCGGTCACGTTTTCTCGTTCACCCATACGGACACGGTTGCCCGATATCGGCGAATGAGGGGCTTTGCGGTCTTCTACCCCATGGGCTGGGACGACAACGGCCTGGCCACGGAGCGGAGGGTGCAAAACTTCTTCGGTGTTCGCTGCGATCCGCAGTTGCAGTATGACCCGTCGTTCGTGCCACCTGGTGGTTCTCCGAAGGATCGCAGTCGCGAGGTTCCCGCATCGCGACGCAATTTCGTCGAGTTGTGCGCGCGTCTCGTTGTCGAAGACGAAGCGAAGTTCGAAGAGATGTGGCGCCGTCTCGGTCTCTCCGTCGATTGGTCGGTCAAGCCGTACGTAACGATCGGTGCGACGGCACAACGCGCGTCGCAACGCGCGTTTCTGCGCCAGCTCGCGCGCGGTGAGGCGTACAAAGCGGAAGCGCCGACACTGTGGGACATCGACGACCGCACTGCAGTCGCGCAGGCCGAGCTCGAAGATCGCGAGATGCCCGGCGCGTACCACCGGCTCGCGTTTCACGGCGCGGCCGATGTCATTGTCGAGACGACGCGTCCCGAGTTGCTGCCTGCCTGCGTGGCGCTCGTCGCGCATCCATCCGACGAGCGTTATCAGGCGTTGTTCGGTACCGAGGTGACGACGCCGTTGTTCGGCGTGCGCGTTCCCGTGCTCGCGCACCGGCTCGCCGAGCCCGACAAGGGATCCGGCATCGCGATGATCTGCACCTTCGGCGACACGACCGACGTCACGTGGTGGCGCGAGCTGCAGTTGCCGGTGCGCGCGATCATCGAGCGCGACGGCCGGTTGAAAGCCGACGCACCGGCCGGCACGTCGGCCGCGGGTGCAGACGCGTACGCCGAGCTCGCCGGAAAGACCGTGAAGCAGGCGCGGGCGCGCATCGTCGAGCTGCTGGGCGAGTCGGGCGAGCTCCTCGGTGAGCCGCGCCCGATCACGCATTCGGTGAAGTTCTACGAGCGCGGATCGCGACCGCTCGAGATCGTGACGACGCGCCAGTGGTACATCCGCAACGGCGGACGCGACGCGACGCTGCGCGACGAGCTCCTCACGCGCGGCAAGGAGCTTCACTGGGTTCCTCCGTACATGCGCCAGCGTTTCGAGTCCTGGATCGAAGGGCTGAACGGCGACTGGCTCGTGTCGCGCCAGCGCTACTTCGGCGTTCCGTTCCCGCTCTGGTACCCGCTCGACGCGAACGGGGACCCTGATTTCGAATCACCACTGGTGCCATCCGAAGACTTGCTCCCCATCGACCCCGAAGCCGACGTGCCCGCGGGGTACGCGGAGGATCAGCGCTACCAGCCCGGCGGGTTCACCGCCGATCCCGACGTGATGGACACGTGGGCGACGAGCTCGTTGACGCCGCAGATCGCGTGCGGATGGGAGGACGATCCCGATCTGTTCTCGCGCACGTTCCCGATGGACCTGCGACCACAGGCGCACGACATCATCCGTACGTGGTTGTTCTCGACCGTCGTGCGCTCGCACCTCGAGTTCGGCTGCCTGCCGTGGAAGAACGCGGCGATCTCCGGTTGGGTCCTCGATCCCGACCGCAAGAAGATGTCGAAGTCGAAGGGCAACGTCGTCACACCGATGGAGTGGCTCGAGAAATACGGTGCCGATGCTGCGCGCTACTGGTCGGCGTCCGGACGCCCGGGCACCGACACCACCTTCGACGAGAACCAGTTGAAGGTCGGCCGCAAGCTCGCGACCAAGATCCTCAACGTCGCGAAGTTCGTGCTCACCACGTGCGGCGCGGCCGCCGAGGGCGACGACGGTCTCGACGATCCCGCGCACCTGTCGGAAGAGCTCGACCACTCGTTGCTGGCGTCGCTCGACGAGCTCGTGGTCGACGCGACCGAATCGTTCGAGGACTACGACTACGCGCGCGCGCTCGAACGCGTCGAACGGTTCTTCTGGGTGTTCTGCGACAACTACGTGGAACTCGTGAAGGGCCGCGCGTACGGTTCGGCGGGCGAAGCCGGCGGACGTTCTGCCGCGTACGCGCTGCGGCGCGCGTTGTCGACCTTGCTGCGGTTGCTCGCGCCGTTCATGCCGTACGTGACCGAAGAGGCGTGGTCGTGGTGGCACGACGGCTCGCTCCACGTTGCGGCGTGGCCGCTGAGCGACGCGGCCGCGGGTCGGCCCGCGCGCGACGCGATCACCTCCGACGGGCTCGTGTACGAGGTCGCCGCGACGGTGCTGTCCGAGGTGCGCAAGGCGAAGTCGACGCAGAAGCGTTCGCTCGCGACTCCGGTGGTGCGCGCGGTCGTGTCGGACACACCGGAACGGCTCGCCGCGCTCGAATCCGCGAACGCCGACGTCCGCGACGCCGGCAAGATCCGCGAGCTCGTGACGGTAACCGTGGCCGACGGCTCGGCCGGTGTCGTGGTCGAGCTCGCCGAACCCGACGAACCGGCCGCATGAGCGGAGCAGGCGCCGAGGGCGATTCCAGGGACGCGCACGACCGTGCGTGCATGCGGATGCGACCATGAGTACAGACCCTCGGGAGTGGTTGCAGTCGCACGTCAATCTGGAAGCCGGGGTCGGACGACCGGCGTCGTCGCGGCGCGCGACGGCACCGACGCTCGCTCGCATCCGCGAGATCCTCGAGCTGCTCGGCTCTCCCGAGCGTGAGTTCCCCGTCATCCACCTCACCGGAACCAACGGCAAGACGTCGACGAGCCGCATGATCAGCGCGTTGCTCGAAGCCCTCGGGTTGTCCGTCGGTCGTTACACGAGCCCGAACCTCGAGCGTGTCAACGAGCGCCTCGCGTGGAACGACGAGCTCATCAGCGACTCCGATCTCGACGACCTGTTGCGACTCGTCGCGATGGTCGAGCCGTCGATGTCGGAACCGCCGAGCTTCTTCGACATCCTCACCGCCGCCGCGCTGCGATGGTTCGCAGATCTCGCCGTCGACGTCGCCGTGATCGAAGTTGGTCTCGGCGGAACGTGGGACGCGACCAACGTCGTCGACAGCCGCGTCGCGGTCGTCACCAACATCGCGCTCGACCACATGGAGTACCTCGGAACGACGCGCGAGGAGATCGCCGCGGAGAAGGCCGGCATCGTGAAGCCGGGCGCGACCCTCGTGCTCGGCGAGACCGATCCGGATCTCACACCGTTCTTCCTCGCGAAGCAACCAGGTCGCGTGCTGCTCCGAGACCGCGACTTCGCCGTGAGTGCGCAAGAGCTTGCGGTGGGCGGACGCGTCGTCGACCTGTCGACGCCCGAAGCCAGCTACTCCGACGTGTACCTCCCGTTGCACGGTCGTCATCAGGCCGACAACGCGTCGATCGCGCTCGCGGCCGCGGAAGCGTTCGTCGGTGCGCCGCTGCCGCCGACGGTCGTTGCCGACGGGTTCGCGTCGGTGCGCTCACCGGGGCGTCTCGAAGTGGTCGGCCGCCATCCGCTCGTGCTGCTCGACGGTGTGAAGAACGTCGCGGGCGCGACCGCGTTGCGGTTGGCGCTCGACGAAGAGTTCGCGGCGTCGTCGCGCACGCTTCTCGTCGGTTTCCTTCGGGAGAAGGAGCCGCACGAGATGCTCACCGCGCTCGGGCTCGACGACACCGAGCTGCTCGTGTGCTGCCGGCCGCCGAGCCCGCGGGCCCTCGATCCCGCGATCGTCGCGAAGGCGGCCGAAGATCTCGGCTTCCCTCCCGAGCGAATCGACGTCCACGAATCGGTCCGCGACGCGATCGGCGCGGCGCTGCTGGCGACGCCCGACGACGGCCAGTTGGTCATCACCGGGTCGCTCTACACCGTCGGCGCCGCGCGTGGCGTTTTCGTGAAATCCGACTGATACCGCTAGCCTGCACGGTTCATGACTGAGCAGGCCGTGCTTGAGCAAACGCTGGTGCTGTGCAAGCCCGATGCCGTGGCGCGGGGACTCGTCGGCGAGATCGTCTCGCGCATCGAAGCCAAGGGGCTGACGCTCGGTGCGCTCGAACTTCGCCGTCTCGACGAGGCGACGGCTCGCAAGCACTACGCCGAGCACGAGGGCAAGCCGTTCTTCGGGGATCTGGTCTCGTTCATCACCGGTGGACCGCTCGTCGCGATGGTGGTCGAGGGACCGGAGGCGTGGAAGGTCATGCGCACGCTCATGGGCTCGACGAATCCTCGCGAGGCGGCTCCCGGCACCATTCGCGGCGACCTCGCCGTCGAGCTCACCGAAAATCTCGTGCACGGAAGCGACGGGCCCGAGTCCGCCGCTCGCGAAATCGCCCTGTTCTTCCCCAATCTCTGAGCGTCTGGTTCTGATCGCGCGCTCCGTCGTCACGGGTCACACCTCGAGTGCGGGGTGGCGACGACGGTGAGGCTCCCGTAGCCTGGCGAGATCGGCCAGCCTCGAAGGAGGCCTTCGGTGTCCGACCCTTGGTACGCCTCGGTGATCGGTCGCGACATGGCGATCGACCTGGGCACCGCAAACACATTGGTCTACGTGCGTGGCCGCGGCGTCGTGCTCGATGAGCCGTCGGTCGTCGCGGTGAACACGCGCGACGGTCGTCCGCTCGCGGTCGGTATCGAAGCCAAGCGGATGATCGGCCGCACGCCCGGCCACATCACCGCGATCCGTCCGTTGAAGGACGGAGTGATCAACAACTTCGATGTGTGCGAGAAGATGCTGCGCTACTTCATCCAGCGCGTGCACCAGCGTCGCTTCGCAAAACCCCGCATGGTGATCTGCGTTCCCTCGGGCATCACGGGTGTCGAGCAGCGCGCCGTGCAGGAAGCCGCCGAGTACGCGGGCGCACGCAAGCCGGTGTACATCATCGAGGAGCCGATGGCCGCGGCGATCGGCGCCGGCCTCCCGGTGCACGAGCCCGCGGGCAACATGATCGTCGACATCGGCGGCGGCACGACCGAGGTTGCGGTCATCTCCCTCGGCGGCATCGTCGCGAGCGAGTCGATCCGCATCGCCGGCGACGAGCTCGACGAGGCAATCGTCGCGTACGTGAAGAAGGAGTACTCGCTCGCCTTGGGTGAGCGGACTTCGGAAGAGATCAAGATCGCGCTGGCCAGCGCGTACCCGTTGCAGGAAGAGCTCTACGCGGAGATCCGCGGCCGCGACCTCGTCACCGGTCTGCCGAAGACGGTCGTCGTGTCGACGGTCGAGATCCGCGAGGCAATCGAGGAGCCGGTCGCTGCGATCGTCGACGCGGTGAAGGTCACCCTCGACAAGACGCCGCCGGAGCTCGCAGCCGACATCATGGGGAACGGCATCGTCATGGCGGGCGGCGGCGCGATGCTCCACGGGTTGAAGGAGCGCCTCACTGCCGAGACGGGCATGCCGATCCGGGTCGCCGACAACCCCTTGTACTCCGTGGTGATCGGGTCCGGCCAGTGCCTGGAGGCGTTCGACGCCCTCAAGCAGGTGCTCATCTCCTCCCACGGCCAGTAGCGGTCTTCCAGGGAGCACGGCGTGGCTGGACCTGCGCGCGGCGGACGCCGTCGCTATGTGTTGGTGCTGCTCGTCCTCACTTCGGTGACGTTGATCACGCTCGATCAGCGCGAAGGGGGGTCGGGCCCCGTCGGCGCGGCCGGACGCTTCGCGCACCGCGTCGTGTCGCCGGTCTCGGACGGTGCATCGAGCGCGCTCAACCCCGTCGGCGACTGGTTTAACGGCTTGCTGCACGACGGATCGCTGAAGCGCGAGAACAAGCGCCTGAAGCGCGAGCTCGCGGCGGCGCGCATCGCGGCGGCGCGCGAGAAGTCGGCGCTCAAGCAGAACGAGCTGTACGCACAGCTGAGTCACGAGCCGTTCCTCGACGACATCCCTTCGGTCGTCAGTCGCGTCGTCACTCAGGCTCCCGGCAACTTCGACGAGACGATCACGCTCGACCACGGCACCGAGCGCGGAGTGAAGGTGGGGATGCCCGTCGTTGCCGCGGGTGGTCTCGTCGGCCGCGTCGTGCAGGTGTGGAAGGGCGGATGCAACGTTCTGCTGCTCACCGATCCCGACTTCGGAGTCGCGGTGCGCATGGTCAAGGTTCGCGCCACCGGCATCGCGCTCGGCCAGGCCGGGGTCTTCACGCTCTCGGTCGAGCTCGGTGGGCCGCTCACTCCGAAGCAGCGCCCGCGCACCGGCGAGATCGCGGAGACGTCGGGATTGCAGGCCGCGACGTTCCCGCCCGGCATTCCCGTCGGGACCGTCGACCGGGTCATCGTCGCCGACGACGGACTGTCGATCAGTGTGCGCGTCGTTCCGCTCGTCGACATCGCCGATCTCGAATACGTGAAGGTGCTGCTGTGGAACGTGGGATCGCCGGTCCCGCCGGCGCTGCACGCGACCACGACGACGCCGACGACCACGACCACGACCACGACCACGACCACGACCACGACCACGACGCGCCCCACGAGCACGACGTCGACGAAGCCCAACTCCACGACACCGAGCACCTGACGTGCGCCGCGTCCTTCCTCTCGGTCTGCTCTCGTTGACGACGATCGTCGTGCAGGTGGCGCTGATGCCACACCTGCGTCTGTTCGGTGTCGTGCCCGATCTCGGGCTGGTGCTCGCGATCGCCGTCGCGTACTACGACGATGCGGAGACGGCCGCGGTCATCGGTTTCATCACTGGGCTCGGGTTCGATCTCTTCCTGCGCACACCTGTCGGCGCGTCGGCGCTCGCGTACGCGGTGATGGGATACCTCACCGGTGTGGTGCAGGCCGGGCTGATTCGTTCGAGCCGTTGGCTTCCGGTCGTGCTCGGCGCGCTCGGTGGAATCGTCGGCGGGCTCGTGTTCGTCGGCATCGCGATCCTCGCCGGCACCGACTCGCTCATTCGCGCGGGAACGCTTGCGATCGTCGTCCGCGCCGCGGTCTACGACGCGCTCGTTGCCCTGATCGTGTTCCCCCTCGTGGACCGATTTGTCCACACTCGTGTTGCTCCGCCCACCTCGTGGCGCACCTGAGACTCCCCGGCATGCGCCGGGCGCCCGCAGCGGTCAACATGGTCGGAATGCCCTGCGAGCCGTGCCGATGAACGACAGCAGAGTCAGGGTCGCGATCGTCGGCATCGTGGTGATGGCCCTCTTCAGCGCGTTGCTGGGCCGCCTCTGGTTCCTCCAGGTCGCGAGCAGCGAAGCGTCGGTCGCGGTCATCGCGCAGAACACGCTGCGTCCGGTGTTGGAGGAGTCGCCGCGCGGTCTGATCCTCGACGCCGAAGGCCACGTGCTCGTCGAGGATCGCGTCGCGTGGGCCGTCGAGGTCGACCGGCGACTGGTCAAGCCCCAGCGCACAACCGTCGTGCGCCACCTCTCCGATCTGCTGCACATCTCGGTCACTGCGATCAACAAGCGGATCGACGATCCGCGGCAGTCGCAGTTCGCGCCCGCGGTCGTCGCGGTCGGAATCGAGGTGCCCGATCGAGTGCGCGTGTCGATCCTCGAGCGGCAGGAGGACTATCCGCACGTCTCGGTGCAGATGATCCCGTATCGCTACTACCCCGACGCGAGCCTCGCCGCGCACGTGCTCGGTTACGTCGGCCAGGTGAGCGGGCCGACCGAGGCGAAAGACCATCCCGGTTACGGCGACACCGACACGATCGGCCGCGCGGGAGTCGAAGCCGCGTACGACACCTGGTTGCACGGCACGTCGGAGCAGGCCGACGTCGCGGTCGATCCGGCCGGCCGCGTCGTCGGTGATCCCGTGGTGAAGAAGGCGGGACAACCGGGCGACAACGTGCAACTCACGATCAACGCGCGCGTGCAGAAGATCGCGGAGCAGTCGCTCGCGCAGGGCATCAAGCTCGCGCGCACCGAGCAGAACACCGAAGTGAAGAAATTCCGGTACGAGAACTACAAGGCGCCCGGTGGATCGGTCGTCGTGCTCGACGCGAACACCGGCGCGGTCGTGGCGATGGCGTCGTATCCCACCTACGCGCCGTCGGAGTTCGTCGGTGGCATCACCCAGGCCGAGTACAAATCGCTCACCGCACCGCCGGCCCGCCTGCTCAATCGCGCGACGCAGGGTCTGTACGCAGTCGGGTCGACGTTCAAGCTCGTCTCATCGGTCGCCGCGGTGCAGAACAACTATCGCGGCGAGTTCACCACCATTCAGGACAGCGGCTCGGTCACGGTGGCGGGCCAGGAGTTCAAGAACGCCAACAAGGAGTCGCACGGCACCGTCGACCTGCGCAAGGCACTCACGGTGTCGAGCGACGTGTACTTCTACACACTCGGCGACGCGATGTGGAGCACGTGGAAAGCCGGTCAGGTACAGCGCGGGTATGCGATCCAGAAGGTCGCGAAGCAGTTCGGGTTCGGTGAGAAGACGGGGATCCCCATCGCCGAGTCGACCGGTCGCGTTCCCGACGCCGCGTGGAAGCGGGCGTTCGCCAAGCAGCTCTACTCGAATCCGCAGCAGCAGGCCGAGAACGGCAGTTGGAACCCGGGTGACCAGATGGAGCTCGCGGTGGGGCAGGGCGACCTCGTCGCGACACCGATCCAACTCGCCGACGCGTACGCGGCGTTCGCGAACGGCGGGACGGTGTACCAGCCGCAACTGGTGTCGCGCATTCTCAAGCCGGGCAACAAAGCGGTCGCGAAAGTGGTCGCGCCGAAGGTGGTGCGGCGCATCGCGATCGATCCCGCGCTCCGCAGCGCGTTGATGGACGGGTTCACCGGCGCCGTCTCCGACCCGACCGGCACCGCGTACGACGCGTTCAAGGGCTTCCCGCTCGCGCAGTACCCGGTCGCGGGGAAGACCGGAACGGCTGAGGTCGTGATGAACAAGGCCGGCGATCTGAGCGACACGTCGGTCTTCGTCGGCATGGTGCCCGCGAACCAGCCGAAGTACGTGGTCGTGTCACTCGTCGAGCAGGCCGGGTTCGGTGCCGCGATCTCCGCGCCGATCGTGCGGCGCGTGATCGAGGCGCTGCTCGGTCTGCCGACTCCGAGCATCATCAAGGCGACCGGTTCCGACTGACGTGGATCTCAGCCCGGAGCGACCAACCGGCGGGGCGCGCCTGCGTCACGTCGACTATCTGCTCATTGCCGCGCCGATCGCGATCTCGGTGCTCGGCATCCTGATGATCTACTCGTCGACGCGGTCGCGACTGTCGCTCGAGCACATCAACCGCTTCTATTACGTCGAGCGTCAGGGACTCGCGCTCAGCATCGGGCTGGTTGCGATGGTCATCGCGATGTCGATCGACTACCGCAAGCTGCGCGACCTCTTCCCGCTGCTCTACCTCGCCGTGCTGCCGCTGCTGTTGGCGGTGCGCTTCGTCGGCACCGGCCGCAACAGCACGACGGCGTGGTTCCAGCTCGGTCCGCTGCAGTTCCAGCCGTCGGAGATCGCCAAGATCGTGCTGGTCATCGCGCTCGCGGGCTACTGCCATCAGCACCGTGGCGATCTCGACGCGTGGCGGCTCGCGATCGCGCTCGGTCTCGCGGCGATACCGATGGGCCTCGTCATGCTGCAGAACGACCTCGGGACGATGCTCGTGATGTGCGTGATCGTCGCCGCGGTCGTGCTGGTCGCAGGGATCCGTCCGTTGCACATCGCGACGGTCTTCCTCGTGGTGGCGACCCTCGTCGGCGCGCTCGTCGTCACGGGGAAGTTCAACGGCTACCGGCTCGACCGGCTGACCAGCTTCCTGCACCAGGGGCCGGTCTCCACGCAGACCGCGACCCCGTCGGAGTACAACCTCGCGGAGTCGCGCACCGCGATCCAGCACGGTGGGTTCCGGGGGACCGGGCTCTACAAGGGCACGCTGACGAAGCTCAGCTACGTGCCGGCCCAGCACACCGACTTCATCTTCACCGTGGTGGGCGAGGAGCTCGGCTTCGTCGGGGGCGCGCTGCTCCTCGCGTTGTTCGCGTTGCTCGTGTGGCGGACGTGGCGAATAGCCCTGCTCTCGACCGATTTCTTCGGGACGCTGCTCTGCATCGGGATCGTGGCGATGTTCGCCTTCCAGATCTTCGAGAACATGGGGATGACGATGGGGATCATGCCGATCACCGGCATCCCGCTGCCGTTCATGTCGTACGGCGGCTCTGCCCTCATCAGCTACTTCATCGCCGTCGGCCTCGTCGCCAACGTCCACATGAGGAGATTCAGCTAGTCGCTCGCGCGATTTCTGGTCGCACTCGCAAGCTCGTGCTCCATGACGCGGGATGGGAGTGGGCGAGGTCGCTGTGCTCGCTTCGCTCGCCGCTCAAAGGGAACCACCGAACGCGACCACCCTTTGTGTGACCGTGCTCACAGACCGGTGCCCGCCCCGATCCCGGGGGGCCGGTAGACTCCCGCAGGACATGTCCAACCTCTGGCCGCGGATCGAACCGCTCCTGGCCAAGGTGGAGAAGCCCGCTCGCTATATCGGCATGGAGCGGGGCGCCCTGGCGCCAGTTCACCGGCCCGGCCAGGCTGCCTTCCTCCTGATCTATCCCGACACTTACGAGATCGGCCTCCCCAACCAGGGGCTCCAGATCCTCTACGAAATCCTGAACGAGCGCGACGATGCGGTCGCCGAGCGCGCCTACGCGCCGTGGGTCGACCTCGAAGCGGCGATGCGCCGCACCGGGCTGCCGCTCTTCTCGGTCGACACCCACCGCGCCGCCACCGACTTCGATGTGCTCGCCTTCAACCTCTCGGCCGAGCTCGTCTACACGAACCTCCTCAACTGCATCGATCTGGCCGGCGTCCCGGTGCGCTGCGAAGATCGCAGACCGGAACACCCGCTCGTGATCGCGGGCGGCCACTGCACGTTCAACCCGGAGCCGATCGCCGACTTCGTCGACGCCTTCGTCATCGGCGACGGTGAAGAGGTCGTCAGCGAGATCGCCGAGGTCGTGAGCGCCTGGAAGCGGGGCGGTCGCGCGAGCCGCGAGATGGTGCTGCGCGACCTCGCGACCATCGTCGGCGTCTACGTCCCCTCGTTGTACGACGTCGAGTACGACGGCGCCGCGCTCCGCTCGATCACGCCGAACGTGCCCGAGGCGCCCGAGGCGATCGAGAAGCGCACGGTCGCCGACCTCGCCGACTGGCCCTACCCGAAGAATCAGCTGGTGCCGCTGGTCGAGGTCGTCCACGACCGACTCAACGTCGAGATCTTCCGTGGCTGCACCCGCGGCTGCCGCTTCTGCCAGGCCGGGATGATCACGCGGCCCGTGAGGGAGCGACCCGAGGAGCAGGTCCGCACCATGGTGCGCGAAGGCCTGCGGCGCACGGGCTACGACGAGGTCGCCCTCACCTCGCTCTCGAGCGCCGACTTCTCCGGGATCGACCGTGTCGTCGCCGATCTCGTGAACGACCAGGAGGGCACCGGCAGCGTGAGCCTGTCGCTGCCGTCGCTGCGGGTCGACGCCTTCACGGTGGGGATCGCGGCCGAGATCCAGAAGGTCCGCCGCACCGGGTTGACGTTCGCGCCCGAAGGCGGCTCGTGGCGGCTCCGCCAGGTGATCAACAAGCTGATCACCGAAGAGGACCTCTACGCCGCGGTCGACGGCGCGTACTCGAGCGGTTGGCGGCGGGTGAAGCTCTACTTCCTCACCGGCCTTCCCACCGAGAGCGACGAAGACACGCTCGGGATCGCGAAGCTCGCGCGCGAAGTCATCGAAATCGGGCGTCGACACACCAAGAACCCGTCGTGCACGGTGTCGCTCGGCGGCTTCGTGCCGAAGGCGCACACGCCGTTCCAGTGGTTCGGTCAGAACGGTGTCGAAGAGCTGCACCGCAAGATCGGTCTCGTGCGCGGCGCGCTCAAGGGCCAGCGCGCGGCGCAGCTCAAGTGGCACGACCCTGAAGCGACGTTCGCGGAAGGGATCGTCAGCCGCGGCGATCGGCGGCTCGGCAAGGTGATCGAGCGCGTGTGGCGCGCGGGCGGAACCTTCCAGGAGTGGTCGGAGTACTTCCACCTGTCGCGGTGGCTCGAAGCCATGGCGGCCGAAGGCCTCGACCCCGATTGGTACGTCACCCGTCAGCGCACGCGCGACGACCTGCTGCCGTGGGAGCACATCCGCGCCGGCCTGCACTCCGACTTCCTGTGGTCCGACTGGCAGGAGGCGCTCCACGAGCACGGCCTTCCCGACTGCCGGTGGACCCCCTGCTACGACTGTGGTGTGTGCACGGGGTACGCGCTCGAGCACGTCGTGGCGTCGTCGGTCCCGCCCGCGGGCGGCAGCCAGGGCACGGGTCAGGATCTCAGCCGCGGGGCCGACATACCGGTCACGCTCATTCGTCGTCCCGAGCACGCCGAACCGGCGTTGGCGGGGGAGATCGCCTGATGCGCGGCGACACCGGTTTCCCCGTGCGGGTGCGGTACTCGAAGCAGGGCAAGGTCCGTTGGATCTCGCACCGCGACGTGGCGCGTGCCTTCGAGCGGGCCCTGCGCATCGAGCAGTTGCCCCTCGCGTTCACCCTGGGGTTCTCACCTCGTCCGAAGGTGAGCTTCGGGCTGGCGTTGTCGACCGGGTACGAGAGCGAGGCCGAGTATCTCGACCTCGAGCTCAGCGCCCCTGTCGATCTCGAGCCGCTTCCGGCGCGGCTCACCGCGGCATTGCCCATCGGGATCGAGGTCGACGCAGTCGTCGAGCTCGAAGAACGGGCACCAGCGTTGCAAGAAGCAGTCGCCGCGGTCACCTGGCGAGTCGAGGTGACACACGACGACGGGCAGCCGGTGTCAGAAGCGACCCTGCGTGCACTGGTGGCCGGAGCGCGATCCGCACCGGTCCTCGAAGTCACGCAGGTCCGCAAGGGACGATCGTCGGTCTCCGACGTCGCGCCGGCGATCCGGCGCCTCGAAGTGCTCGACGCGCCCGGCGAGACCTTCAGCTCGGCGATCGTCGAGATGGAACTCGTGACCCAACCGCGCGGCGCGAAGCCGAGCGAGGTCGTCGCGGCGATCGCGGGCATGAGCCCGTCGCCCGTCACCCTCGCCGTCGGCAGAGCTGTGCGAACCCACCAATGGATCGAGCGCGACGGCGCGCGGTGTGAACCGCTCGACGCCGACACGCGCCCGCGCGTACCTCAGGTGCGTGCGTCGTGAGAGAAGGAACCAATGTCCGACGACCTGCTTCCCCAGACGTCCGGCGCGAACCCGTCGCCGACTCCGGCCGAGCCCATCCTCGTCCCCGTACCGTCGGCGAACGGCGACACGCCGGCCGCTGACGAAACCACATCTGCACCGCGCCTGAATCCCGATGGCACGCCGCGTCCTCGGCGGCGGCGCGGGAGTCGCGGTGGACGGAACCGCAAGCGCCCCACCGGTCCGCGTCCTGCCACTGCCGACGGAGAGGCGGGCGACGACGCGGATGACTCCGATGAGACCGATGAGACCGATGAGACCGATGACGCGCCGGCGGTTTCGACCCCGTCGACCGGGCGGGCCCAGCGCGGGCACGACTGGAACGACGCCGACGCCGACAGCGGCTACACCGACGACGACGCGCTCGTCGAAGCTCGTGAAGAAGCGGGACTGACCGACACCGGCACCGACCCCGATACCGGCGTCGACGCCGCCGCGGCCGCGGCCGTGCCGCAGATCGGTGACCGCCGTCCGGCGCCGCCCCGACCGACGATCGGCGACCGGCGTCCGTCCGCACCCGCGGGCGCGGGGCGCGACGGCGCTCGCGACGGCGCCGCGAACGGCGACGGTGACTCCGAAGGCGGACCCAAGAAGCGGCGTCGCCGGCGCGGCGGCCGCGGCC
This sequence comes from Acidimicrobiia bacterium, assembly GCA_038240075.1. Taxonomy (GTDB): domain Bacteria; phylum Actinomycetota; class Acidimicrobiia; order IMCC26256; family PALSA-610; genus DATBAK01. The sequence goes on from JBBSEC010000014.1 coordinate 32,937, forward strand.
GGTCGAAGACGGGCACCGGCGCTCCGGGCGCGAACGGTGGTGGTGGCTCCAACGGCGGAGGCGCGACGGCTCCCACCCGGGCGAAGCAGACCTACGTCGAAGGCTCACTCGCCGTCGACGACGGTGACGGCGAAGCGAGCGTCCTCGACCTCCTCGACGACGACGTGCTCGAGAAGCGCCGTGGCCTGATGCGCAAGGGCCGCCCCACCGGTCGTTACGCGATGGTCGTGCGCACCAACCAGGCGGGCGTCTCGCAGATCGCTGTCCTCGAAGGCCGCAACCTCATCGAGCACTACGTCTCCGAGCCCGAGGACGACATCTGGTCGATCGACGGCAACATCTATCTCGGGCGCGTGCAGAACGTGCTGCCGGGCATGGAAGCCGCGTTCATCGACATCGGCACGCCCAAGAACGGTGTGCTCTACCACGGCGATGTCGCGTTCGATGCGAGTGAGGTCGACGGCGGCGAGAAGCCGCGCATCGAACGCGTGCTGCGCAACGGGCAGGCGATCATCGTCCAGGTCACGAAGAACCCGATCGGGCACAAGGGTGCGCGCCTCACGCAGGAAGTCAGCCTCGCCGGCCGCTTCGTCGTGATGGTTCCGGGCCAGCCCGACACCTACGGCATCTCGAAGCGGCTGCCCGACGACGAACGCAAGCGTTTGCGGCGCATTCTCGAGCACCTGCGTCCCGACGACTGCGGGCTCATCGTGCGCACCGCGGCCGAGGGCGCGACCGAAGAAGAGCTCGAACGCGACATGCGCCGGCTGCGCAACCAGTGGACGCAGATCTCCGCGCTCGCGAAGCAGTCGAAGACGGGACGCCTCCTCTACAAGGAGCCGCCGCTCGTCACCCGCGTCATCCGCGAGGAGTTCACGAAGGAGTACCGCGCGATCGTCATCGACGAGAAGGCGCTCTTCGACGACGTCAAGGGTTACGTCGACGCCGTCGCGCCCGAGCTTGCGGACCGCGTCGAGTACTACGACAAGGCCATCGAGCAGCTCCCGATCTTCGAGCGCTTCCACGTGCACGAGCAGCTGCACAAGGCGCTCGACCGCAAGGTGTGGCTGCCGTCGGGCGGGTCGCTCGTGATCGAGCGCACCGAGGCGCTCACCGTCATCGACGTCAACACGGGCAAGAACGTCGGGCGCAGCAACCTCGAAGAGACCGTCTACCGCAACAACCTGGAGGCGGCCGAAGCGGTCGCGCGCGAGCTGCGGCTCCGTGACATCGGCGGGATCATCGTCATCGACTTCATCGACATGGAGATCAAGAAGAACCGGGAGGACGTCGAACGCACCTTCCGGGAGGCGCTCGCCCGCGACAAGACCCGCACCCAGGTGTTCCCGATCACCGAGCTCGGCCTCCTCGAGATGACCCGGAAACGGGTCTCGGAAGGGCTGGTCGAGGCGTTCTCCGAGACCTGCGAGACCTGCGCCGGCCGTGGGTTCGTGCTCGACGAATCGATGTTGGAATAGTCGCCGGATTACCCCCCGGCTACACTCTCCAGGTTCCGCTCCCGGCCAACTCCTGAGGACCGTTCGCGCCATGTACGCAGTGATCCAGACCGGCGGTAAGCAGTACCGCGTCGAGGAAGGTCAGCGTCTCGACGTCGAGAAGCTGGGCGGCGAAGAGGTCACACTCCGGCCGGTGCTCCTGGTCGACGGCGAGACCGTGCTCTCCACGGGATCGCAGCTGGCGTCAGCGTCGGTGAGTGCCCGGGTGGTCGGCACGGCCAAGGGCCCGAAGATCCGCGGGTTCACGTACAAGAACAAGAGCAACCAGCGGAAGCGGTGGGGCCACCGCCAGCACTACACGACGATCGAGATCACCGCGATCTCGGCCAGCTGAACTTTGAGAGGCTGAAGCGACATGTCGAAGAAGAAGGGTGCCGCGTCCTCTCGGAACGGCCGTGACTCCAACTCGCAGCGCCTCGGCGTGAAGCGCTTCAGCGGCGAGACCGTCACCGCGGGCACGATCATCATCCGCCAGCGCGGGACGAAGTTCCACCCCGGCTTCAACGTCGGGCGGGGTGGCGACGACACGTTGTTCGCGACCGCCGACGGCGTCGTGAAGTTCGGCAAGCGCCGCGGCCGCCGCCTCATCGACATCGTCGAGTCGGTCGACGCCTGACTTCTGCGCCCTTGGTCTGCCACTTCTTGCGCATTCGCAACAAACGGCAGAGCAGCGACCGCGATCAGGGGTTGAGTGCGACGAACTCGTCGAGCAACGCGTCGCACACCGACGCTTGCGACGCCGGCAGGATGCACGTCACGCGCACCGCAGTTGCGTCGGTCGCGGCCGTCTTCGGCACGTACCGCAGCATCGAGTGCGCGGGGTCGGGGCCGAGCGCGCCCGCAGGATCGTCGATCCGATAGAGGTCGTTGCCGAGTGGGGTGACCTGCTGGCCCGACGGTGCGGTTCCGCAGAAGCCGGCCAGGTTCGCGAAGTCGGGGAAGTCGGCCGCTGCACTCGGCACGATCTCGCACACGTCGCCGTAGACACACCCCTGACACGCGCCGTCCGAGGAGCCGAACACGCCGTCGGTGGGTGGCTGCGTCACCTTGTCGCCCACACCCCAACTGTCTCGAGGCGTGACTCCGGGCGGAGTGACGCCGACCGCGGTGCTGCCGTCGGTGCCGTCACCGGCCTTGCAGTTCCACCCCTTCGGGGCCGTGATCGGCAGTCGCCCGACGCGATCGCTGTATCCCGAGAGTTCCGGCGCCGTGAACGACGGCCTGGAGATCGTCAACGATTTCGGGGCAGCTGGGTCGGATGGTGACGGCACCGTTCCCGACACGGTCGGGCACAACACAACCGGCAGCGTCGTGGTCGTCGGGCTGGTCGCGTCGTCGCACACGGTGAGGGTCGCGGTGGTGCCGGCGTGCGCGAGTGCGCCCGGCGGCGGCTGCTGCGCGATCACGATCCCGGTCGGCGACGCGCACGCGGTCGTGAGATGCGTGAACACTTCGAAGCCTTCCTGGTTCAACACCGTCGTCGCTTCTGCAGACTTCAACCCGACGACGTTGGCCACGCGCGCCGGACCACCGGTGATCGGCGAGCTCGCGGAGGTCGGTGTCGTCGACGTGTTCACACCCGCAGGCGAGGTCGAGCTCCGGTGCGCGACGCCGACCGCGGCGAACGCGACCGCGATCGTCGCCGCCACCGCGACGGCGGCGACGACGAGCGTGCGCGCCGGTCGGATGCGAATCGGCACGACGCCGCGCGGCAACGCCGGTTCCGCCCCGGGTTCGCTCGCGGCGTCGAGGGTCGCCTTGTAGTCGCGCAGTTGCTCTTCGACCGTCATGACGCACTCTCTCCAAGCTCACGGCGCAGCGATTCGAGCCCGCGCCGGACGTGATTGCGCAGCGTCGACTCCGACACGCCGAGCGCGGCGGCGGCCGCGGGATACGTCCAGTCGTGGACGCAGATCATGACGACCGCGCTGCGCTGGCGCGGCGACAGCTGCTCGAGCGCGCGCGGGAGGCGCGGGTCGAAGGTCGACTCGACCTCGGCAACGCGGTCGGGCATCACCACCGGTCTCCGGCGGTAGCGCCGGGCCGCCGACTGCCCGACGCGGACGAGGTATCCGATCGGGTTCTCCATCTTCTCGATGCGTTCCCACCGCTCCCACGCGTACGCCAGCGCGTCGGCTGCGACTTCGGCTCCGACGTCGACCCCGTACCGCGCCACGAGCACGCGCCGGAGGTCAGGGCCGCACCGCCGCGTGAACTCGTCGAACGCGTGTCGCCGGTCGATCCCCACATGCTCTCCGGTGTCGCTGGTGCTCACGTCGACGCCCACACCCCACTAACCGTTCAGCGGCCGGAAACCGTCACAGGGTCAGCGCGATTCCAGCGCCTCGGGAAGGGCGTCGGCGTGCACGACGGTGAGGGTCTTCGTCGCGCGGGTGATCGTCACGTAGAGGAGACGCAGGCCCGCGCGGTCGGTGTTGACGAGCGCGGCGGGCTCGACCACGACCACGTGGTCGAACTCGAGACCCTTGGCGTCGGTCGCGTCGAGCACCGCGATCGGAGAGTCGAGAGCAAGGGTCGGGTCGGACGACGCGCCGCGACCGGTGAGGCTCTCGACCAGCGCGGCGTGCATCGTGGCCGGCGCGATCAGTGCGACCTTGCCGCCGCGTGTGCTCGCCTGCGCCGCGATCTCCGACGCCTGCGTGACGACCTCGGCGCCGGCGCCGGCGACCGCGAGGAAGCGGGGCCACTCGCCGGTGCTGCGGACCGACCGGGACGGGTCGACGGTGGGCGACGCGGCGGCGAGCAGGCGGTTCGCGACCTCCATGATCTCCACCGGCGTGCGGTAGTTCACGGTGAGGGTCGCGAAGCGCGGCGGCACGTGGTGGGGAAGCAGGGGGAGGATCGCGTCCCAGTCGGCGAGCGCGGCGGGCCGGCTCGCCTGTCCGGGATCGCCGACGAGCGTCATCGAGCCCGACGGGCACCGGCGGGCGAGCATGCGCCACTGCATCGCGGTGAGGTCCTGCGCCTCGTCGACCAGCACGTGGCCGAAGGTGCGCAGCTCCGGGATCTCGTTGGACTCGCCGTTGTTCCGGTCGCCGTAGCGCGCCAGCAGGTTGGTGCCGCTGATCGAGCCGGTGAGCCGCAGCTCCTCGACGACGCCCTGCGCGGTCTCGAGGGCCTCGGGGTCGTCGCCGCGCCGGCGCCGCACGCGCGGCCGGGCCGCCTCGACCGGTCCGAGCAGCGCGTCGGCCTCGTCGATGACGGCGACGTCGGCGTCGGTCCACGCCGAACGGGTCGCGTCGTGTGCGCGCGGCCGGTGCAGCAGGGCCTGTTCGTGGTCGTCGAGGATGCCGCCCGTAGCCGAGCGTACGAGGGCGCGGAAGCCGAAGAGGTCGTTGACGAGCTCGGGCCCCGACAGCACGGGCCACATCCGTTCGAGCGCCTCGCGCACCTCGGGCCGGCGGCGCAGGCGGTCGGCGAGGTCGCGCTCCCAACCTTCGGGAAGCGGCTCGCCCGACACGAGCGCGCGGGCGATCAGCGGGTCGGGACCCGCGGGCGCGCCCGACGATGGAGGGAACAGCATCGACTGTCGTGTCTCGGTGTTCGCGTTGTCGACGCGCGACTCCTGGTAGGCGCGGATCGCCGCCGACTTGTAGCGCGCGACGAGGATGTCGATCGTGCGGCGCACGACCGCGCGGCGGCGCTCGTTGTGCGTGCCCCGTTGGCGGCGCGCACTCTGCACGACGCGCGCGGAGTCGTCGCGCCGCAGGATGACCCGGAGCCCGTCGACCGCGAGCGGCACATCGCGCGGGAGCGGGCGCTGCCGGTCGCCGACCGCCTTGGCGACGACCGCGGCCATCCGCGCGTCGCCCTTCACGGCCGCGACGTCGGGGACCTCGCGCGGCCGCGAGTCGAGCTGCGGCTTGAGCCCGCCGATCGTGGTGAGCTGCACGTCTTGTTCGCCGAGCGACGGCAGCACCTGCTCGATGTAGCGCAGGAACACGGGGCTCGGCCCGACGAGGAGCACGCCCTGCGAAGCGAGGCGGCGCCGGTGCGTGTAGAGGAGGTACGCGGCGCGGTGCAACGCGACCGCGGTCTTGCCGGTGCCGGGCCCGCCGCCCACGACGATCACGCCCGGTAGCTCGGCGCGGATCGCTTCGTCCTGCTCGGCCTGGATCGTCGCGACGATGTCGCCCATGCGGCCGGTGCGGTCGCGCTCGAGCGCGCCGAGCAGCGCTCCCTCGCCGCTGACCTGCAGCCCCGCCGACTCCGTTGCGTCGCGGTCGAACACTTCGTCGTCGAGCGCCGCGATCTCGCGGCCGTGCTTGGTGATGAAGTGGCGCCGGCGGACGACGCCCAACGGCGCGCATGCCGTCGCCCGGTAGAACGGCTCCGCGACCGGGGCCCGCCAGTCGATCACCAGCGGCGTGTGGTCGGCGTCCTCGACGGCGAGCCGGCCGATGTAATAGGGATCGCCGGTCTCGAGGTCGAGGCGGCCGAAGCAGAGCGGCGCCTCACCGATGTCGAGGTCGGCCAGCCGCCGCTGCGTGATGTCGTACGCGATGTCGCGCTCGAGGCGGGCCTGGTGCGTCCCTCCGGCCCGGACGTCGGCGTAGGCCTCGCGCACCTGGCGGGCGGCCTTCCGCATCGACTCGAGCCGGGCATATGCCGCGTCGAGGTAGGCCTGTTCGCTCTGGATTTCCGGGTCTGAGACCGGGTGTGGCACCACGCACGACTCCCCGTGGGGGAAGAGAGAGTCTAGCGGGCACGCCCCGAGCCTCCACGGGCCGCAGGGATCGGGTGCGGCGCTCGTATCCTGAGCGGCACATGTCCTCCAACTTCGTCGATGATGCCCAGCTCAACGTGCGTGCCGGCGACGGGGGAGCCGGCGCGGTGTCGTTCCGCCGCGAATCGCACACCCCCAAGGGCGGGCCCGACGGCGGCGACGGCGGCAAGGGCGGCGACGTCTGGCTCCGGGCCAGCCGCAACGCGGCTTCGCTGCTCGCCTTCCGCGACCATCCCCACCGCCGCGCGACATCGGGTGTGCACGGGCGCGGTGACAAGCGCCACGGCGCGGGCGGGGCCGACCTGGTGGTCGACGTTCCCGAAGGCACGGTCGTGCGCGACCGCGACGGCACCGTCCTGGCCGACCTCGTGCACCACGGCGACCTCTGGCTCGCCGCCCGGAGCGGGAAGGGTGGGCGCGGCAACGCGAAGTTCCTGTCGAACTCGCGGCGGGCGCCGGCGTTCGCCGAGCAGGGCGAGTACGGCGAGGACCGCTGGCTCCGGCTCGAGTTGAAGCTCATGGCCGACGCCGCGCTCGTCGGCTTCCCCAACGCGGGCAAGTCGACCCTGATCGCGGCGGTGAGCGCCGCCAAGCCGAAGATCGCCGACTACCCGTTCACCACGCTCGTGCCGAACCTCGGCGTCGTCCGGTTCCACGAGCACGAGTTCGTGCTCGCCGACATCCCCGGGCTCGTCGAGGGGGCGGCAGCCGGACGCGGCCTCGGCCATCGCTTCCTGCGGCACGTCGAGCGGGCGCGGGTGCTGGTGCTGCTGCTCGATCTCGCTCCGGCCGCCGGACCGAGCCCGGCCGAACAGGAAGCCGTGCTCCTCGCCGAGCTCGGCAGCTACATGGGTGAGCTGCTCGACCGGCCCCGCCTGGTCGTGGGCAGCAAGGCCGACGTCGCGACCGAGGAGTTCGACGGGCTGCAGATCTCGGCCGCGACGCGAACGGGGCTCGACGAGTTCCTGGGACGCGTCGCCGACCTCGTCGACGAGGCGCGCGCCGAGCCCGAGGAGCCCGACGCGGTCGTGGTGCTGCGCCCGCAGGAAGAGGGGATCTCGGTCGTGCGTGAGGACAACGGCGTCTGGCGCGTCGAAGGGCGTGCGGCCGAGCGCGCGGTCGCGGTCTCCGACTTCAGTGATCCCGACGCGCTCGTCTACGTGCAGCAGCGGTTGCAGAAGATCGGCGTCGACCGCGCGTTGGCACGCGCCGGCGCGCGCGACGGCGACGTCGTGCGCATCGGTGGCACCGAGCTCGAGTACGAAGAAAGTTGATGGCGTCCGAGCTCGCGGTCGTGAAGGTGGGTTCGTCGTCGGTGACGCGCGCCAACGGCGATCTCGACGACGTCGCGCTCGCGAAGCTGTGCGCCGACATCGCGGCCGCGCGCGCGGCCGGGTATCCGCTAGTGCTGGTGTTGTCGGGCGCGGTGTCGGCGGGCATGCCCGCGCTCGGGCTCACGACGCGGCCGTCGGACACCGGAACTCTTCAGGCGATCGCGGCGGTGGGTCAGCCCCGCCTGTTCGCGCGCGTCGCGTCGATCCTCGAGACGCACGGCATCGTCGCGGGCCAGGTGCTGCTCACACCGAACGATTTCATGCAGCGCAGCCAGTATTTGCACGCTCGCGAGACACTGCAGCGGCTGCTCGAGCTGAGGGTGCTCCCGGTCGTCAACGAGAACGACACCATCGCCGACGACGAGATCCGCTACGGCGACAACGACCGACTCGCCGCGCTCGTGTCGCACCTGCTCGGCGCGCGCACGCTGGTGCTGCTCACCGACACCGGAGGCCTGTTCACCGCGGATCCGGGCCTCGACTCCGGCGCGTCGCTCATCGAGGAGATCATCGAGGTCGACGCCGCGCTCGAAGCCGTCGCGGGCGGCAGCCGCAGCGTCGCCGGCAGCGGGGGGATGGCGAGCAAGCTCGCCGCGGGCAAGATCGCCGCGTGGTCGGGCGTGCGCGCGGTGATCGCGGCGGCCGGAGTCGACAACGTCGTGATCGACGCGATCGAAGGCCGGGCCGTGGGCACGGTGATCCAACCGCGCGCCCAGCGGCTCGCGAGCCGCAAGCTCTGGATCGCGTTCGCGCGTGGTGCCGCCGGACGCATCGTGGTCGACGAGGGGGCGCGCACCGCACTCACCAACGGCGGGCGCTCGCTCCTGCCCGCGGGGGTGCGCGCGGTCGAGGGCAACTTCGATGTCGACGACGCTGTGGAGGTCGCGGGCCCCGACGGTCGTCCCTTCGCCAAGGGCCTGAGCCGCTACGACGCGGTGACCCTCGGCACGATCTTCGGGCGCCGGACCGCCGATCTCCCCGACGGCGCCCCCCACGAGGTCATCCACCGCGACGACCTCGTCGTCCTGCCCTGAGGCGCCTGCCCCTCGCTGTGAGGAACTTCAGCTTCTGTGCGCCCGTTCAGGGGGCACACAGAGAACTCACATGTTCGCGGCGCACCATGTCGATGTACTCCGGTCCCCCCGGCCTCGAAATGGAGCCTCCAATGTTCGATCCCAACGCCTCCGACCCCAGTCCGGCGCCGGCCCCGGGCTCCGACGCCGTCGCCGATGCAGGCCCCGATGCCGGCTGGGCCCCGCCGCCCCTGCCGGGCTACCACCCGCCGGCCCCCGAGGCGCCGACCGCGGAAGTGCCGAGCGCCGACGAGCCGAGCGCTCCCGAGCCGCCGGCGTACGTCCCCCCGGCGTACGTCCCCCCGGCGTACGTCCCCCCGGCGTACGCCCCTTCGGCCGCCGCGTACGAGCCGCCCGCCTATGAGCCGCCTGCCGCGTTCGACCAACCGACCGTGACCCAGCCGGCCGCGTCACCGCCGCCCCCGCCGCCGACCGGATCGGCGGGCCCGCCGGCCTCGTCGCCACGCCGGCGCCGGTCGCCGGTCCTGGCCGCGCTGGTCGCGGTGTCGCTCGCCGCGAGTGGCTACGCCGTCGCCCGCGCGACCGACAGCAAGTCGACGACGATCGAGCGCAGCGCCGCCTCCGACCGCAACGCGACCACGGCGACACTGCCGAAGCCCACGACCGTCGGCACCAGCACCGGAACCGAGGAGCCCATCGCCGCGGTCGCCGCGAACCTCGCGCCGTCGGTGGTGCAGATCGAGACCAGTGAAGGCCTCGGCTCCGGGTTCATCTACGACAGCGCCGGCCACATCCTCACCGCGGCGCACGTCGTCACGGGTGCCGGCAACACCGTGACCGTTCGCCTCGCCGACGGCACATCGCAGACCGGCACCGTGGTCGGCGCCGACACCGCCACCGACGTCGCGGTCGTGAAGATCAACCTGACGGGCACGAAGGCCAAGGTCGCGAACCTCGCGACCGGTGACGCGCTGCAGGTCGGTCAGACCGCGGTCGCGATCGGCAGCCCGTTCGGGCTCGAGCAGACGGTCACGGCCGGCATCGTCAGCGCCGTCGACCGCGCCATGCAGACGACCAACGGTGCCGAGGACATGATCCAGACCGACGCGCCGATCAACCCCGGCAACTCCGGTGGGCCGCTTGCCGACCTGCAGGGTCGCGTCATCGGGATCAACGACCAGATCGAGAGCGCGTCGGGAAGTAGCAGCGGCGTCGGCTTCGCGATTCCGATCGACGCCGCGAAGGCCGTCGCCGACAAGCTCGTCGCCGGCCAGCCGGTGACCTTCCCCTTCCTCGGAGTGCAGACCCAGGACTCCGGTCAGGGCGTCGTCGGCAACGGGGCGTTGATCATCAGTGTCGAACCGAAGTCGCCGGCCGAGAACGCCGGGCTCCGGCAGGGCGACGTCGTCACCAAGGTCGACGGCACGGCCATCGAGGACGCCACGACGCTGAGCGCACGGATCCGCCAGTCGACCCCGGGCACCGTGATGCACATCACCGTCGAGCGGAACAACACGACGATGACGCTCACCGTCACCCTCGGCTCGACCTCCGCGAGTTAGCAAGCCTCCCCGGCCCTGTCTCCACCCCGTTCTGATGGGCGGGCACGACCGATTCGGTCGTCTTCCCCCATCAGAACCGGTGGGGACTCGGGGAGCAGGCGCAACCGGCGTGACCAGTGCGGCACGAGACGGTGAAGCGCATGCGGATGCGACCGTCAGGACCGTATCTCCCAAACTTGACCGGACGGTCAACCGGTAGGCTGACCGGATGCCTGATTCTCCGGCGAACCCGGTCGTCGACCTCGGTCGACGGGCCCGGGCCGCGAGCCGGATCTTGGCCACGGCGTCGAGCGCCGCCAAGAACGACGCCCTCCTCACCGCGGCGGATCTCCTCGGTGACCGTGCTGCCGACATCGTCGCCGCCAACGCCGCCGACCTCGAAGCCGCGACCGCGGCGGGCATGGAGGTCGGGCCGCTCGACCGGTTGCGGCTCACCGAGGCCCGCATCGCGAACATGGCCGCCGGTCTGCGCACCGTCGCCGCCCTGCCCGACCCGGTCGGCGAGGTGCTCGACGGCTGGCGCCGCCCGAATGGCCTGCTGATCGAGCGGGTCCGGGTGCCGCTGGGCGTCGTGGCGATCATCTACGAGAACCGCCCCAACGTCACGAGCGACGCCGCCGGTCTGTGCCTCAAGTCGGGCAACGCCGCGCTGCTGCGGGGGTCGAGCACCGCGCTGCGGAGCAACCAGGCGATCGTCGCCCTGCTGCGGGAAGCGCTCGTGAAGGCCGATCTCCCCGACGACGGTGTGATCCTCGTCGACGACCCGTCGCACGAGGCCGCGGTCGCGGTCATGCGCCTCACCGAATACGTCGACTGCCTCATTCCGCGCGGCGGTCCGAGCCTCATCCAGAGCATTCGCGAGAACGCCACCGTGCCGGTCATCATCGACGGCGACGGCAACTGCCATGTGTACGTCGACGCCGCGGCCGATCTCGACACCGCGCTCGCGATCCTCGTGAACGCGAAGACGCACCGTACGAGCGTGTGCAACGCGGCCGAGTCGCTCGTCGTGCACGCCGCGGTGGCCGACGAGTTCGTGCCGCGCGCCGCGGCCGCGCTCGGAGAGCGCGGGGTCGAGCTCGTCGGCGACGCGACCGCGCAGCGGCTCGCGCCGACCATCACGCCCGCAACCGACGCCGACTTCGGCGCCGAGTTCCTCGATCTCAAGCTGAGCGTGGCCGTCGTCCCGACGCTCGATGCCGCGATCGCGCACGTGAACCGGTACGGCACCGGGCACACGGAGGCGATCCTCACCACCGACCTCGACGCGGCCCGGCGCTTCACCCGTGAAGTCGACGCGGCCGCGGTCGTCGTGAACGCGTCGACGCGGTTCACCGACGGCGAGGAGTTCGGCTTCGGCGCCGAGATCGGGATCTCGACGCAGAAGCTGCACGCGCGCGGCCCCATGGGCCTGCGCGAGCTCACGACCTACAAGTACCTCGTCTGGGGTGACGGGCAGGTCAGGGGTTAGCAACACCGACCGAGCACCAAAACGCCAACAACGAACAGACGAACGCGACGAAAGCGAGCTTCAACCATGGCCGAGCGGTTTGAATCCGTGGCCGATGTCACCGACCGCCTGCGCGGGGCCGACTACCTGGCCGACTCATCGATCTCCGGCGTGGTCTACCTCGCCGACCGGCTCGAGAAGCCGGTGCTGATCGAAGGACCCGCGGGAGTCGGCAAGACCGAGCTCGCCAAGGCCGTGGCCGAGTCGTCGGGCGCGCGTCTGATCCGGCTGCAGTGCTACGAGGGTCTCGACGAGAGCAAGGCCCTCTACGAGTGGAACTACAAGAAGCAGCTCCTGCGCATCCAGGCTGATCGTGAGCACGAGCGCGATTGGGAGACGGTCGAGTCCGACATCTTCTCCGAGGGCTTCCTGCTCACCCGGCCGCTGCTCGAGGCGATCCGCTCGGAGGAGCCGGTCGTGCTGCTCATCGACGAAGTCGACCGGGTCGAGATCGAGACCGAGGCGTTGCTGCTCGAGGTGCTCTCCGACTTCCAGGTGTCGATTCCGGAGCTCGGCACGATCGTCGGAACGCAGCGTCCGTTCGTGTTCCTCACCTCGAACAACACGCGCGAGCTCTCTGAGGCGTTGAAGCGCCGTTGCCTCTATTTGCACATCGACTACCCGACCCTCGAGCGCGAAGAGGAGATCGTGCGGCTGCGCGTTCCCGAGATCGACGCGTCGCTCGCGTCGCAGGTGTCGCGCGTCGTGCAGTCGATCCGTGCGCTCGACCTGAAGAAGGCGCCCTCGATTTCAGAGACCATCGACTGGGCGCGCACGCTGCTCTTCCTCGGTCGGAACGAAATCGGCCCGGAAACACTGGGTGAAACGCTGCACGTGCTGCTCAAGTACCAGTCGGATCTGGTGAAGGCGCGCAAGGAGCTTGGTGTCGACGGGCCACCGCCCCTGAGCGGCACGCGTAGGTAACCAGGTGACGATGGAGCAGCCGCAACGACCGGAACGAGTGCGAGGCACAACGGTGCAGCGCACGCGGATGCGACCATGAATACGGACACCGAACGGACGCTGCTCGACGTGCTGCAGGGGTTCGTGCAGGAGTTGCGCGCCGCGGGGCTCCCGGTGTCGATGACCGAGAACCTCGACGCGATGCGCGCGGCCGAGCACGTGCCGTTCGACGACCGGGCCGCGTTCAAGGCCGCGCTCTCCTCCACGCTGGTGAAGCACCAGGGTCACCAACCCGCGTTCGAAACCGTCTTCGACGTCTACTTCTCGCTTTTCAGCGCGGGTGTCGATGGCGAGTTGGAAGAGGGCGACGGTTCGGAGGCGGCCGACGGCGACGGCGAGCAGTTCCGCGCCCCCGGCGACGGCGGCGGAGCCATGGGCGACGTGAGCAACGAAGAGCTCGCGCGCATGCTCCTCGACGCGCTCATGCGAATGGACCGCGAGGCGTTGCGTCAGCTTGCGGCCGCGGCGGTGAGCCGTTTCGCAGGGATGGAACCGGGCCGGCCCGTCGGCGGCGCGTACTACCTCTACCGCACCTTGCGGCAGCTCGATGCCGACGGTCTCGTCGGCCAGCTCATGCAGCGCGCGCAGGAGTCGGGCGACATCGGCGACGGTCCCTACGACGACCGGCTCGCTCGCGAAGACTTCGAGGCCCGCCTGAAGGTGCTCAAGGAGATGGTCGAGGCGGAGATCCGGCGCCGCCTCGTCGCCGACCGCGGTGTCGAGGCGATGGCCCGCACGCTGCGCAAGCCGCTCCCCGAAGACGTCGACTTCATGCACGCGTCGCGCGACGAGATGCAGGCGTTGCAGCGCGCGATCTACCCGTTGACGCGGGCGCTCGCGGCGCGGCTCGCGCAACGGCGCAAGCGGCGCAACCGCGGCCACCTCGATTTCCGCAAGACCGTGCGCCACTCGCTGTCGTACGGCGGCGTGCCCGCGGAGCTGCACTTCAAGCACCCGAAGCCGTCGAAGCCCGAGATCATGGTCGTCGCCGACATCTCGGGCTCGGTCGCGAGCTTCGCCCGGTTCACGCTGCAGTTCGTCTACGCGATGGCTTCGGAGTTCTCGAAGGTGCGGTCGTGGGTGTTCATCGACGGCATCGACGAGGTCACGCAGTTCTTCCAGGAGGCCGACGAGATCGGCGAGGCGATCCACCGGGTGAACACCGAAGCCGATGTGGTCTGGGTCGACGGCCACTCCGACTACGGCCACGCGTTCGAGATCTGGCACGAGCGCCACATCCGTGAGGTCACGAACAAGACCTCGGTCATCATCCTCGGCGACGCGCGGAACAACTACCACGCGTCGCAGGCCTGGATCCTCGGTGAGATGGGGAAGCGGGCCCGGCGGGTGTTCTGGCTCGACCCGGAGCCCCGCGGCTACTGGGACACCGGCGACTCGATCGTGTCGGAGTACGCGCGCTTCACCGACGGCGTGTTCGAGTGCCGCAATCTTCGCCAGCTCCAGAAGTTCGTCGAGTCGGTGGTCGACGGTCGCTGATGGTTGAGCCCGCGCTCGCGAGGCTCGGTTGGGACGACGCGCGCACGGCCGAAGCGGTCGCGCTCGCGAGCCCCGGCGATGTCGTCGGTCGCGTCGGCCGCGTCGACCGCGGTTGGGTGACCCTGCTCACGGCGGGCGAGAACCTCCGCGCGCGGGTTGCGCTGGTCGGGCGCAACCGCGATCCGCTGGCGCGCCCCGCGGTCGGCGACTGGGCCGTCGTGCGCGCCGAGGAGCTCATCGCGCTGATGCCCCGGCGTAGCGCGCTCGTGCGCGGTGCGAGCGATCGCGGTCGCGATGCATCGATCGCACAGGGCGCGCAGGTGGTGGCGGCCAACGTCGACAGTGTGTTCCTCGTGCATTCGATCGATTCGCCGCTGCGCGCGCGCCGGCTCGAACGCGAGCTCGTCGTCGTCCACGATTCAGGTGCGAAGCCCGTGGTGGTGATGACCAAGCTCGATCTCGTCGACGACGCGGAGGTGCGGCTCGCACCGGTCCGCCACACCGTCGGCGACGTGCCGGTGTACGCGGTGAGCACGGTCACGGGCGCGGGGCTCGACGCACTCGAGGCTGCGCTCACACCCGGCTGCACGGTCGCGCTCATCGGGCCGTCGGGTGCAGGGAAGTCGACGCTGATCAACCGGCTTGCGGGAGAGGAGCTGCTCCCAACCGGCGCCGTGCGCGAGAGCGACCAGCGGGGCCGGCACACGACCGTGGCGCGCGAGCTCGTGCTGCTGCCGTCGGGCGCGATCCTGGTCGACACGCCGGGCCTGCGGTCGGTCGGTCTGTGGGACGCCGACCAGGGCTTCGAAGAGGCGTTCGCCGACATCGAGACGCTCGCGGCCGACTGCCGGTTCGACGACTGCCGGCATCGCACCGAGCCCGGGTGTGCGGTGCTCGCCGCCGTCGCGCGCGGAGAGCTCGACGGGGAGCGGTTGCAGGCGTACCTCCGGCTCGACGGTGAGCTCGACCAGCTCGCCGACCGCGAGGTCGAGCGCGAGCGCGAAGCCCGCCGCCGCGCGAACGAACGCCCCGACGTGCGGTAGGAAGCATCGCGTTCCGAACCACGTCAGGAACCCGGAGCAGGTGCGCGGTCAGCCCGGAAACTTGGGTGAGACCCGAACGCGTCGAGCAAGCATGCGACCGTTAGTGGGGTAGGCGGTCGGCGATGCGGGCGAGGGAGAGCAGTTGCCGGCGTTCGAGCGTCCGGAACGGATGGCCTTCGCGACCCGCGAGGAGCGTCGCGTGGCGCGCCGGCATCGGTGCGACCGCGAGGTCGTCGGGCCCGGTCACCCCGCTCGCGACGAGCGGCGACGCGCCCATCCCGGTTGCGAGCGCCTCGAGCACCTCGGGCGCCGGCACCGGCTCGCCCGCGGCGACGAGCACCTGGCCCGCGCCGACGATCGCCGACCAGTCGGCCGTGAACTCGCTCACGATCGCGCTCACGAGCCGCGTCTCGAGGGAACCGAGGTCGGGCGCCGCGAGGAGGTCTTCGACGAGGCGCAGGAAGTCGAGCCGCGGATCGGGGAAGCGCTCGACCCGCCGCCACGCTTCGACCGAGACGCCGTCGACCTCTTCGATCTCACGCGCGAGCAGGTCGATGAGATCGGCTCGCAGCAATGTGATCGCGAACTCGTCGATCGCGACGTGCTCACCCTGCTCGAGCACGTCGATGCCGACGATGTCGGCGCCGAGCGAGCCAATGCGCGACGCGACTGCGCCGAGCGCGCCCGGGCGGTCGGGGAGCCACACGCGCACGAGGAAGCGGGTGAAGGCGTCCCGGCGCGACCGGTCGGGTGCGGCGCCGTCGGACACCGACGCAGCGTACGGGGCGATCATGTCGTCGAGGGTACGGCGCCCATGTGGCCAGGAGACTGCCGGCACGTGACCACCTCGTACACTCCGCCGATGGCCGGCGTTTCTCAGGAAACCGGGGGCGGCGAGCGCGTCGGCGTGCTGGGCGGAACGTTCGATCCCGTGCACATCGCGCATCTCGTTGCCGCGCTGGGCGCGCGGCACGCCCTCGGCCTGCACCGCGTGCTGCTGGTCGTTGCCGGCGATCCGTGGCAGAAGCGCACGAGCGTCGTCGCGTCCGCGTCGGACCGCCTGGCGATGGCGCGGGCCGCGATCGACGGTCTCGACGGCCTCGAGGTGAGCGCGCTCGAGGTCGAGCGGCCCGGCGCCACCTACACGATCGACACGCTGCGCGCCCTCGCGGCCGCAGATCGTGAGCTGTTCCTGATCGTCGGGACCGACGTCGCCGCGCGCCTCGACACCTGGCACGAGGCCGACGCAGTGCGGGCAGCCGCCACACTCGTCGTCGTCTCCCGTGACCTGGATCCGACCGCGCTCGACGCGGGGGGCACGGCCGAGCGCAACGGCGTGCGCGTCGACGTGCACATCCCCCGCCTCGACATCGCGTCGAGCGATCTTCGCGAGCGCGTCGCCCGCGGCGCGCCGATCGACTGCCTCGTTCCTGCGGGAGCGGTGCGCGTCATCCGCGAGAGGCGTCTCTACACTCGTTCCTGATGCCGACCCCGCGCGAAGGTTCTGGAACCGGCTCGCGCGATCACCGTGCGCGCGAGCCTCGCGGTCGGATCGAGCGGGTGCGCCGCGACCGGCGCATGCAGGGTTCGGTCGTGGTCATCGCGGTCGTCGCGGGGCTGATCGCGGGCTCGCTCGGCACCTCGCGCGATCACTCGGCCCGCGCGCTCGGCTCCGCGACGCCGACGACCGCGGCGCACGTGTCGGCACCGGCACTCTCGCGCATGGTGCTGCTCGCGCACGTCGACGTGAACCATCGCCTCGACCTCCTGGCAGTGGCTGGGGTCAACGCCGGCGGACGGATCGGCTCCGTCGTCTTCGTGCCGACGACCACCCTCGTCCAGGTGCCGTCGTTCGACACCCAGGCGCTCGTCGACGTCGTGAGGCTGGGCGGATCGAACCTCAATGCCTCGACCCTGCTGGTCACCACGGTCGCGAACGCGCTCGGGATCCGCTTCAAGCAGGTGCTGCTGCTCAACAACGCGCGCCTCACGGCCCTGTTCGCACCCGCCGACCGGATGCGCGTGAACTTCGTCCGCTCGGTTCAGATCGACGACAGCGCCGGCACGCTCGCGTTCACGCCGGGCCGCGCCACCATCACCTCGGCCGACGCGACCCGCCTGCTCATCGGGCCGACGAGCGGGGGAGCGCTCGAGCACCTCGTCGCCGTGCAGGCCGTGCTGCAGGGCTGGTTCGCGCGCCTCCGGGTCAAAGCGGTCGCCCACGACACGCTGAAGGTCGGGTCCGCGGTGAGCTCGCTGGTCGCGCTCGCGCACGCGGACGTCAACTTCGACACGCTGCCCGTCGATGTCCTGAGCAGCGGCAGCGTCACGCGTTACGAGCTCCAAGAACCGCAGGCCGGCGCGCTGATCCGAGCCGACTTCCCCGACAGCCTCATCACCGGCTCGAAGCGCCCCCGGGTCGAGGTGCTCAACGGCACCGGCGCCGTCGCGCTGACGCAGGCCGTGGCCCGGCGCATCGTTCCCGCGGGCGGCGAGATCACCCTCACCGGCAACGTGCCGGGCTTCGGGGTCCGCCACACCACGGTCGTCTACTACCGGTCCGCCGACCTCCCGGCGGCCGAGCACCTGGCTGCCGCGCTCGGTGTTGGTAGCGTCGCGAAGGGAAACGTCCCCATCGACGTCGTCGACCTCACGGTCGTTGTCGGGGCAGACTTCCATCTCGCTCGATCCTGACGACCGCTTGATCCTGAGGAGCTTTCCACGGACTCCACGCAACGAGCCCTGGTCGCCGCCACTGCGGCCGCCGACAAGCTGGGCCACGACATCATCGTCCTCGACGTCGGCGACATCATCTCGATCACCGACTACTTCGTGATCGCGAGCGGTGGGAACACCCGTCAGGTCCGCACGATCGTGGAGACGATCGAGGAACAGCTCCGCGAGCAGGACAACGGTGCCCGGCCTCGCGCCGAGGAGGGCCGTCAGGAGGGCTCGTGGGTCCTCCTCGATTACGGCGACATCGTCGTGCACGTGTTCCTCGAAGAGACGCGCGAGTACTACGGCCTCGAACGGCTCTGGACCGACGCGCCCCGCCTCGACTGGCACTCCGCGAACGCGGCGTCGTAGGCGCGGGCGTCAGTCGACGTCTTGGTGCTCGAACTGGGTGGTGTAGAGCTCGGCGTACACACCGTCGGCCGCGAGCAGCTCGGAGTGCGTGCCCCGCTCGACGATGCGGCCCTCGTCGACGACGAGGATCACATCGGCGTCGCGCACCGTCGAGAGCCGGTGCGCGATCACGATCGAGGTCCGGCCCGTGAGCGCGCTGCGCAGCGCGTTCTGCACCGCGACCTCCGACTCCGAGTCGAGGTGGGCGGTCGCCTCGTCGAGCACGACGATGTCGGGCGCCTTGAGCAGCAGGCGCGCGATGGCGATGCGTTGCTTCTCGCCTCCGGAGAGGCGGTAGCCGCGGTCGCCGACGACCGTGTCGAGACCGTCGGGAAGTGATTCGACGAGCGGCAGGATGTGCGCGGCGCGGAGCGCTTCGAACAGCTCCGCGTCGGAGGCTTCGGGTTTCGCGTAGCGCAGGTTCGATCCGAGCGTCTCGTGGAAGAGGTGCGCATCCTGCGTCACGACGCCGATCGTGGCGCGGATCGAACCGAGCGTCGCGTCGCGCACGTCGATCCCGTTGATGCGGATCGCGCCGGCGCGCACGTCGTAGAGGCGCGGGACGAGGTGGCTGATCGTGGTCTTGCCCGCGCCCGACGGCCCCACGAGCGCGACGAGCTGTCCGGGCTCGGCGGTGAAGGAGATGTCGAACAGCACCTGGTTCGACGGTGACTGGTCCAAGACCGCGACCGACTCGAGCGACGCCAGCGAGACCTCCTCTGCACGCGGATAGCTGAAGTCGACGTGGGAGAACTCGACCGTCGCCGGCCCGCGGGTGACGTCGACCGCACCGGGCTTCTCGGCGATCATCGGCGGCAGGTCGAGCACCTCGAAGACCCGGTCGAACGAGACGAGTGCGGTCAGCACGTCGACCTGCACGTTGGAGAGCGCGGTGAGCGGTCCGTAGAGACGGTTGAGGTACGCGGTCATCGCCACCACCGTGCCGATGCCGAGCGCGCCGTGCACCGCGAGCACACCACCCCATCCGTAGACGAGCGCGGCGGCGAGCGACGCGGTCAACAGCAGCGACGCCATGAAGACGCGCGTGTACATCGCCTGGGTCACACCGATGTCGCGCACTCGTCCCGCGCGCTCCGCGAACACGCGCGACTCCTGGTTCGGGTCACCGAAGAGCTTGACGAGCAGCGCGCCGGAGACGTTGAACCGCTCGGTCATCGTCGTGTTCATCTCGGCGTTCAACGCGTACGACTCGCGTGCGAGGGCGGCGACGCGCTTGCCGAGCCAGCGGGCCGGCAGCATGAACACGGGCAACAACGCGAGCGCGACCAGGGTGATCTGCCACGACAGGTAGAACATCGCGCCCAACGTCACGGCGACGCCGATCAGGTTACCGACGACCGACGACATCGTGTCGGTGAAGGCCTGCTGCGCACCGAGCACGTCGTTGTTCAGACGCGACACCAACGCGCCGGTCTGGGTGCGCGTGAAGAACGAGATCGGCATCTCCTGCACGTGGCCGAAGACCTGCGACCGCATGTCGAAGATCAGGCCCTCGCCGATGCGCGCCGACACCCAGCGCTGCCACAACGACAGCCCCGCGTCGACGATCGCGATCGTGGCGACGAGGAGGGAGAGATCGATGATGAGCCCGGTGTTGCCCTTGCGGATGCCGTTGTCGATGATCGCCCGCAGGATCAGCGGGTTGGCCGCGCCGAGCACGGCGTCGAACACGATGAGCCCGAGGAACACCCCGAGCAGGTGCCGGTACGGCGCCGCGAACTTCGCGATGCGGCGGACGATGCCCGCGGGGAGGTGCTGCTCGGTGACGTTCTCGTCGCGGCGGAACGACCGCAGCAGGCCCCAGCCGGCCGCCGATCCGGGCCTTCCGCCTCCGTGACTCATGGGCATGTTCATCGGGACTCACGATCCCACACGCCCACGGCCGGTCGTGGATCGTTCGGAAAACCGCCCGGAAATGACCGTCACCTTTCGGCCGTCTACGCCCGATAGAGAGGGATGGAACGTGCGCGGCTCGCGGGGCTGCGGGAAGCAGTCGCCATGAGCGTCCTCGCGCTCGGGGCGCTGGTCGCGCTCCGGGTCGGGGGCGTCATCGCCGACGTGCCCCTCGCGCTCCTGGTCGGAGTCGTGCTCGGCGGGGTGACGCTGGTATCGATCGTCCAGTACTGGCCTCCGGCGCACAATGCGCTCTCGCTCGGGGCGAGGGTCGGCGCGCAGGTCGTCGCCACGACCGCCGTCATCTACACGACGGGCTGGGGCCCGGTGCTGTCGGTCGGGTACGTCTTCTGCGCCGCGCAGAGCGTCGCGATCGACGGATCCTCCGCGGTGTTCCCCGCGACCGTCTGGAGCATCGTGTGCCTCGCGCTCGCGCAGGCGGGGGTCGAGGCCGGCTGGGTCCCGAGTGTGATCAGCCGGGCCGACAGCGCGGGCCTCGCCGCCCTGATGGCCGTCGGCCTGGTCTTCGTGATGCGCATCCTGTGGGTCAGCGCCAGTGACCGGGAGACGGCGACCGCCAAGCTCTCGCACAGCGAAGACCGGCTCCGGCGGCTGCTCGTCAACGCGGCCGACGCCGTGGTCGTGCTCGACCGCGCCGGGACGATCGTGTTCGCGACCGAGGCGATCGAGAAGCTCACCGGGTACCGGCTCGACGAGCTGGTCGGGCGGCGCGACGCCGGCGCGATCGTCGAGCTCGAAGACCTCGCGCGCGTGCGCGCCGAGCAGGGTGTCGATCTGAACCAGGCGCCCGAGACACCGTTCCGTGCCGACATCCGGGTTCGCCACCGCGACGGCTCGGTGCGGTGGTGCCGCATCTCGGTGACCAACCGGCTCGATGATCCCGTCATCGAGGGTGTCGTCGTGAACGTGCACGACATCACCGAGCGACGCGAGGCCGAGGCGAGCGTCGCGAACGCCGAAGCGCGGTTCCGTTCGCTCGTTCAGCACGCCGCCGACGGCATCGTCGTGCTGGCAGCCGACGCGTGTTGCACGTTTGTCAGCCCTTCGTACGAGCGCATGACGGGACACCCGAGCTCCGAGCTCGTGGGCACGTACCTGCGCGACAGCGGGCACCCTGACGATCTTCCGAACGTGTCGGCGGCATGGACGCGGATGCTCGAGCACCCCGACGAGACCACGCGGGTCGAGGCCCGCGTCAAGCACGCCGACGGCCGTTGGCAGTGGCAGGCGATGTCGATCTCGAACCGGCTCGACGACCCGTCGATCGCGGGGATGATCATCAACATCCGCGACGTCACCCACCGCAAGGCGCTCGACGAGCTGCTCGCGCAGGAGTCGAGGATCCTCGAGATGATCGCGTGGGGCGAGGCGCTCGAGACCGTGCTCGATCGGGCCGCGTCGATCACGGCCGACCAGACCGGTGCCCGCTACTGCCTCATCCGCCTCTTCGAAGGCGACACGCTGCGACTCGCGGCCGCGCCGGGGTTCCCGCCCGACGCGTTCGCGGCGGTCGCCGTCGTGCCGCTCGACGATTCGGTGCCGTCGGGGCGCGCCGCGACCTCACGCGAGGAGATCTTCTTCGCCGAGAATCTCGCCGACTCCGTGTCGGCTCCGATCGCGAGCCTCGCGACGACGCTCGGTGTGAAGGCCACGTGGAGCGTGCCGATCGAGCTGCCGAACCGCAACGCGGTCGCGGGCACGATGAGCCTGCTGTTCGACACCGCCGACGTCGACCGTGACCGCCACCGGCCACTGGTCGAGCGGGTGGTCTCGCTCGCGGCGGTCGCGATCGAGCAGTCGCAGGCCCGCCAGGAGCTCGAGCACCGTGCGTTCCACGACGAGCTCACGGGTCTGCCCAACCGGGCGTTGCTGAACGACCGGCTGACGCACGCGTTGCAACGGTCGGCGCGCCGCGACGCCGCCGTCGCGGTGGTGTTCTTCGACCTCGACCGCTTCAAGCTCGTCAACGACAGTCTCGGGCACGACGCCGGTGACCGGTTGCTCGTGCAGGTCGCGAAGCGACTGCAGGCGAAGCTGCGGGCTTCCGACACCGTCGGCCGTCTCGGCGGCGACGAGTTCGTCGTGCTGGTCGACGACGTGCACGAGGAGAGCGACGCTCACGAGGCGGTGCAACGGGTCGTCGACATCCTCGAGCTGCCCTTCGAGGTCGACGGCGAGACCATCTTCGTCAGCGCCAGTGTGGGAGTGGCGCTCGCACGCGATGTCGCGCACG
The DNA here is from genome assembly GCA_038240075.1 of Acidimicrobiia bacterium. Lineage (GTDB taxonomy): Bacteria > Actinomycetota > Acidimicrobiia > IMCC26256 > PALSA-610 > DATBAK01. Next base: position 55,438 of record JBBSEC010000014.1, read on the forward strand.
CGGCCGACGTGCTGCGCGAAGCCGACGACGCCATGTACCGGGCGAAGCAACGGGGCCGCGGCAGCGTCGAGTACCAGTCGACGAACGGGACGACCAACGTCGTCAACCCGCTCGCGCGCATCACCGCGCTCCACCGAGCGCTCGAACGCAACGAGCTGATCGTGCACTACCAGCCGATCGTCGACATCGCCTCCCGGCAACCGGTGTCGGCCGAGGCCCTCGTGCGCTGGAACCATCCCGAGCTCGGCCTGGTGCTACCGGGCGAGTTCATCCCGCTCGCCGAGGACACCGGGCTCATCGTCCCGCTCGGGTGGCAGGTGCTCGAGCAGGTCGTGCACCGGCTGTGCCACCGTCCTGACATGAGCGTGTCGGTGAACGTCTCGGCCCGGCAGCTCTCGGAGGCCGACTTCGTCCCGCGTCTCACCGAGATGATCGCGTCGGTGCGGCGCGGCATGCTCACGCTCGAGATCACCGAGAGCCTCCTGATCGACGATCCCGATCGCGTCGCGCTGACGTTGGCGATCCTCGCCGAGCTCGGTGTGCGCCTCTCGCTCGACGATTTCGGCACCGGCTTCTCGAGCCTCTCGTATCTGAGCGCGCTGCCGATCCACCAGCTGAAGATCGACCGCAGCTTCGTCGCGGGGCTCGGTGAACGTCCCGAGTGCGAGACGCTCGTGACCGGCATCATCCACCTCGGGCACGGGCTCGGTCTCGAGGTCATCGCCGAGGGGGTGGAGACCGCGCGCCAGGCGCAACGGCTGCTCGGGCTCGGCTGCCACCTCGCGCAGGGCTACTACTTCGGGCGGCCGCAGCAGTGGAACCGGACGACCCTGCCGGAGATGCTCCCGCCGGCGCGTCCCGCGCTGCGGCTCATCAGCTCCGAGACTGCCTGAGCGCGGCTTCGACCAGCGTGACCGCGGCGTCGCCGGCGGCATCGAGGGCGTCGGTCGTCTGTGCCGCGCGCGACAGCAGGAAGCCGCCTTCGAGCAGCTCGATGAACACGATGGCGAGGTGGCGCGCGGGCCCGCTGTCGATCCCCGCTTCGGTGAAGAGAGTCGCCAGGCCGTCGATCCAGCTCTCGAACACGTCGGCCGTGGCGATGCGGAGCGGCTCGTTCGAGCTTGCGACCTCGAGCGCGACCGTCGCGATCGGGCACGCGTCGATGTAGTCGGTCGCGCGGAGGACGGCGGCCGCGCCGGCGAACGCGTCGCGCACGCCGGCGACGAGGTCGGGTGCGGC
>JBBSEC010000015.1:0-55828 GCA_038240075.1 Acidimicrobiia bacterium
ACTCGAGGGGCACGGTGATCGCAATATGGGGTCGTTCGCCGTCCTCGGTTGGGCTTTCACCGCGGGCGAGGAACGACTGGCAGATCCGCGCGGCCGCGGCGGCGCGGCGTTGCGCGAGGGTGCGGGGGTCGTCGGGGTCGGGCTTGTCGGTCGCGGCGTCGATCGCCTCCTTCAAAATCGCGCCGGCGAGCGCGCCGAGGTCACCCTTCAACGCCCAGCGGTTCCCGACGTGTGACAGGTACAAGCCGTTCTTGTCTTCCGGGGGCTTGTCGTCGAGCTCGTCGCAGAGCGTCTGGTACTTGCGGATCATCGCGTCGAGCGCCACGACATCACGCGCGGCCGCGAAGGCGACCATCCCGTCTTCCATCGTCGCGTAGATGTCTTCGTGACCGGCCCGACACCCCTGACAGATCGTCGCGGCAGCGTTCGCGGAGATCTCGCCTTGCGCCCATGCTTTCGCGACGAGCGGCAAGGTCTCGCAGGCTTTCCCCACCGCGAGACAGACGCGCGCGTCGCGGACGCGTTGTCCGGTCTGGAACTGCACCCCCATCGGTGTCGCGCTCGCACCCTCACCCTTCGGAACCCCACGCCGGTGCAACGCGACGAGCATCGTGGCCGCGTGGCTCTCGAGCCGGTCGATCTCGCGGCGCGCCTCGATGAAACGCGCGCGCAACTCCCCATCGCACAACAGGCTCGGGTCGAGCGCTTCGAGCTCGTCGACCACGGTCATGAGGGCTGCGGACATGTCGCAATTGTACACGAACATACGTTCGATTACAAGCAGAAACCTCAACAACGACAGGCGCGATTGGGCGTGTCTGTCAGCGGCTCGATTCAGAGTGAGCCACCACCGATCAGCCGCCGCTGACGCGCCCGGAGCTAGCGTTTCGCCACACACGATTCGAGGAGCATCTGCGGGCAGACGACAAGCCAGTACTTCGCCCTCATCTCGTACTGGATCATCATCTTCAAGGACGCGTACCGGGTCATCGTCGTCACCGATCGGCGCATCCTCGTCTGCAAGTCCGGGCGCGTGACGATGACGCCGGTCAAGGAAGTCGTGCGCGAGCTCCCGCGCGCGACCCGGATCGGCCCTGCCAGCGGTCTCTGGTACAAGAGCGAGTCGCTCGGTGAACGCATCTACGTACAGAAGCGGTTCCACAAGGACATCGTCGCGGCCGACGCCGCGATCCCCGCGCCGTAGCGCTACCCGCCGCTCACGTCCTGGACGCGGGCCTTGCCCGCACCGATCCACGGCATCATCGCTCGGAGCTCCGCGCCAACTTTCTCGATCGGGTGCTTCGCGGCTTGGTCGCGCATGCGGTCGAAGTTGGGGCGACCGGCCTCGTTCTCCGCGATCCATTCGCGCGCGAACTCACCCGACTGGATCTCGCCGAGGATCTTCTCCATCTCGGCCTTGGTCTTCGACGTGATCACCCGCGGACCGCGCGACATCTCGCCGTACTCGGCCGTGTCGGAGATCGAGTAGTTCATCGCCGCGATCCCACCTTCGTAGATCAGGTCGACGATCAGCTTCACCTCGTGCAGGGTCTCGAAGTACGCCGACTCCGGTTGGTACCCGGCCTCGACGAGCGTGTCGTAGCCGTTGCGGATCAGCTCGACGAGGCCACCGCACAACACGACCTGCTCACCGAAGAGGTCGGTCTCGGTCTCCTCCTGGAACGTCGTGTCGAGCACGCCCGCACGCGTGCCGCCGATGCCCTTCGCGTACGCGAGCGCGATCTCCTTCGCCTTGCCGGTCGCGTCGTTCTCCACCGCGACGAGGCACGGCACGCCGCCACCCTCGTCGTACGTGCGGCGCACGAGGTGACCGGGACCCTTCGGCGCGATCATCCACACGTCGACGTCGGCGGGCGGCGCGATCTGCTTGAAGTGGATGTTGAAGCCGTGCGCGAACGCGAGCGACTTGCCGGCGGTGAGGTTCGGCGCGATGTCGGCCTCGTAGACCTTCTTCTGCTCCGTGTCGGGCAGCAGCACCATGATGATGTCGGCCGCGCGCACCGCGTCGGCGGGCGACAGCACGGTCAGCCCGGCGGCCTCGGCCTTCGCCTTCGATCCTGAGCCCTCGCGCAGGCCGACGCACACGTCGATGCCCGAGTCCTTCAGGTTGAGCGCGTGGGCGTGGCCCTGGGAGCCGTACCCGAGGATCGCAACCTTGCGGTCGGCGAGCAGCGCGGTCTCGGCATCGTTGTCGTAGTACACGGTCGCGGGCATCGAAGTCTCTTTCGTTGGCTCGGTGGAGCGAGGAGAGATTACGCGGAGGTGTGAGCTAACCCTGGGCCGTGCGCACCGCGCGCAGCTTGACCGGTTGGCGGGTGAGGCGCGGGAGCGCGATCCGGCCCGTGCGCTGCAGCTCGACGATGCCGAACGGGCGCACGAGATCGGAGAACGCGTCGAGCCGGTCGGGCTCACCCGACACCATGATGGTCATCGCCTCGAAGCCCACGTCGACGATCCTCGCTTCGAAGATCGCGGTGAGCTCCGTGACCTGTGTGCGCGACTCCGCGCTCGCCCGGACCGTGACGAGCATCAGCTCCCGCTCGACACCCTGCTCCGACGCGAGCTCGGTGATCTTGATCACCGGGATGAGCTTGTTGAGCTGCTTCACGATCTGCTCGACCGGCGACGAGTCCGCGTCGACGACGATCGTCATCCGGCTGAAGCGCTCGTCTTCGGTCGGGCTGACCGCGAGCGACACGATGTTGAAACCGCGCCTCGAGAAGAGGCCGGCGACGCGCGAGAGCACGCCGGCCTTGTTCTCGACGTGGACGGTGAGGATGTGATGGTGCGTCTCGTTGCTCATGCGGCTCCGACCTCCGCGGCTCGAACCGGACACGGCCGGCGTCGTTCGATACTGACCGCCGCTGCGCTCTGCGCCTGGTTGCTCATGCCGCTCATCGTCCGCCTGCAGTGTCGGTCGCCGGGCCGAGGATGATGTCGTCGTTCGAGTTGCCCGCGGCAACCATCGGGTACACCTTCTCGCGGTAGTCGGTACGGAAGTCGATCACGACCGGGCGGTCGTCGACCTCGTTGGCTTTCTCGATCGTCGGGACGACGTCTTCGGGCGTCTCCGCGCGCAGCCCCACGCACCCCATCGCCTCGGCCCACTTCACGTAGTCGGGCAGGTCGGGCGACAGGTACACCTCGCTGTAGCGCTCGCCGTAGAACAGCTCCTGCCACTGACGCACCATGCCGAGGTACGCGTTGTTGAGGATCGCGATCTTCACCGGGATCCGTTCCGCGGTCGCGGTGACGAGCTCCTGCGCCGTCATCTGGAAGCAGCCGTCGCCGTCGATGGCCCACACCATGCGGTCGGGCTGTCCGACCTTGGCGCCGATCGCGGCGGGCACCGCGTAGCCCATCGTTCCGAGCCCACCCGAGTTGATCCACGTGTACGGGTGGTTGAAGTGCCACAGCTGGCTCGCCCACATCTGGTGCTGACCGACACCGGAGACGACGATCGTGTCGTCGGGCGTGTTGTCACGCAGCGCCTCGATGCAGAACTGCGGCTTCAGCGGGCCGTCCTCTTCCTGCTCGTACGAGAGCGGGTGCTCGTGACGCCAGCTGTTGAGCTGCGCGTGCCACTCGGTCTGGTCGGCCTTGTCGTGCTTGCCCTGCTCGGCGCGCACGGCCTTGATGAGCTCCTCGATCACCACGCGGCAGTCGCCGACGATCGGCACGTCGGGGCGGCGCACCTTGCCCTGCTCGGCCGGGTCGATGTCGACGTGGATGATCTTCGCGTCGGGCGCGAACGCGCTCACCTTGCCGGTGACCCGGTCGTCGAAGCGCGATCCGAGCGCAATCAGCAGGTCGGCGCGCTGCATCGCGGTGACGGCCGTGTAGTTGCCGTGCATGCCGGGCATGCCGAGGCACAACGGGTGGTCGTCGGGGAAGCAGCCGCGCGCCATCAGCGTCGTGACGACGTGCACGCCGGCGAGCTCGGCGAGCTCGCGCAGCGCCTCGGCGGCGCGGGCCTTCAGGATGCCGCCCCCGGCGTAGATCACGGGCCGCTTCGCCTCGTTGATGAGACGCGCAGCTTCCTTGATCTGCTTCGGGTGACCCTTCACCGTCGGCTTGTACCCGGGCAGGTCGACCTTCTCGGGCCAGTACCACTCCATCGTCTGGTTCGCGATGTCCTTCGGGACGTCGACCAGCACCGGGCCGGGACGACCGGTCGTCGCGACGTGGAAGGCCTCGCGCACGATCTGCGGGATGTCGTTGGCGTCGGTGATGAGCCAGTTGTGCTTCGTGACCGGCATCGTGATGCCGACCGTGTCGCACTCCTGGAACGCGTCGGTGCCGATCACCGCGTAGGGAACCTGGCCCGAGATCACGACCATCGGGATCGAGTCCATGTACGCGTCGCACAAGGCGGTGACGATGTTGGTGGCACCGGGACCGCTCGTCACCATCGCCACTCCCGGGCGGCCGGTCGCGTGCGCGTAGCCCGACGCCATGTGCCCGGCACCCTGCTCGTGGCGCACGAGGATGTGGCGGATCGACGAGTCGATGAGCGGGTCGTACACCGGAAGAATGGCGCCGCCCGGGAGGCCGAACATGACCTCCACCTCAGCCATCTCGAGGCTCTTGATGAGGGCCTGGGCACCGGTCAGTTTCATCGTTGGCTCCTGCAATTCGAATCGGGGCAACAAGAGACCCCTCGCACTGGCGAGGGGTCGGAAGAGCGCACGGGCGCGTGAAGCGGGGGCCGTGCGCTAGGTAACTACTACGAGAATGGTGTGGATCAGGGAAGACATGAGGTCCATAGTCTCGCCCATCGGCACGTCCGACGCAAACATCAATGCTTTTCTGAGAGTGCCGTGGTGCATGACCCGGCCCCCCGAGCGGGCACAGTGGTGTCCGTGGCACGTCAGAACGAAGGGCGCAACCTCGTCGAGCGCCTGCGCGGCCGGCCCGGTCTGCTCTCACCACGAGCGATTCCCCGGGCCGACAACGCGTTGCTCGGAATGGAACAACGGCGGCGGCGGCGGCGCTGGGCCGTGATCGCGATCGCGGTCGTTGCGTTCGCCGACATCGTCGGTGCCGTGGTGCCCCGGACCCGCCACCACCTCGCGATCCTCGAGCGCAACTTCCCGCTCGGACTGAGCGAAGGCGGCCGCGCCCTGCTGCTCGTGGCCGGGCTCCTGCTGCTCCTCCTCGCGCGCGGCCTGGCGCGCGGGTACCGACGGGCGTGGGTAGGCGCGCTCTTCCTCACCATCGCGTCGGCGCTCCTGCACCTCGCCGGCAACCTCGACCCGATTGCAGCCGGTCTCGCGCTCGTCCCGCCTGTCTATCTCTGGACCATTCGCGACACGTTCGTGGCGCGCGCGCGTCCGCTCACCGCGCGCGCGTTGCTCGCGGTGCCGTGGTTCTTGGGTGGCTTGCTCCTCTACGGGCTCGTCGGCTGGTCGGAGCTCGCGGAGCAGCTCCCGAACCGCGATGTCACGTCGCGGATCGACACGATCGTGCGCAGCGCGTTCTTTCTCACCACCGCGCCCGACGGCGACACTGCGCTCGCACGCGCGTTCGTCCGGTCGCTGCAGGCCTTCGGTGCCGTGTCGCTGCTGATGGTCGCGACGCTGATGCTCCAACCGGTCGTCGCGCGCCTCGTGCACCACTCCGACACGCGCGCGCGCGCGCGGTTCCTGAATCGCTGGGGTCGCACCGGCATGGCCGCCCTCGCCGGGCTTCCCGAGAACGAGGCGCTCGAGCTGGCCGACGGCAAGGCGCTGCTCGGCTACCGCGAGATCTCGGGCGTCGCGATCGGCGTCGGCGATCCCGTCGGCGAACCGGGCACCGAGCAGCAGGCCCTCGCCGACTTCGTGACGAGCTGCGAGCGCAACGGCTGGACTCCAGTGCTCCTCGCCGCGTCGCGCGCGACCGCAGAGACCGCGCACCGGTTCGGTTTCGAGTCGGTCGCAATCGGTGAAGAGGCGGTCGTCGACCTGCAGGGCTTCGCGACCGCGGGGAAGGAACGGGCGAAGCTGCGCCAGAACACACACCGCGCCGAGCGCGACGACGTCACGGTGGTGCAGTACACGGCCGAACACCGCACCTCCACCGTCGACGGCCAGATCCGCGACATCAGCGACGCCTGGCTCAAGCTCAAGCACGGTCCCGAGCTCGGGTTCACGCTCGGACGGCTCGACCTCGCGAACTTCGACCTGTGCGAGACGTGGATCGCGACGGTCGGCGGGCGCGTCGTCGCGTTCACGACCTGGCTCCCCTACCTCGACGGCAAGGGGATGATCCTCGACCTCGTTCGCCGCCGTCCCGACAGCCCCGTCGGCACGATGGAGCTGCTGATCCTGCGCTCCCTCGAGTCGTTCCGCGACCGCGGCCTCAAGGAGGCGAGTCTCAACGCGATCCCGCTGGCGTGCGTCGAACGTGGCACCAACGCGCTCGGCGGGACCGAAGAAGAAGACTCCCGACTGCGCGACGCGCTGCGTTGGCTCTACGAGCACGGCGGCGCGGTGTACGAAGCGAAGAACCTGTTCCGGTTCAAAGCGAAGTTCGCGCCCCGTTGGGAGCCGATCTATCTCGTGTACCCGGAGTCGGCGAACCTCGCACGCATCGCGACGACGGTCGGCATCGCGTACATGCCCAACGGGCTGGTTGCGGCCGTACGCGGACTGACCCGCCGGAAGCCTTCGGGGAACGACGCGCTCGCCGACTCGCGGCCGACATAGACCGACGCGGAGCGTGGTGCAAGACTGCCGCCAGGTGGGCACTGCGGAACAACTTTGGGGGCGACCTATATGAGAGCTCGTTACACGATCGCGGCCTTTGCCGCTTGTTGCGCCATGGTCATGGGAACGTCGGGGATCGCGGGCGCAGCGATCAATCCCGGAACCTGCGCCGGTGGAACGCTCGCCACCGGCAACTACGACCACCTGACGATCACGGGTGTGTGCTCGCTGCCCGACTCGGGCACCGTGCACGTGAAGTCGGGACTCACCGTGGCGCCCGGGGGTGTGCTGAACGCCATCACGCCCGCCGTCATCACCGTCGCCGGCGGCATCAAGGTCGGCGAGGGAGCGATCCTCGGTCTGGGTTGCTCGCCGGCAATCGGGTGCGACGTGACCACCAACGACCGCGTCTACGGGAACATCGTCGCGACGGGGGCCGCCGCGGTCATCATCCACAGCACCGGGATCCGTGGCAACGTCTCGATCTCGGGCGGCGGTGGCGGTGTCAACTGCGACAACAACCCGATCGTGCAGGGCCCGCTGTACGCCGACATGGAGGACAGCCACGTCTACGGGTCCGTGACGGTGACCGGTCTGCAGACGTGCTGGCTCGGGCTCATCCGCAACAACGTGCACGGCAACGTGAGCGACACCAACAACACGATGGCCGACCCCGATGCCAACGAGATCGTCACCAACCGGATCTGGGGAAACCTCGCATGCTCGGGCAACAGCCCGGCTGCGCAGGAAGGTGACTCCGGCGGCAAGCTCAACAAGGTGACAGGAATCCAGAGCGGGGAGTGCGCGGCGCTCTAGTCGCCTGACTCTGAGACTCTGCTCACACGGCGTTACCGCTGGTGGACCGGACACGAGTACGTCGTCCGGCCACCAACGGTGCGCCGGAGCAGCTCGGCCCCATCACGCGGGCACACGCCGCCCCGCACGCGCGACGCCTGCAAATCGCCGGTGTGTGATCCGCCGCGCCGCCCGAGCACGCGGACGGTCTGGCGGATGGAGCGAACGAGTGCCGCGCGTTCGCGATCGTCGAGCCCGCCGGCGGTGCGCGCCGGGTCGAGGCCCGCGCGCCAGAGCACCTCGTCGGTGAGGAGATTTCCGAGCCCCGCGACGCGCGACTGGTCCATGAGCACCGCCTTGAGCGGCGCCACGCTCCGGCCGAGCGCGTGGTCGAGCGCGGCACGGTCGAGGGTGGCCGCATCGGGACCGAACCGCGTCTCGTCGGGATCGAGCTCGACGGCACCGAGGCGCCGAGGGTCGCGCATCCAAAGCGATCCGCCGTCGGTGAACTCGACACCGAAGCGCAGCCACGCGGAGTTCTCGGCGTTGCTCGCGTAGAGCAGCGGGTCGCCGGCCGACTCGCCGTCGATCACGACCCGCCCGCTCATTCCGAGGTGCAGGCCGAGCACCGGCCCGGGAGTGCGGCTGCGCGCGACACCACTCGTGTCGACGAGCAGCTGCTTGCCGGTGCGGCGCGCCGCGACGAACCGGCGCCCGGGCAGCGCGTCGCCGACGACCGCCGCGGTGAGGCCGCGCTTCAGATACCACGCGTCGTCGGCGACGACACCCGCGATCTTCCGCCCGAGCGCGCGCTCCTCGATGACGCGCCGCGCCATCTCCGCCTCCAACATCTCGGGCATGCGCTAGATCCACGCTCCTGCGGGCGAATGATTGGCGGCTGAGGCGTCAGGAGCGGTGAGCGACACTCCGCAACCGCGGCGAAGCCTCGCAACGAATCGAGCGAGCGCGACCATAAGAATTAGAAATTGGTGATGGCGCCCTTCTCGGCTCCCTGCGCGAGCTTGGCGTACTTGGCGAGGAAGCCGCTCGTGTAGAGGGGCTCGGGCAGCTTCCAGTCGTTGCGCCGCCGGGCGAGCTCGGCCTCGGAGACGTCGAGCTCGATGGTGTGGGCCTCGGCATCGATCACGATGCGGTCGCCGTCGCGCACGAACGCGATCGGCCCGCCGTCGACCGCTTCCGGCGCGACATGACCGACGCAGAATCCCTGGGTGCCGCCCGAGAAGCGGCCGTCGGTGACGAGCGCGGCGTCGGTTCCACGGCCGGCGCCCTTCATCGCGCCGGTGATCGCGAGCATCTCGCGCATTCCCGGACCGCCCTTCGGTCCTTCGTAGCGGATCACCACGACATCACCGGGGTTGATGTTCCCGGCGATGATCTCGTCCATCGCCGCGGCCTCACCGTCGAAGACGCGCGCGGTTCCGTCGAACTGCAGCTCGTCGATGCCCGCGACCTTCACGACCGAGCCTTTCGGTGCGAGTGAGCCGGTGAGGATCGCGAGGCCACCGATCGCGTGGATCGGGTCAGTGAACGGATGCACGACCTTGCCGTCGGGCTTCGGCGGGTTCATCGCGGCGAGGTTCTCGGCGACGGTCGCGCCGGTGACCGTGAGACAGTCGCCGTGGAGCAGGTCGGCTTCGAGCAGCATCTGCATGACGACGGGCACGCCGCCGATCGCGTCGAGGTCGGCCATGTGGAAGTTGCCGTGCGGCTTCATGTCGGCGACGTGCGGAACCCGAGCGCCGATGCGGTTGAAGTCGTCGAGCTCGAGCTCGACGCGCGCTTCGTTCGCGATCGCAAGGAGGTGCAGCACCGCGTTCGTCGAGCCGCCCAACGCCATCGTCACCGCGATCGCGTTCTCGAACGCGTCCTTCGTCATGATCTGACGGGGCCGCAGATCGAGCTCGAGCAGCCGCATGACCGCCCGACCGCACACGACGGCGCCGTCGACGCGCCGGCGGCCGACCGCCGGCGGCGCCGCACTCCCGGGCAGCGACATACCGAGCGCCTCGCCGATCGACGCCATCGTGTTGGCGGTGAACATGCCCGCGCACGACCCCTCGGTCGGGCACGCGCGCCGTTCGATCTCACCGAGCTCGTTCTCGGTGATCGTGCCGGCAGCACACGCGCCGACGGCCTCGAACACACTGACGATGTCGAGCGCCTGGTCGCGCCAGTGCCCCGGAAGGATCGAGCCGCCGTAGAGGAAGACCGACGGCACGTTGAGCCGCGCCGCGGCCATCAGCATTCCGGGCAGACTCTTGTCGCAGCCGGCGAGCGTGACGACCGCGTCGAAACGCTCGGAGTGGACGACGCATTCGACCGAGTCGGCGATGATCTCGCGGCTCACGAGGGAGCCGCGCATGCCCTCGTGACCCATCGAGATCCCATCGGAGATCGCGATGGTGACGAACTCGAACGGGAAGCCGCCGGCATCGCGCACGCCCTCCTTGGCTCGCTTGGCCAGACGGTCGAGCGGCATGTTGCAGGGCGTCACTTCGTTCCATGACGACGCCACGCCGACCTGCGAGCTTCCCCAGTCGGCGTCGGTCATGCCGACCGCGCGCAGCATCGCGCGCGCCGGCGCCCGGCCGTTCCCGTCGGTGACTTCGTGGCTGCGAGGCTTGGGAGTGTCCATACCCTATGGTCGCATACGCATGAGCTTGGCGGTCCAGTCCCGCACTCGTCACGCCGGTTGCGTCTGCTCCATCTAGCCTCCGAGCTCGTGGACGACCTTCGCTTCGACAAGCTCTACCGGTACGACGAGTTGATGGCCGCGATCGACGCGCTGGCCGCCGAACGACCCGATCTCGTGACCCTCGAGTGCATCGGCCACTCGCATGAAGGCCGCGAGATCCGGCTCGCGACCGTGACCAACTCGCGGACCGGGCCGCACAGCGAGAAGCCCGCGGTCTGGGTCGACGCGAACATCCACGCGACCGAGATCACCGGATCGACCGCCGCGCTGCATCTTCTGAACCGGCTCGTCACCGGGCACGGCAGCGGTCTCGAAGCCGACGAGCAGGTCACTCGTGCCGTCGACACCCGCACGTTCTACGTCGTGCCGCGCGTGAATCCCGACGGTGTCGAGCTCGCACTCGCCCGCCCGCCGACCTACCTCCGTTCGAGCGTGCGCCCGTGGCCGCACACCGACCATCCCGACGGCCTCGTCCAGGGAGACATCGACGGCGACGGCCGCATCCTCACCATGCGCGTCGTCGACGCGAACGGCGCGTGGAGAGCCGCGCCGGAAGACGCGCGGTTGATGGTTCCGCGCGCACCCGATGAGAGCGGCCCCGGCCCGTACTACCGGCTCCTCGCGGAGGGCGAGATCCGCAACTACGACGGCGTGCTCGTGCCGACCGCGCGCGAGCCCCGATCGCTCGACCTCAACCGCAACTTCCCGGTGAACTGGCGCACGGAAGGTGAGCAGCAGGGCGCGGGTCCGTTCCCGTCGTCGGAGCCTGAGGCGCGGACGGTCATGGAGGCCGTCAGCGCGCGGCCCAACATCTGCGCGTACTTCGCGCACCACACGTTCAGCGCCGTGATCCTGCGCCCCTTCGACGATCGCGCCGACGACCAGTTCCCCACTGAGGATCTCCGCATCTACAACGCGCTGGGCAAGCACGCGACCGAGATGACGGGCTACAAGTCGCTGTCGGTGTTCCACGACTTCCGGTACGACCCGAAGGACGTGATCAGCGGCGCGGCCGACATGTGGGCCTACGAGCACCGCGGCATCTTCGGTTGGACGACCGAGTTCTGGAGCCCGCTCCCCCATGCCGGCATCACGGACTACCACTTCGTCAACTGGTTCGCCGACCACCCCATCGCCGACGACCTCGCCCTGCTGCGCTGGAACGACGAAGCCCTGGGCGGTCGCGGCTACGTCGCCTGGTACCCGTTCGACCATCCCCAGCTCGGCCCGGTCGAGCTCGGAGGGTGGGACTGGTTCAACGTCTGGGGCAACGCGCCCCCGGAGCTGATGGAGGCCGAGATCGCGCCCCACAGCGACTTCGGCGTCTTCGTCGCGCTCACCACCCCCCGGCTGCGGATGCACCTGGCCGACACCCGCCGGCTCGGCGACTCGACCTGGCTCGTCCGCGTCGCGATCGAGAACGACGGCTGGCTGCCGACCAACGTGACCGACAAGGCCAAGGAGAAGAAGCTCGTCGACCCGGTGCACGCCCGCATCGCGCTCCCCGACGGCGCCCGTCTCGTCAGCGGCAGCGAACGGATCGAGCTCGGCCAGCTCGCGGGACGGAGCCGGGCCCGTTCGATGCTCGAGGACTTCGGCTCGGTCACCGACCCGACCCGCGACCGGGCGAAAGCCGAGTGGGTCGTCGAGGCGACCGCGGGCGCGCGCGTCGAGATCACCGCGGAGCACGAGCGCGCGGGAGTCGTGCGGACGATCGTCACACTCGACTGAAGGCGGTCGACTGCTCGTTCCGATAGAGCAGGGTGCGAACGTCGGGCGAGAGCTTTGCCACCGCGTTGTCGGCGGCGTCGATTCCGGGGCCGGGTCGTTCGGAGGCGTTCGAGCACGTGCTGCGGCCGCTCCTGTTCCCGCTGCGCCGCTACCTCCGGGCCCAGGTCGGCGACGCGGCCGACGACCTCGTCGACGAAGTGCTGCTCGCGGCCTGGGAACACGTCGGGCGCTTCCACGGAACCGAGTCGCAGTTCCGGTCGTGGATCTTCACGATCGCCCACCACCGGGTCGTCGACGAGCACCGCCGGCGCCGGGAGGAGCAGCCGCTCGACCGCGTCGCCTCCCACCCGGCCCGCGACGACACGGAGGCCGAGGCGTTGTCGCGCGTGGCGGAGGGCGAGCTGCGCCGGGTTCTGGCCTCGTTGGCGCCGGCGCAACGGCAGGTTCTGCTGCTCCGCCTGGTCGCCGACCTCAGCGTCGAGCAGACCGCCGCGCTGCTGGGCCGCAGCTCAGGGGCGGTGAGAGCCCTGCAACACCGGGCCATCGAGGCCGCCCGCCTCAAGATCCAGGCCTCGGCGGCCGCCCACCCGCCCGCCCCGTGACCCGTGACGCTCCCCGCCCGCCCCGTGGCCCGTGACGCTCCCCGCCCGCCCCGTGGCCCGTGACGCTCCCCGCCCGCCCCGTGGCCCCTCGCGGTCGTTTGTTCGGCTTCCAGTACGCGTGACGAGGACCGGGCGCGCGCTCGGACCAGGAGACTTACTGCTCGACGAGGTCGGTGCCGGCGCGCCAGCTCTCTTCGACCGCGTCGAGGCGGCCGGTCGCGCTGCGGCGCAGGCGGGCCGCGACCGCGGCGACCAGGGCGTGGACCAGCGACATCGCCCCGACCGAGCTGTCGAAGGGCCCGACGCCGCGAGCCGCGACGACGAACGTGATCGCGGCGCGCTCGGCGAGCGGTGAGAGGCGCCCGTCGGTGAGCGCGACGAGGGTGGCGCCGGTGTCGGCGGCGCGGGCCGTCGTCTCGAGCACCCACCGCTCGTAGCGGCGCAGGTCGACCACGACCACGACGTCCTCGGGCTCGATGCGCACCAGGTCGCGCGAGACCTTCACCGGCGTGCCCGTGATCTCGTGGACACCGTCGCGGAGCAGGTCGAGCTGGCCCGCAAGCAGGCGCCCGGCACCCCCCGACACCTCGCTGGCCACGACGAACACCTTGCGCCGGCGGTCCGACAGCAGCTCGACCGCGGTGCGGAAGTCGCCCGCCTCGATCTCGCCGAGCGTGGTGCGGACGTTGTCGAGATCGGCGGCGAGCGTCCGGCCGAGCACGTCGCTGAGCGGTCGCTCACGGATCCGCTGGGTGGCGGGCCGCAGCTGATCGGCGATCTCCTCCTGCACGGCCGCCTGCAGCTCGACGAACCCGTCGAAGCCGAGCTTGGCCGCGAACCGCAGCACGGTCGGGCCGCTCGACCCCGAGGTTTCGGCCAGCTGCGCGACCGTCCCGAACGCCACGATCTTGGGGTCCTGCATGACGGCTTCGGCGACCCGGCGCTCGGACGGCGTGAACCGGTTCGCGGCCTCGGAAATCAGATCGAAGACCGGGCGGCGGCCCGTCGGCGCAGTCATCGTTCCCCCCGAGATGCTCGGAACGTACGTTACAATACCCCCGCTTCTCCGGAACAGGAGGTACGCCGTGGCCGGCGACCGTTTCGCCAGCGTGAACCCGGCGCGTCCTGCCGAGGTGATCGCCGAGTTCGACATCTCAAGCCTCGCCGAGGTCGACGACGCCGTCGCGCGCGCCGCCGACGCCCAGCGGAGTTGGGCCAGGGTGCCGGTGCCGCAGCGGGCCGAGGTAATCGCCGCGATCGGTGACGTGCTCGCCGAGCGCAAGGCCCATCTCGCGACCCTCGTCAGCCGCGAGGCGGGCAAGGTGCTGGTCGAAGCGGGCGGCGACGTGCAGGAGGCGATCGACATGGCCGGCTACATCGCCGGTCAGGGTCGCAACGCGTGGGGCGAGACGCTGCCCTGCGAGATGCCCGACAAGATCGGGTTCACCACCCGGCACCCCGTCGGCGTCGTCGGGATGATCACACCGTGGAACTTCCCGGTCGCGATCCCATCCTGGAAGATCTTCCCCGCGCTGCTCGCGGGCAACGGCGCGGTCATCAAGCCGTCAGAGCACGCGCCGCAGTGCTGCACGGAGTTCGTGCAGGCCTGCCTCGACGCCGGTGTGCCCGAGGGTCTGGTCAACGTCGTGCACGGCTTCGGCGATGTCGGTGCCGCGATCCCGTCGCACGCGGGCCTGCGTGCGATCAGCTTCACCGGCTCGGTGAAGACCGGCCGGCTCGTCGCGTCGGCCGCGATGGCAACCGGCCCCCGCCTCGTGTCGCTCGAGCTCGGCGGCAAGAACGCGATGGTGGTCATGCCCGACGCCGACCTCGACCTCGTCGTCGAGGGCGCGCTGTTCGGCGCGTTCGGCACCGCGGGCCAGCGCTGCACGTCTACCTCGCGGCTCGTCGTGCACCGCGCCGTCGCCGACGAGCTCGTCGACGCGCTCGCGGCGCGCGCCGCGAAGCTCGTGCTCGGCGACCCGGTCGCGCCGGGAACCGATGTCGGCCCGGTCATCGACGCGGGCTCGGCGACGCGCATCGCGGGCATGGTCGACACCGCGCTCGGCGAAGGCAACGAGCTCGTCGCGGGCGGCCACATCGTGTCGGTCGCCGGCTGCGAAGGTGGCTCGTTCTTCGAACCCACGATCATCCGCGGCGCGACACGCGACTCCTACATCGCACGCAACGAGGTCTTCGGCCCGGTGCTCACCGTGATCGAGATCGACTCGTTCGACGACGCCATCGACACCGTCAACGACTCGGAGTACGGGCTCTCGGCCGCGGTCTACACGCGCGACATCAACCTTGCGATGCGGGCCGTGCAGCTCATCGATACCGGCATCGTCTACGTGAACGCACCGACGATCGGCGCCGAGATCCACCTGCCGTTCGGCGGCACGAAGCACACGGGCAACGGCTATCGCGAAGCCGGGCGTCGCGGGCTCGAGCAGTTCAGCGAGACCAAGTCGGTGTACATCGACTTCTCGGGCCGGCTGCAGAAGGCCCAGATCGACAACCGTGACGCCATCGAAGCGACCCAGGCGCAGCCCGGAGGCGGGGGCATGCCGAAGGGCGGAGCCGAATGAGCGCAGTCGTATGAGTCTCACCGCGACCACGACCGGTGCCGGTGCGATCGCCGACGCGCTGCGCGACGGCGGTGTCGACACCGTGTTCGGCCTTCCGGGCGTGCACAACCTCGCGTTGTGGCCCGCGTGCGCGCGGGCCGGCGTGCGCATCGTGGGCTCGCGTCACGAGCAGGGATGCGCGTACGCGGCCGATGGTTACGCACGCGCGACCGGCCGCACCGGTGTCGCGCTGACGACCACCGGTCCGGGCGCGGCCAACACGCTCGGCGCGGTCGGTGAAGCGTGGGCTTCGCACTCACCCGTCGTCGTCGTCGCCTCCGACATCGCGACCAACCTGCGCCGGCCCGGCGTCTACCGCGGTGTGCTCCACGAGAGCACCGATCAGGCCGCGATGTTCGCGCCGGTTACGAAGGCGCGCATCGTCTCCGGACGGGCCGACGACCTCGGCGGCGCGGTCCGCGAAGCCTTGGTGCTCGCGAACCGCGCACCACGTGGTCCGGTGTATCTCGGCATCCCGACCGATCTGCTCTCCGCGCCGATTGCCGGCACCGCGTTCGCCGATCTGCACACGGCACCGATCAC
Source organism: Acidimicrobiia bacterium (assembly GCA_038240075.1). Taxonomy (GTDB): domain Bacteria; phylum Actinomycetota; class Acidimicrobiia; order IMCC26256; family PALSA-610; genus DATBAK01. The sequence goes on from JBBSEC010000015.1 coordinate 15,725, forward strand.
CGAGCCCGCGGCGGCGGTGACGAACGGCGACCTCGCGCCGCTGCTTCGCCTGCTCGAAGCCTCAGAACGGCCGCTGATCTGGATCGGTGGCGGGACACGCGAGGCCGGTGCCGAGGTCGACGCCCTGGCACGCGCGCTCGGCGCGCCCGTGGTTGCGACGTTCCAGGCGCGCGGCGTGCTGCCGGCGAGTCATCCGTTCCTCGTCGGCGCGCCGCCGCACGAGCCGCCGGTCACCGCGCTCATCGAGCAGGCCGACTTCGTGCTCGTCGTCGGCAGCGACCTCGACCACATGAACACGATGGGTTGGCGTCTCCCACTTCCCGCGGTGCGCGCCGCGATCAACGTCGACGGGGTCGACGCGGTCAAGAACTACGCGATGGACGTCGTCGTCGAAGCCGACAGCGCGAGTGCGCTGCGCACACTCGTCACCTCGCTCGCGCAGAGCAACGTGCGCGCGCCGTGGTGCGACGACGTTCCCGCCGTCGCGCGTCGGCTCCGCGACGAGCTGCGCGCCGACTCCGAGTTCGCGCCGGCCGTCGACTTCCTCGAGCGCACCCGCACTGCGCTCCCCGACGACGCCGTGGTGTTCGCCGACATGTGCATCGCCGGCTACTGGCTCTCGGGCCAGTACCCCGTGGAGTGTGAGCGAGGCCTGCACTACCCGATGGGCTGGGGCACGCTCGGCTTTGCGTTCCCCGCATCGATCGGCGCGGCCGTGGCCGTCGGCCCGCGGCGCGCAGTCGTTTCGGTGATCGGCGACGGTGGCATGTTGTTCGCGCTCGGCGAGCTCGCGACGGTCGCGCAGGAGCGGCTCGCGCTCACCGTCGTGGTCGTCGACGACGGCGGCTACGGGATGCTGCGCTACGGGCACGAAGACGATCCCAACAACGGCTGCGACCTCTCGGCCGTCGACTTCGCCACCGTGGCGGAAGGCTTCGGCATTGCCGCCGAGCATGTCGACGGGCTCGGCGACGACTACGCGCAGGCGCTCGGCAAGGCGGTTGCGAGTGGCGAGCCCCGGCTCATCCACGCGCACGCCCAGCTCGCGCCGCCCCGTACGACCTCACCGCGTTGGCCGCTCCGCCCCGGCGCCTCGAGCGGAACGGAGGGCCGATGACATTCCGCGTCACCTACGCAACGATGAGCACCGACGACGACGCGCTCCACGACGCTTACGACCTCGGGATCGAAACCGCGCGCGGCTGGCTCGGCGAGACGCACGGCTGCATCGTCGACGGTGAGCGCCGCACCGGGATCCCGGGCCAGGAGTACGAGGAACGGTCGCCGATCGACCGCGATCTCGTCATCGGCCGGTTCGCCACCGCATCCGCCGACGACGTGTCCGACGCGCTCGCCGCCGCGCGCGCGGCGGCACCGGGTTGGGCCGCGACGCCGTGGAAGGAACGGGTCGCGATCCTCGAACGGGGCGCCGATCAGATCTCGAAGTACCGCAGCGAGCTCGCCGCGCTGATGGCGATGGAAGTCGGCAAGAACCGGCTCGAAGCGCTCGGCGACGTCGAGGAGTCGGCCGACCTCATCCGCTACTACTGCCACCAGATGGAGGCGAACGACGGGTTCGCCCTGCCGATGGGGCGCCTGGTCGAACGCGAAGTCACGAGCGACGTGATGCGGCCCTACGGCGTGTGGGCCGTGATCTCACCGTTCAACTTCCCGATGGCGCTCGCGGCGGGACCGCTCGGCGCCGCACTCGTCGCCGGGAACACCGCGGTGCTCAAGCCGTCCGAACAGGGCGTGTTCACAGGGCTCATGACGGTCGCGGCGTTGCACGAGGCCGGCGTGCCGAAGGGTGTGCTGCACGCGGTGACCGGGCCCGGCGAGACCGTCGGCGCCGCGCTCGCGGCCGACCCGCGCGTCGACGGCCTCACGTTCACCGGTTCGTACGAGACCGGCATGGCCGTCTACCGCTCGTTCGCGACCAACTACCCGAAGCCGATCATCTGCGAGATGGGCGGCAAGAACCCGGTGATCGTCTCGGCCCGCGCCGACATCGACGCCGCGGCCGAGGGCACGTTGCGGTCGGCGTTCGGGCTCCAGGGTCAGAAGTGCTCCGCCGCGTCGCGCGCCTACGTCGACCGCACGATCTACAGCGCCTTCGTTGCCGCGCTCGTCGAGCGCACCCGCGCGATCACCGTCGGCAATCCGCTCGATCGCGGCGTCTACGTCGGCCCGGTGGTCGACGAGGCCGCCGTCGCGCGGTTCGAAGCCGCGGTCGAAGAGGCGCGCCGCACGGGCCAGTTGTTCGTCGGCGGCCACCGGGTGACCGATGGCGACCTCGCCCGCGGCAACTACCTCGAGCCCACGGTCGTCGAGGTTCCGCGCGACAGCGCGCTCTGGACCACGGAGCTGTTCGTCCCGCTGATCGCGGTGACACCCGTCGACTCCCTCGACGAAGCGTTCGACCTCGCCAACGCGAGCCCGCTCGCGCTGACCGCCGGCTTCTTCAGCGAGGAGCCGTCGGAGGTCGACCGGTTCCTCGAACGCATCGAGGCCGGTGTCGTCTACATCAACCGCCGCGCCGGCGCGACGACAGGTGCCTGGCCCGGCGTCCAGCCGTTCGGCGGTTGGAAGGGTTCGGGCACCAACGGCAAGGCCGGCGGCGGCCCGTACTACCTGCAGCAATACCTCCGGGAACAGTCCCGGACCATCGTCTCGGAAACGAGCACCGTCTCAGAATCGAGCCCGTCATGAGCGCAGTCCCCGTTAGCGAGCTGCCGTTCGATCTCGCGACCGCGAGCGTCCCGCACATCATCACCGACCTGCCCGGCCCCGAGGCCACCCGGTTGATCGCGCGCGACCAGGCGATCGTGAGCCCGTCGATGGGACGCGTGTACCCCCTCGTTCCGAAGCGCGGCGCGGGCCTCGTGATCGAAGACGTCGACGGCAACCGCTTCCTCGACTTCAACGCCGGCATCGCGGTCGCCGCGACCGGTCACTGCCATCCGCAGGTGACCGCGGCGATCGAGCAGCAGGCCCGCACGTTGATCCACTACTGCTCCAGCGACTGGTACCACCCCGTCTACACCGAGCTCTGCGAACGGCTCGCCGCGAGCGCACCGGTGCACGACGCGCGCATCTTCCTCGCCAACTCGGGCACCGAAGCCGTCGAAGGCGCGATCAAGCTCGCCCGCTACGCGACCGGACGGCCCAACGTGATCGCGTTCCTCGGCGCATTCCACGGCCGCTCGCTCGGCAGCCTGGCCCTCACCGCAAGCAAGGCGAAGTACCGCTCGGGGTTCGGCGCGCCGATGGCGGGCGTGTACCACGCTCCCTACGGCGAATCCGGTTACATCGAGCGCGTGATCTTCAACCACCTCGCCGACCCCGGCGACATCGCGGCCATCGTCGTCGAGCCGATCCAGGGCGAAGGCGGCTACATCGTGCCGCCCGCGGGTTGGCTCGGTGAGCTGCGCGACCTGTGCACCGCCAACGGCATCGTCCTCGTCGCCGACGAGGTGCAGAGCGGCGTCGGGCGCACCGGGCGCATGTGGGCCGTCGAGCACGAGGGCATCGAGCCCGACGTGATCCTCGCGGGCAAGGGCCTCGCCAGCGGCCTCCCACTCGCGGCTGTCATCGCGCGCGAGGCGCTGATGCGCACGTGGGGGCCGGGCAAGCACGGCTCGACCTTCGGCGGCAATCCCGTCGCGTGCGCGGCCGCGGTCGCGACCCTCGACCTCGTCGACGAATCGCTCGCGGCGAACGCGGCCAAGCTGGGCGCCTTTCTGCAGCGCGGGCTCGTCGAGATGCAGGGCCGCTGTCCGCAGATCACCGAGGTGCGGGGCCGCGGCCTGATGATCGGGATCGAGTTCGATTCGCCCGCGTTCGCGCACGACGTGGAGCAGGCCGCGTTCCTCCGTGGTCTGCTCGTGCTCACCTGCGGCGAGAAGTCACTGCGGCTGGCGCCGCCGCTCACGGTGGACGAGCACAAGGCCGATGTCGCGCTCACGCTGCTCGAAGCGGCGATTGGCGAGGTCGCGGCCAAGGCATGAAGTAAGAAGCCGTACATGAGCGACCACGTTTTCGAACGGGGTCGCGATCTCCCGACCGCGGTCGACGCCGAGGGTTGCGAGATCGTCGACTCCGACGGCAAGCGCTATCTCGACGGCTGCGGAGGCGCGATCGTCGTCAACGTCGGCCACCGCGACCCCGCGGTGCTCGACGCGCTGCGCAGTGCGGCCGACGATCCGGCCGGCGTCGACTACGTGCACGCGACGCAGTTCACGACCGCCGCGCTCGAGCAGTACGCGGGCGAGCTGGCACCACTCGTGCCGGTCGACGACGCGCGCGTCTATCCCGTCAGCGGTGGCAGTGAGGCGATCGAGACCGCGCTGAAGCTGGCGCGCGCCTACCACCTCGCCCGCCGCCAGCCCGGCCGTCATGTCGTGATTGCCCGCCGCGGCTCGTACCACGGCAACAGCCGCGGCGCGCTCGACGTCTCGGGTCGCGAGCCCGCGCGCGCTCCGTATCTCCCCTGGTTGGGTCGCGCGGTGCACGTCGCTCCGGCCTATCCGTACCGCGACGCGACGAGCGGCACCCACCTGGCCGAACAGCTCGACGCGACGATCGACGAGATCGGCGCCGACCGCGTCGCCGCGTTCGTGGCCGAGCCCATCTCCGGGGCGGCGCTCGGCGCGTGCGTGCCCCCCGACGACTACTGGCCCGCCGTCGCGAAGGTCTGCCAGGCGCATGGGGTGCTGCTCATCGCCGATGAGGTCATGACCGGGTTCGGTCGCACCGGCACATGGTTCGCGTGCGAGCACTGGGGCGTGCGGCCCGACATCCTCGTCGCGGGTAAGGGCGCGTCGAGTGGCGCGTGGCCGCTGGGGCTCACGATCGCGAGCGGCGCGGTGCACGACGCCGTCCGTTCCGACGGCGATTTCGTCCACGGCTTCACGTGGTCGCACCACCCGATTGGCGCGCGCGTCGCGCTCGCGGTGTTGCGACGCCTGCGCGACGACGGGCTCGTCGAGCGCTCCGAAGGCGCCGGCCGCACGTTGCACGCGATGCTCGCCGACGCGATCGCGCCCCTTCCCGACGTCGGTGATGTGCGCGGTCGCGGCCTGTTCGCCGGCATCGAGATCGTCGCCGACCGCGCGACGAAGCAGCCGTTCCCACGCTCGGCACGCGCGGCCGACCGGGTTGCGCGCGCCGCCAAGGAGCTCGGTCTGCTCGTCTACCCGAGCACCGGGTGCGCCGACGGCGTGAACGGCGACGTCGTGCTGCTCGGTCCGCCCTTCGTCGTCACCGACGCCCAGCTCGAGACCATCGTCGAGCGGTTGGCCGCCGCCATCGCCACCCTCGACGACTGATCCGGTGATCGCTGAGTGCCCTCACGGGCACTCAGCGACCCACGGTTCCGTCCGGGCGGGGCGGGCTCTTGGTTCGACTACCGGTCCGTGTCGGCGAGCACGGCCATCGCGGCGTTGCGGCCGTTGAGCGCGATGACACTGCCCGCGGGATGGGTGGCGGCACCGCAGAGGTAGACACCGAGCGCCGAGGTACGCGACGCGAACCGCCCGCCCCACATCTGGTCGGGCATGCACTCGCCCTGGAAGATGTGGCCGCCGGTGAGTCCGACCCGGCGTTCGATGTCGGGTGCGCCGAGCACGTCGATCTCCTCGACGCAGTCGGCGATGTCGGGCGAGAACCGGCCGATGAGGTCGATCACTCGTCGGCCGATCTCGTCGCGGCGCGTGTCCCAGTCGCCTTCGTCGAGGGTGTACGGCGCGTACTGCACGAACGCGCTCATCGTGTGCTTGCCTTCGGGCGCGACCGTCGGGTCGTACGCGCTCTGGAAGTAGAGCTCCGCGAACCCCGGGCTCGGCACACCGCGTGTGCAGGCCTCGAACGCGGCTTGGGCCTCGTCGATCGGCAACGCGATCGACACCGGCGCACGGCAGGGATAATCCTCACCCGGAGCCGCCGTCCACGTCGGGAGCCGGTTGAGCCCGCAGTTGAGCTTCAGCACCGGGCTCTGCACGCGCCAGGCGTCGACCTTCGCGCGCATGTCGGCGGGCGCGGCCGAACCGAGCAACATCGCCGTCACCTTCGGGTCGGCGTTCGACACCACGATGGGCGCGCGCACGATCTCGCCGCCGGCAAGGCGCACGCCCTCGCCCGGCAGGATCTCGCCGACCGGCACGCCCGCCACGAGGACCGCGCCCGCGGCGCGCGCCGCCTCCGCGATCGCGAACGAGATGCGACCCATCCCGCCTTCGACATACCCCCATGCCATCGGCACGCCCTCGAGCACGCCCGAGAAGTGCATGAGCTTGATCGACGCGGTGCCGGGATCGCGCGGTCCCGCCCACGCACCGATCACGCCCTGGCCGTAGAGAGCGGTGTGCATGCGCTCGTCCTTGCAGTAGCGGGAGAGCACCTCCGCGATCGACGTCTCGAAGAGCGCGTCGATCATCTGCTGGTCGTAGCCGAGGAGCTCCTCGAGCTCGGCGCGCGTCGGCGCGTCGCCGGCCCACGCGTCGCGAGGTCCTTCGCGCAACGCGCGGCGCATCGAATCGAAGAACTCTTCGTACTCGAACTGGCCGGCGATCTCGGCGTCGCTGAACCCGTTGTCGCGCAGGTTCGCGACGGTGCGGTCGTGATCGAGGAACTGCACGTAGGAGGTTCCGTCGTCGAACGGGCACCAGATGCCGGGGTCGGCGACGAAGACGTTGTACCCGTAGTCGCGCAGCGCGAGCTCGTCGACGACGCGTTGGTCGAGGAGCCCAACGACGTACGCGCAGGGGCTGACGACGTAGCCGCGGTCGTCGAACGGGCGCTCGAGTGTGCACGCGCCGCCGAGCCGCGAGCGGGCCTCGAGCACGAGCACCGACTTGCCGGCCCGCGCGAGATACGCGGCGGCGGTCAGCCCGTTGTGGCCGCCGCCGACGACGATGGCGTCCCACTCGCGCGCCGCGAGCTCCGACATCGGAGCCGGCAACCCGACCTCGCCAAAGACCTCGGCAACTGTTTTCATGGTCGCATCCGCATGCGCTTCACGTTCGGTGCCGCGCTCGGAACCGCGGCTGCGCCTGCTCCGGTCTTCATGCTCGCATCCGCATGCGCTTCACGTTCGGTGCCGCGCTCGGAACCGCGGCTGCGCCTGCTGCGGTCTTCATGCTCGCATCCGCATGCGCTTCACGTTCGGTGCCGCGCTCGGAACCGCGGCTGCGCCTGCTGCGGTCTTCATGGTCCGGTTACCGGGCGCCCCGGAGGGAGACGGCGAACGTCTCGAGATTGGTGACGAAGCGCTCGACGTCGTCGAGGGTGTGCTGCACCGACAGCGTCCACTGCTCGCACTTCCCCCACGGCGGCAGGAACACACCACCGTTGTGCTGCACGAGCCAGTGCGCGTGACCCCAGCGGCCGTCGTAAGCGGCGAAGTCGCGGTAGTCGCGCAGACGCGTCGCCGAGAACACGACGCAGCCTTTGGCGCCGAGCGCCTTGACGTAGCCCGGGAGCCGGTAGCGCTCGAGCACGTCGTTCGCGCCCCGCACCATGGCGGCCCGCATCGTGTCGAGCCACGCGTACGCGTCGGGTGTGAGCACTTCGAGCAGGGTGGCGCGGGCCGCCGCCATGGTGAGCGGGTTGCCGTTGAACGTGCCGACCTGCTCGTAGCGGCCGTCTTCGATGAGGTGCATGATCTCGTGCGTGCCGCCGATCGCGCCGCACGGCAGACCGCCACCGAGCGCCTTGGCCAGGCACACGATGTCGGGGACGACGCCCGAGCGCTCGATGATGCCGCCGGGAGCCGTGGCGAAGCCCGTCTTCACCTCGTCGAACGTGAGGTACGCGCCATGACGGTGGCAGATCGCCCTGAGCTCGGCGAGGTAGCCGTCGGGCGGTTCGATGATGCCGATGTTCATCATCACCGGCTCGAGGATCATGCCGGCGATCTCGTCGGGGTACTCGAGGAACACGCGCTCGACCGCTTCGAGGTCGCCGAACGGAACCACGACGGTGAGCCGCGCCACGTCGGCCGGAACCCCTTCGTGGTCGCGCACCGAGACCGGGCGGCTCGAGGGACCGGCGTCGTCGAGGTCGGGGTAGACCGACACCTCGACCGCGTCGTGATGACCGTGGTACGTGCCTTCGACCTTGATGATGCGCTCACGGCCCGTCGCGATGCGCATGAGGTGGATCGCGCTCATCGTCGCTTCGGTGCCGGAGTTGCAGAACCGCCACAACGGAAGGTGGCAGCGCCGGGCCAGCTCGCGCGCGACGGTGATCGTGTCGCCGGTCGGCTGCGCGAAGTGCGTACCGAGCGTGACCCGCTCCTGCACCGCACGGACGACCGCGGGGTGCGCGTGGCCGACGAGCATCGCGCCGAAGCCGGCGTGGAGGTCGACGTACTCGTTGCCGTCGACGTCGAACACCTTGGAGCCGAGACCGTGGTCGAGCCAGACGGCCTGCGGTGGCGCCGCCTGCCAACTGGAGGCGACTCCCCCGGCGAGGACTCCCCTCGCCTCACGCCGTAACCACTGCGAACGCGGCATGCGCTCGCAGAACCGGCGCTCTTCTTGCTCTATCAGCCCGTTCAGCACGACCTCGTCCGTGACGGGCAGTGCGTCCATGAGGGCCATCAGTCCACCTTCTCCCGGTTTCAACCCGAGCCCTACTGACTGATGGTTCAGCAGATTCCTACTGACGCATCAGTCAGTAAGGTACCCCACCGGGCCGCGCCTGGCAACGCTGCTCGGACTCAGGATCCGACGGCGTCAGCGGCGAGCGAAGCGAGCAAGCGACCTCGCCCACTCCCATCCCGCGTCGCGGAGCGGCGAGCGCCAGCGAGTGCGACCATCAAATCGGCTGGAGGGTGCCGGCGAGATACGACCGGGCGATCAGCTGGACCCACTGCTGGACCGCGTCTTCCTGGGCCGCGAACGGCCCCGGCCGGTAGCCCCGGGAGCCGAGGCCCCGCTGGACCCCTTCGCAGGCCGACCAGTCTTGACGGTTCGTGACGTCCCAGAAGTCGACCGCGTAGGCGGGGTCGAAACCCTCCGACGCGACCGCCTCGGGCGAGAACAGCCATTCGCAGGAGACGTTCGAGCTCGACGGGGTCAGCGGCTCGATGCGGTGCGTCATCACGTAGTCGGGGTGCGCGCTGATCAGCAGGTTGGGGAACAACCCGATGTAGACGATCTCGCGGCGCTGCTTCTCGTCGAGCGCGGGGAGCACCACCCCGCCGCTGCTGCCGTCCATCGACATCGTGGCCGCGAACGGCTCGAGGTCCATCGTGCCTCCGACCCACATGCCGGGCAGCGTGTAGTTGTCGCCACTCGTCGGCGGGCTCACGACACACAGCTCGGGATGGATCGCCGGGCAGTGGTAGCACTCGTGGTAGTTCTCGATCGGCAGCTTCCAGTTGGCCGCCATCGTGTACTCGTGCGTGGCGCCGGTGACGAGACTCCCGCACTGGTAGTTCGCGATGACGTCGCCCAGCGCGCCGACGTGGTCGGCGAGCGGCGCGGCGTCGCCCGAGAGGTTCACCATCGCCCAGCCGTTCCACTCCTCGACCCGGAGCGCGACGAGGCTGTTCTCCGTGGGGTCGAAGCCGGGCGGCGGCTCGAAGCGCGGCGTCGCCTGCAGCGCACCATCGAGCGAATACGTCCACGCGTGGTACGGGCAGTGGATCGCGCCGCGCTTCGCGGTCGCCCCGCACGGCAGCAGCTCGTGACCACGATGACGACAGGTGTTCGCGAACGCGCGCAGCCGGCCGTCGTCGTCGCGCACGAGGAGCACGCCTTCGCCCGCGACGCGCGCACCACGACGCTGACCGGGCTCGGTGAGGTCGGAGACGCGTCCCGCGCACAACCACGTGCGCGCGAAGAACCGCTCGCGCTCCCACGCGAGCACTGCGTCGTCGGTGTACGCCTCGCGGGGCAGCATGCGACCACTCCCCGACGGGTCGAGCACGGAGGCGAGGTGCTCGCGGTCGACCGGCGCCGGCGCGGCCGTGCTCACGACGCGGTCCTCCGGCGCATCAGCAAGCGGGCCTTGCGGCTCTCGCTGCGACGGTCGCGCAGGATGCGCCGCGTGCACAGCAACGCAGGGATGCCGGTCACGCCGCCACCGCCGTGCGTCGCCGAGGAGCACTGGTAGAGCCCGTCGACCGGAGTCGTGAAGTCGGCGTAGCCCGCGGCGGGGCGCAGGTGGAACAGCTGATCGGCCGAGAGCTCACCGTGGAAGATGTTGCCACCGAGCAGCCCGTATTCGTGCTCCATCTCGTAGGGCCCGATCACCTGCCGGTGCACGATCGACTGCTTGAAGTTGGGTGCGAGCTCCGTGTAGCCGTCGACGACACGGTCGGCGTAGGCCTCGAGCTCCGCGGCGTGCGGCTCGTCGGACCACGTGTGCGGCACCCACTGGGTGAACAACGACATCACGTGCATGCCAACGGGTGCGATCGACGGGTCGAGCGTGGAGGGAATCACGCCGTCGGAGAAGGGCCGCTGCGCCGCACGGCCCTCACGCGCGTCCTGGAAGGCGCGCTCGAGGTATTCGATCGAGTGGCACAGCTCGACCGAGCCCGTATGACGCGGGTGCAGCTCGGTGCCGGGATCGGCGATGAAGTCGGGGAGCTCCGAGAGCGCGACGTTGACCTTCACGACACCGCTACGGCTCCGCCAGGCCTCGAGATCGCGGACGAAGTCGCTCGGGAGCTGCGAACGCTCGATCTGGCGCAGGAACGTGATCTGCGGATGCGTCGCGGCAACGACGGTCGGCGCGTGAAGCTCCTCGCCGCCGCGCAGGACGACGCCGTGCACGCGACCGTCGGACACCGAGATCTGCTCGACGGGGGCGCCGGTGCGTACTTCGCACCCGAACTCCACCGCCGAACGGCGGATCGCCTCGGAGACCGCGCCCATGCCGCCGACCGGGTAACCCCACGAGCCGAGATGCCCGTCGCCGACGTCGCCGATCGAGTGGTGGGCCATCACGTAGGCCGTGCCGGGCTCGTCGGGACCGGCCCAGGTGCCGATGATCCCGTTGATCGCGAGCACGCCCTTCAGCTCCGGCGACTCGAACCAGCGGTCGAGCAGGTCGCGGATGCTCATCGTCATGAGCCGCGTCGCCTCCGCGGTGGTGCGGACGTCGAGGCCGCGCACGCCCCATGCGAGGCGCAGCATGTCGATGAGATCGCGCGGCCGGCGGGAGCCGAGCTTCGGCGGCGTCGTGAGCAGCAACGGGCCGAGCACGTCGGCGAGACCGGCCAACCACGCCTCGTAGTCGCCGAGGTTCGCGGCATCGCGGCGCGAGAACTTCGACACCTCTTCGATGTTGCGGCTCGGCTCGTCCTCGAGGAGCAACGACCGCCCGTCGGGGAACGCAACGAACGACGGTCCCATCGGCAGCACGTGGTAGCCGTGACGCGCGAGATCGAGATCGCGCAGGATCGTCGGTGGCATGAGGCTCATCACGTACGAGAGCGCCGTCACCTTGAACTCAGGTCCCCACGGTTCTTCGGTGCGCGCCGCGCCACCGATGTCGTCGCGAGCTTCGAGCACAACGGTGCGCAGTCCTGCGCGCGCGAGGTACGCGCCCGCAACCAATCCGTTGTGCCCGCCACCGACGACGATTGCGTCGTACCGGTTCCGACCGCTCATGAGCGAGCCCCTTGCATAAGATCACGCGGAGTAGGAGTCTGCATCGACAAGCTGTCGCTTACTGACTCATGAGTCAGTATACCTGGGAGGGTGCAATGGCGTCTCACCCGCGCGAGCGCGGATCGCGTCCACTCAGTCGGCGTGACTTCTTGCGCAACTCTGCGCTGACCGGAACGGCCTTCGCCGTTGGCGGAAGCGCCTTCCTCGCGGCGTGCGGGAGCAGCGGCAGCTCGGCGAGCGGGCCCAAGGCGACGAGCAAGGGCACGGTCGGTGGTTGCGGCCAGCCACCCATCCTGAGTCGGGAGACGGTGCCCGCGACGCTGCCGTTGTGCACGTCCGCGATCAAGGACGGCCTTCCCACCGAGGTCGGCGCCACGCTGAAGATCTTCAACTACGCCGACTATGTCGGCCCGGACGCGCTGAAGGCGTTCGAGAAGCAGTACAAGTGCAAGGTCCAGGTGACCGAGTTCGGCTCGATGGACGAAGCGGTCAGCAAGATCCAGGCGAAGACCGCCAAGTTCGACATCACGAACGTGTCGCCCGACCGCATCGGCAGCCTCGTCGCCACCGAGGACATGCAGCCGATCAACCACAGTTACATCCCGAACTTCAAGAACGTGTTCCCGTCGCTGCAGAGCCCGTTCTACGACAAGGGCTCGCGCTACACGATCCCGTACACGCTCTACACGACCGGCGTCGGCTACCGCATCGACAAGATCGACCCCGCCGACGACCCGTTCAAGATGGTCGACGGCACCGACCTCTTGTACAAGGCGAAGTACAAGGGCCGCGTCTACGTCCTCGACGACGACCGCGAAGCGCTCTCGATGGCGTTGCTGCGGCTCGGCATCACCGACGTGAACACCGAGGACCCCGCGCTGATCGCGAAGGCCGGGGCCGAGCTCGGCAAGCTCACGAGCCTCGTCAACGTGAAGGTCGGCATCGACGACTACCAGCTGCTCCCGAGCGGTCAGGCGTGGGTGCACCAGGCCTGGGGCGGCGACATGATCAACGCGGTCTCGTACCTGCCGAAGGGGGTCGAGCCGTCGGTGCTCGGCTACTGGTTCCAGCCCAACGGCAAGGGGCTGATCCAGAACGACATGATGGCGATCCCCAAGTCGGCCGAGCACCCGGTGCTCGCGCACCACTTCCTCAACTTCCTGCTCGACCCCAAGAACGCGCTGCTGAACTTCAACGGGATCGGCTACCAGCAACCGCTCAACCAGCTCACCACCGACTCCTACATCACCAGTGGTCTCGTGCCCGAGAACCTGCGGACCGCGCTCGTGGAGCCTTCCCAGTTCGACCACGCCTTCGAGGAGCTCCAGCTGTCACCCCAGGGCGATCGCACCTGGCAGGCCCAGTGGCGGAAGTTCACGAGCGGTGCCTAGAGGGAGATCCGAGAGCGAGCCCGACCGCTCCCGGCGGCCGCGCTGGCTGTGGCCGTTGCTCGCGTTGCCGGGCACGGCCTGGATGGTCGTGTTCTTCGCCGTGCCGTTCTACGGCGTCATGGCGATCGCGGGCGGACGCGACAACATCCTGTTCAACACGCGCGACCCGCGCTGGAACCCACTGACCTGGCACTGGGACGCGTTCGACGCGGTCTGGCAGGGGATCAAGAACGGCTCGTTCGGCCAGCCGTTCCTGCGCACGTTCGAGTACGTGATCGTCGCGATCGTCGTCTGCTTCATCATCGGCTACCCGGTCGCGTACTACGTGGCGCGCTACGGCGGGAGACGGAAGGGCCTGTTCCTCGGCTTGCTGCTCGCGCCGTTCTGGGTGTCGTACCTCATGCGCATGCTCGCCTGGGTGAACCTGCTCCAGGACGACGGGTACGTGAACTCCGCCCTGCGCCACTTACACCTCGTGAGCCATCCCGTCCAATGGCTCGACGGCCGCCCGTACACCGTGATCTTCGGCTTGATCTACGGCTACGTGCCCTTCCTGATCCTCCCGCTGTACGCGGCACTCGACCGCATCGACCTGCGGCTGCTCGAGGCGTCGCGCGATCTCGGGGTGAGCCCGTGGCGCACGTTCCTCAAGGTGACGTTGCCGCTCTCGCGCCAGGGCATGCTGGCCGGCGCCGCGATCACCGCACTCCCGATGTTCGGTGACTACTACACGAACACGCTGCTCTCTGCGTCGCCGCGCACGAACATGATCGGCAACCAGATCCAGAACGCGGTGCAGACGAACTCGACGCGCGGTATCGGTGCTGCGCTCGTGATCGTGCTCACCGTCTTGCTCACCGTGCTGATGTTCTATTACCTCTATTCGAGCAACGCGGCCGCGAAGGAACTCCGGTGAAGCGGCTCACGGGGTGGTGGAAGAACCCGTGGCGCAAGCCGCACGTCCTCGCGGCAGTCACCTGGCTGTACCTGATCTGGGCGTTGGTACCGGTCTTGATCGCGATCCAGTTCTCGTTCAACAAGGGGCGTTCGCGCAGTACCTGGCAGGGGTTCTCGTGGCGGTGGTATTGGGGTGATCCGTCGCTCTCGGTGCTGCACGACCCCACGCTGCACCGCGCGCTCTACAACAGTCTCTGGCTCGCAGCCATGACGATGATCGTGTGCGCGCCGCTCGGTGTGGCGCTCGCGCTCGGACTCACACGCTGGCGCGGCTACGGCCAGAAACCGGCCAACTTCCTGCAGCTCATCCCGCTCGTCACGCCCGAGATCGTGATCGGCAGCGCGCTGTTCCTGTTCTTCACGACGCTCGTCCACACCATTCACCTCGGCCGCTGGGCCCAGCTGATCGGCCAGATCACGTACAACCTGTCGACCGTCGTGGTGATCGTCCGCGGGCGATTACTGACGATCGGGAGCGACTACGAAGACGCGGCGCAGGATCTCGGCGCGTCGCCGATGCGGTCGCTGCGTACCGTCATCCTTCCGCTGCTCACGCCCGCGATCTTCGCGAGCCTGATGATCGTCTTCGCGACGGTGATCGACGACTTCGTGATCAGCCAGTTCCTGTCGGCCGACGCGTCGAGCGAGACGGTGCCGATGAAGATCTACAGCTCACTGCGCGCGACGGCGACCCCTGCCGTCAACGCGTTGGCGACCGTGATGCTCGTCTTCACCGTGGTCGCGATCCTGCTCGCGGTGTACGTGCCCCGCATGCTCCGTCGCGGCCAGCGCGGCTCCGCCGTCGAAGACTTCGCCCTCGAGATGTAGCCCCGGCGCGATCCGCTCGCCCTGGTCGCCAAATGTCACCAATGGGATGCAAATCGCGACCAGAGAGCGGCGCCGACTGCGCGGGTCAGGCGAGGAGGGAGGCGACGAGCTCGGGTTGGCCGCTGGTACAGGAGCGGTAGGCGGCTTCGACGAGTGCGTGGGCGCGCAGGGCGTCGTCGAACCCGGGTGAGGGCGCGGTGCCGGCGCGCAACGAAGCGGCGAACGCGCGGTGGGCAAAGTACTGGTACACCCAGACCGCGCGATCCGGGTCGACGCCCTGGGCCGCGAAGTGCTCGCGTCGCAACGCGGCCATGTCGAACCGCTCGGCCGCCTGCCCCGGCCGCTGGATGAGGAGCGAGTCCTCGGGCGCACCCACGATGAAGTCGGTCGTCAGCTCGAGCGCGCCCCGCTCGAAGAAGACCTCGAGCCGGCGCTCCTCGCGGCCCTGCACCCCGTTGAAGATGGAGACGAGGTTGCCGACCACCCCGCCGGTGTGCTCGATGGTGAGCGCGACCGTGTCTTCGACCGTGTAGCCGAACACGTGCCGCTTCGTCGCGAAGACCCGCTCGGCCGGACCGAACAACCACGACAACACGTCGCAGCTGTGGATCGAGTGCTCGAGCAGCGCGCCGCCGCCGGCCTCGGCGAGATCGGACCGCCAGCTCGTGTGCCCGGGCACGACGTCGCCCGTCGGCCAGTACTGGTCGTCGCGCAGCGTGTAGCCCATCGGCGCGCCGAGCTCTCCGCTCACGACGAGGTCGCGCAACGTGTTGATCACGGGATGAAACCGCGATTGGAACCCGACCTGGGCCGGGATGCCCGACGCGGTGACGGCCGCGTGCAGCTCACGCACGACCGGGAACGTCGGCGCCAGCGGCTTCTCCGTGAAGAGCGGCTTGCCGGCTTCGGCCACCGCGAGCACGTACTCGCGGTGGAACCGCGTCGGCGTGATGAGGACGACCGCGTCGACATCCTGATCCGCGATGACGTCGAAGCCATCGGCACTGCGATGGTCGATCGCACCCGCGATGCCGGCGACCCGGTCGATGCCCTCAGCATCAGGATCGGCCGCGGCGACGAGGGCGACGACGCCGTCTTCCGCGAGCAGGCGGACCGCGGCGGCGTGCGCCATGCTGATCATCCCGCAACCGATGAAGCCGAGCCGCAGCGGATCAGGTTGCGGATCGGGCGCCGCGCCGATTCTTCCGGTCGCATCCGCATGCGGTTCACCGCTCGGCGTCGCGCTCGGCACGCCGGTTGCGGCTGCGTCACTCACGCGTCGGTGGTCGCGACGCGTTCGGCCGCCTCGGAGTCGGCGAGATCGACGGCGTCGGCGCCCGCGATGTCGAGGCGGTCGTCGACGGGAAGCACGCGCAGCGCGTCGGCGGGGAGCACGAGCGTCACCGGGGTGCCGGGCTCGTGCGAGATGCGGTCGTCGGTGTTGGCGATGAGCACCTGCACGGTGTCGCCGTGCGGCAACCGCACGACCACCTGCGTGGTCGGGCCGAGGTAGACGAGCCGGTCGATCATGCCCGGCAGGTGGTTCTCACCGGTGGCGCCGAACTCGACGATGCGCGCCCGCTCGGGCCGGATGACCACCTTGGCGCGACCGGTGTCGCCCGCGGTTCCGGTGGCGGCGCGCAGGTCGAAGCCTTCGAGCCGCACGCGATGACCACCCTCCGGTGCCGCGCCGGTCGCCTCGACCGTCAGCAGGTTGGCCACCCCGAGGAAGTCGGCGACATAGGCATTGGCCGGCTCGGTGTACACGTCGCGCGGCGGACCGACCTGGGAGACGTGGCCGCTGTCCATGACCGCGAGGCGGTCGCTCATGGTGAGCGCCTCCTCCTGGTCGTGGGTCACGTAGACGAACGTGATTCCGACGTCCCTCTGCAGTGACGTGAGCTCGTGCTGCAACGCCTTGCGCAACTTGGCGTCGAGCGCTCCGAGCGGCTCGTCGAGGAGGAGCACCGACGGCTTCAGCACGAGCGCACGCGCGAGCGCGACCCGCTGCTGCTGGCCACCCGACAGTTGCGCGGGCTTGCGGTGGCCGAGACCCTCGAGGCGCACCAGCGCAATCGCTTCACCGACCCGGCGTTTGCGATCGGCCTTCGTGACCGAGCTCTGCCACCGCAGGCCGTACGCGATGTTGTCCTCGACCGTGAGGTGCGGGAACAGCGCGTAGCTCTGAAAGACAGTGTTCACGGGGCGCCGGTGCGGCGGCGTGCGTGCGAGGTCGACGCCGTCGAGGAGGATCGCGCCCGACGTCGGCTGCTCGAACCCCGCGACGAGGCGCAGGGTCGTCGTCTTGCCGCAGCCCGAAGGGCCGAGCAACGAGAAGAACTCGCCGCCTCCGATCGAGAGGTTGATGCGATCGACGGCCACGAAGTCGCCGAAGCGCTTCTCGAGACCGACCAGCTCGATCGCGCCACCGGTCGCGCCGCTCGCGCCGCGTGAGCCGCGTTCGGTCGACGTGTCGGTCACGACGCAACTCTAGGACGCAGCACCACCAGACGACAGCCCCTCGCGCTTTGGTACTGACTCGTCAGTCAGTAGAGTTGGCCGATGCTTCTGGATCAAGAGCTCCAAGGTCGAGCCGGAGTGCCGGTCGAACGGGCCCGCACGCTCCCCGGCCGCTGGTACGCGGATCCCGAGCACCACGAGCTCGAGATCGAACGCGTCTTTCGCCGGTCGTGGATCGGAGTCGGCATCGACGACGAAGTGCGCGCGCCCGGCTCCTACTTCGCGACGACCGTCGGCGCGGTACCGGTGCTCGTCGTGCGCGACGAAGCCGGCCGGCTGCGCGCGTTCTTGAATGCGTGCCGGCACCGGGGTTCACCGCTCGCAACCAACAGCGGCACCGCGCGGGCGCTCTCGTGTCCGTATCACGGGTGGGTCTACCGACTCGACGGCTCCCTCGCGCGCGCGGCCGGAGTCGGCGAGCCCGAGGGCTTCGACCTCGCATGCTCGGGTCTGTTCGAAGTGCGGGCGACCACGTTCGCCCGCTCGATCTTCGTCAACGTCGACCCCGATGCGGCCGACTTCGACCCGGGACCGCTCGGCCGCGGCGTCGAGCCGTACCACCTCGACCGGATGGAGCTCGGCCACCGCGACCGCTACGAGTGCGCGAGCAACTGGAAGGTGATCGTCGAGAACTACTCCGAGAACTACCACACGCCGTTCCTGCACTCGCAGCTGCCGACCACCGGGTATGAGTACCCGATGAGAGAGGTCGGACCGATCGTGTTCGCGTGGGACAAGCCGCTCGTGCCGCGCGACGCGTCGGAGGACGCGCTCGCAACGAGCGCGCCGGGCGAGCCGGGATGGGAGCGGGTCGGCGAGTGCGTCGCGCCCGAATCGTTCAACAACGGCGGCTACATCACTCTCTTCCCCAACACGATGATCTCGATGTTCGGTGGCTACGCGGCGCCGATGCGCCTCACTCCCACTGGGCCGGGCACCACGATCATCGAGCGCGATCACCTCTGGGCACCGGAGGTCGGCGAGGAACGGCGAGCGGCCGACCTCGCGGCGACACAGGAAGTCGTCGCGCAGGACCTCGCGATCTGCGAGGCGATGCAACGCACCTACGCGGGCGGCTTGTCGGCACACGGCGTGCTCTCCACCGAGCACGAGCGCGGCGTCGCCCACGTACATCGGCTCCTCGTCGATGCACTGCAAAGCTCGAACGGAAGCACCGACGTCACGGAGTTGTAAGGAGCCTCGTTCACGCGGCGGTACGCTTGACCAAGTGCTCAGAGCCACGGCGTCGACACGCCGTTCCCGCAACCGGGTCAGCGTCGAGCAGCGACGGGTGGAGATCCTCGAAGCGACGCGTGCCGTGGTGCTCGAGAAGGGATTCGGGGGCACGCGGATCAAGGACGTCTCCGACGCGCTCGGTGTCTCGACCGGACTGGTCCACTATCACTTCGCGTCGAAGGACGAGCTCCTCGCGGAGACCATGCGCTACGCGGCCGACGCCGACATTCGCCGGCTCGAGAAGACCGTCGCCGCGGGATCGGATCCCGTCGAGCGCCTCGATCGCGTGCTGCGGGAGTACCTGCCCGGCCCGCGCGACCAGAGCTGGACGCTCTGGATCGACGCCTGGGGCGAGGCCCTGCGGAACCCGACGCTGCGCGAGATCTCCGAGGAGCTCGATCAGGCGTGGGTCGAGCTGCTCGAACGCGTGATCCGCGACGGCGTGACCGCCAAGCGCTTCCGCACGACCGATCCCGCCGGCTCGGCCTGGCGGTTGGCCGCGCTCATGGACGGCCTCGGTCTCCAGGTCGTGCTGCACAAAGGAACGCTGAGCCGGGCCAAGATGCTCGAACACACCCGATCGTTCGCCGCCGCGGAGCTCGGGCTGAAACGAGACGACTTCCCCTCGAGGAGGTAAGGCCGTGACGACAGAACGTCCGGTGCCGGGAATCGGGCGGGAGCTCACCGTTCCCCAAGCGCTCGCGTGTGCCTTGCGCATCCTCGCCGCGGAAGGCTGGCAGGAGAACCTCTCGGGCCACATCACGTGGGCCGACGACGACGGCGGCATGTGGGTCAACCCGTGGGGCCTCTGGTGGTCGGAAGTGCGCGCCTCCGACATCATGCGCGTCTCGCTCGACGGGTCGATCCTGTCGGGGAAGTGGGACGTGACGGGCGTCGTCTTCATCCACACCGAGCTGCACCGCGCGCGGCCCGACGCGCGCATCATCGTGCACAACCACCCGTATGCGGCGACCCTGCTGTCGTGTCTCGGTGTCGAACCCGTGATCTCTCACCAGAACGCGTGCCTCTTCGACGACGACCTCGCGTTCATCCACGAGTACGACGGCGCGGTCGAGTCGGCCGAGGCCGGGCGTTGGCTCGCGGACCAGGTCGGCAAGGCGACCGGCGCGTTGCTCGTGAACCACGGTGCGATCATCACGGCCGAGACGATCGGCGCGGCCTGTTATCGCGCGGTGACGTTCGAGCGCATGTGCCGGTTCACGCTCGATGCACTGCAGGCGGGACGCGAGCTGCTGCCGCTTCCCATGGCCATCCGCTCCGACTTGAAGGCCCTGCTGAACCAGGTCACGCCCGATGCCTACTGGGACGGCGCCGTCCGTCAACTGCTCGCGCGGGAACCCGAAGTACTCGACTGACGGTTCTGGACCAGCGCCGAGCGAGCGGCCGGTTGAGCGCGGCGGTTGCGCGGAACCGCGCGTCGCCCGCGGTCGTCGGAACGGCCGTGGCGAATTACGGTGCGGGCGTGGGCAAGTGGGGAGTCGGGTTCCTGGTCGGGATCTGTGCCGTGGGCGCGGTGGCGTGCAGCAGCGGTTCGCCGACCGCGCGTGAAGGTCCACACATCGGCGGGGTGCGTTTTCCGACGGCGGCCACGGTCGATCCGGGAGTGATGAAGGTCGGACCGGCTCCGAGCTCCGGCACACGCCATGGGCTCCTCAGCGCGACGCCGGATGGGATGCGCGTCACGCTCGACGAGTGTGATCTGCGCGCGCCCGGCGACTGGTTCTTCGCCGGTCACGTCGCACTTCCGCACGGCAAGCACGACGTAACCGCGACCCTCGACCTCGGTTTCGCGAACGGCGACGTCGGCCGAAGCACCTGGGCGCACGTCGTGACCTTCACGCGATCGGGGCGCTTCGAAGTCGCGGTGCCGGGACCGGCCGCGCCTGAAGGCGACGCTCGCCGCCCCACTGATGACGGAGTGAGCGGCTGCAACGCCTTCATTCTGGCGGCCTCGGTACCGGTCGCCAGAGACGGGGGATTCGTTGCGCCGACCGCGGCGCACGTGCCGTTCGTGTACCGGGCGCCCGTCGGTTCGATTCAGGGCTTCGGCATCGGCGCGCCGCTCGACCAGCCGAACGACCCGCGCACGATCTCGCTGTACACGGTGTGGTCGGGCGCCCGGAGCGCGGTCCCGAATGTGGCCGTACCGGTCGTCGCGGGCGAGCGGCCGGCGTTGGTGGGAATGGGCTCGGCGACCGATCCGTGCAGCACGGTCAGCATCGCGATCGGGCCCGACGACGATTCCGCTCACCAGATCACGGTGACGACGGGCTTCGACTGCGGCGCGCCGCGCGACGATCCGGAGACGCTGCTCGAGACGCACGAGCCCGTCGCGGGCGCGCACGGCTTCACGTGGGCCCACCCCCGGTCTCACGGCGACCCTGACGTGGCGCGTCGAACGAACGGCACCGAGGAGATCTGGGTGCAAGGTGGCGCCGCCGTCGCGCGCACCACGGTGGCGCACATCGCGGCCACGCTCACGGCGGCGGTCAACGTCGCGACGCAGCCTCCCGCCGGACGACCCGCACTCCTGAACAACGCGGTGACCGACTACCTGCGCGACCATCCGGGCTGGAACGAACGCGCACGGTTCCACTACCGCGGCGGCTGGGCCATCGTCATCGAGAGCGCGGGCCGCGCGTCGTGGAACTACCGGATCCTGAGTGCCGGCCACGCGTTCAGCGGATGGTGGAGCGATTCGCTCGGAGGCGGAGGCGGGCAGAGCCGCTGCTTCGATGGGCCGTCGTCTTCGATGGGTAACGAGGGCCAGGACCGGTACGCGTTCTCGATCGCGGGCTATGCGAACTGGACGATTCAGGGGCTCGTCGACGGGAAGTGGGTGACGGTCCCGACGACTCACGGCGTCGAGTTCGTCGACGCGACCGCGCCGCATCCCGTCGCGGTTCCCCTCCGCGAGCGGCCCGTCGACGCGACCGGCCACGTGCCCCCCTGCTTCGGCTAGAAACCTCACTATGGGGATGTCGCTCGAGGACCTCGCGAGCTCCGAGGACTTCGGAGGGTCACGGGGCCGGCGCGGGCAGGTCACGTTCCTGCCCGAACCGGAGCCGCGGGAGCCGTTCGCGACCGTGATCTCGGTCGACGACCACGTCGTCGAGCCGCCCGACACGTTCGCCGACCGGTTTCCCGCGCGCTTCGCCGACGCCGCGCCGCGGGTCGTCGAGACCGACGACGGTGGCGAGGCCTGGCTCTGGAACGGCCAACTGCTCCCCAACGTCGGGTTCAACGCGGTCGCGGGTCGGCCGTCGACCGAATACGGGTTCGAGCCGACCCGTTTCGACGAGATGCGAAGGGGCGCGTGGGATATCGACGCGCGCGTCGCCGACATGGACGTGAACGGCGTCTGGGCGTCGTTGTGCTTCCCGTCGTTCCTGCCCGGGTTCGTCGGGCAGCGGCTCTCGATGTGGCCCGACGATCCCGACCTCGCGTTCACGGCGTTCCGCGCGTACAACGACTGGCACCTCGACGCGTGGTGCGGCGCGTACCCTGACCGGTTCGTGCCCAACCAGATCCCGTGGCTGCGCGACCCCGCGGTCGCGGCCGAAGAGGTGCGCACGAACGCGGCGCGCGGCTTCCGCGCGGTGACGTTCTCCGAAGCGCCGGAGAAGCTCGGGCTCCCCTCGCTGCACACCGGCTACTGGGATCCGTTCCTCGCCGCGTGCGAGGAGACCGGCACGGTCGTGTGCCTGCACGTCGGCTCGTCGGGCACGTCGCCCATGACCGCGCCCGACGCACCGCCGGAGACGGTCGCCGTGCTCTTCTTCGCGTACGGCATGTACGCAGCCGTCGACTGGCTCTACTCGAAGATCCCGGTGCGCTTCCCCGAGTTGAAGATCTGCCTCTCCGAAGGCGGCACGGGGTGGGTCGCCGGGCTCATCGACCGGCTCGACCACTGCTTCAAGTACCAGCTCGGCTACCTGCCGACGTGGCGCGACGTCGACCTGACGCCCGCGGAGGTGCTGAAGCGCAACTTCTGGTTCTGCGCGCTCGACGACGCGTCGGGGATGCTGACGCGTCACGTGATCGGGGTCGACAACATCCTCGTCGAGACCGACTACCCGCACGCCGACTCGACCTGGCCCGATACGCAGCCGCTGCTGCGTCGCCACCTCGCGGGAATTCCGACGGCGGAAGTCCGGAAGCTGTGCTGGCAGAACGCGACGGAGCTGTTCCGTCTGCCCGCGCCACCCGACGCATTTCCGTGACCGAGCTCACCGTCGGCGCGCTCGTCGCGCAGCACGCGCTCGAGCGTCCCGATGCGGTCGCGTTCATCGAGGCTGGTTCCGGCGAGGCGACGACGTGGCCGGAGTACCACCGCCTCGCCAACGTGATCGGCCTGAACCTGATCAACGCCGGTTACCAGCCGGGCGACCGCCACGCGGTCAAGCTCCCCGACGGGCCCGAGGTGCACGCCGCCTACGTCGGTTGTGAACGCGCGGGGGTGGTGTGCGTCGGCATCGGGCCGCGCGCCGGCGACCGTGAGGTGGCCCATCTGCGCGAACGCACGGGCGCGCGCGGGTTCATCGACGGCCACCTGCGAATGAGGCTTCTCGGCGGCGCTCCACCGGCCGATCGCGCGCTCGGACCCGACGACCTGTGGATGCTCAACTCGACGTCGGGAACGACAGGGCTCCCGAAATGCGTGATGCACGCGCAACGACGGTGGTTCGCGTTCCACGATCTCGCGGTCGAGGCCGCCGACCTCGTCGCCGACGACGTGTTCGCAAGCGCGCTGCCCGCGCCCTTCGGGTTCGGGCTGTGGACCGCGCACTTCTCGCCCGCGATCCTCGGCGCTCCGTGCGTCGTCTTCGCGCGCTTCTCCCCCGAAGCGGTGCTCGCCGCGATCGAGACCTACCGCGTCACCGTGCTCGCGGCGGTGTCGACCCAGTTCGTCATGATGCTCAACTCTCCTGCGTTCGATCGCTACGACTGCTCGTCGCTGCGCGTGCTCTTCACGGGGGGCGAGATGGTCCCGCCCGACCGCGCCGCCGAGTTCGAGGCGCGCACCGGCGCGCGGGTCTTGCAGTTCTACGGCTCCAACGAGACCGGCGCGCTCTCGTGCACGACGCTGCGCGACCACGACGACGTGCGCCTGCACACCGCGGGCCGCACGTTGCCGTCGATGCACGTGCGGCTCTTCGATCCCGACACCGGTGCCGACGTGACCGCGACCGGCGGACCGGGCGTCGCCGCGTGCCGCGGGCCGTTGACCTGCCTCGGCTACTGGGACGACGCGGAAGCGAACGCCGCACTGGTCACGCCCGACGGTTGGATGCGCACCGGCGACATCGTCACGGTCGAACCGCCCGGCGATCCCAATGGCGTGCTGCGAGTCAGCGGACGCGCATCGGACTTCATCATCCGCGGCGGGAAGAACATCTCCGCCGCCTTCGTCGAGGAGCAGGTCGCGAGCCACCCGTCGGTCGCGTTGTGCGCCGCGGTCGCGGCACCCGACCCGATCTTCGGCGAGCGGGTGTGCTGCTTCGTCGTGCTGCGGGTAGGAGTCACGGCGCTGTCACTCCCCGAGCTCACGGCGCACCTCGCGGCGCGGGGCACCGGCAAGGAGCACTGGCCCGAGCTGCTCGCGATCGTCGACGGCGACCTCCCCCGCTCGTCGGGCGGCAAGGTCGCGAAAGGCGAGCTACGCGCGCAGGCCCGGGACCTTGCGGCTCACCACATCGATTCAAGCAGCTCGAGCAGCACCGAGGATCCACCGGTCGGCACGTAGCCGGTCGCCTCGCCGGCGGCGATCGTGGCGTCCGCGACCGCCGGGAAGTCTTCGCGGCGCGCGCCGACATCGCGGAGGCGGTCGGGCAGGCCCAACCGCGCGACGAACGCGGCGATCGCCGCCGCGGTCTCGGTCGCGACGATCTCGATCGGGCGGTTCGCGGCCGGGATGTCGAACGCGTCGGCGACCCGGCGGACACCCTCGGGATGCTCGGACGCCATGAAGCGCAGCACCGGCGGCAGAGTGATGCACGACGTGATGCCGTGCCCCACGTCCCAGCGGGCCGCGATCTGATGTCCGAGGGTGTGGCTGAGATGGACACGCACGTTGACGATGCCGGCCATCGACATCCATCCCGCGAGCTGGCAGTCGAGGCGCGCCGCGAGCATCTCGGAGACGTCGAGCGTGCCCGGCTCGGCGCGCGTCGCGGGCAGCGAGCGACGGATGCGCCGCAGCGCCTCCTGCGCCAGCGTGTCGGTGAACGGATGCGAGCGCGGTCCCCACAACATCTCGCACGCGTGGTCGAGCACCTTGATGCCGGTCGAGAGCCAGAGCTCGATCGGCGTCCTCAGCGTGACCTCGGGATCGAGCACCACGGCGAACGGCGCCATGCGGGGATCCGCGACGTAGGTCTTCACGCCGGCGACGTCGCCGGTCATGCCCGCCGCGGGGGTCCACTCCCCCGACGACAGGGTCGTCGGCACGTGAACCTGCGCGACGCGTGGCCGCACTCCCGCCTCAACGAGACGGAGCGCGACGATCTTCGTCGCATCGGTGACGCTCGAGCCGCCGAAACCAATGAGCACGTCGGCGTCGGCCGCGCGCGCGAGGTCGATCGCCTCGTCGATGTCGGCGCGGGGCGCGTGGGCGCGCATCGTCGCGTACGTGACCGCGTGACGCGCACCCAAAGCCGACACGAGGGCATCGACAAGTGGAGTCTGCGTCGCGAGCGTGCGGCCGGTGACGATCATCACCCGTTGCCCGCCGAGCTCGCCGACGAGCTTCGGCACGGTCGCGATCGCGCCGGCACCGTGGACGACCCGGTCGATGGTCGGGAACCGGAACGTGCGGATCACAGGGTGACCCCGGCGGCCGCGAGTGCCGCGAGCCGTGCGGCCACCGGATCGTGCTCGATGCCGCGCCGGCGGCCGAGACGCATGGTGGCGCGATCAGCGGCCGCGTGGGCGGGCCACGGCCCGACACCCTCGTGCGCGGGGTCACCCGATCGCGCGAACCCACACCACGACGCGCGCAGCGCCGCCGAACATGCGTGCGCGGCCTGCGGGTCGGTGTCGGCACCGGTGAACGCGTCCCAACCGTCGACCGCGAAGCTTGCGAACGTGAAGGGGATGTCGACGCCATGGCACGAGCGCAGCTCGAGACCGTCGGCGCGCGGCATGGCAGGCCAGTCGAAGCGGTAGCCGAAGGTCCGACCACCGGCCGCGGCATGGGCGTCGAGCGCGGCGACCGCGGGGGCGAGCATCTCGCGGTCGGTGAGGAGCGCGGCCCACACGTCGATCGGCTCGGTCGACGTGCCCTCGTCGGCAAGCAGGGACCGGTAGGCATCGATCAACGCGATGGCGGCGGTGTCGTCGAGCGCGAAGTAGCGACGGGCACGTGCGTGGAGGCGATCGGCTTCGAGCGCCGGGCCTTCGAGGAAGAGCCGCATCTCGTCGGTGGTGACGCCGAGCAGGAGATCGACGGCGCGGTGGTCGCCGGCGCGCAACGCGTCGAGCGGGGTCGTCGGGAGGCTCGCCGCGTCGAGCGCAGGATGGAACGGCAACATGCCCGCCACCGCGAAGAGGCTCCCGGTGGCGCGCAACTGCGCGGCGACGATGGCGCCGGACGAGACCGCCTGGATCGCCGGCGTGGCGCGTTCGAATCCGAGCTGTTCGAGCACCGCCTGCGCCACCGCGGCGGCCTGGTCGGCCGTCAGCGTGCGACCGGTCGAACCACTCTGCACGATCGCGCGATCGAACCGACCGCGACCGAACGGCGACGCGAGCAGGTGCAGAATCGAACCGCCGCCCGCCGACTCACCGAACACGGTGACGTTGGTCGCGTCCCCGCCGTAGTCCGCGATGTGGTCACGCACCCATTGCAACGCGAGCGCCTGGTCGAGCAGGCCGCAGTTGGCGACGGCTCCCCACTCGTCGCCGCCGGCCGCCCGAAGGTCCATCCATCCGAGCGCGCCGAGGCGGTAGTTGATCGCGACGACGACGACATCGCCTTCCGACGCGAGCCGAGCCGCGTCGTACGCGGGCAGCGACGACGCGCCGACCGTGAACGATCCTCCGTGGATCCAGACCATGACCGGATGCGGACCGGCGCGGTTCGGGCTCCAGACGGTGAGGGTCAGCGAGTCGTCGTCGACGAGGGCCGGACGCATGCCCGGTACCAGTTCGGGGCCGGCGGTCGGCTGGGGCTGCGCCGCGGCGGCGATGGTCGCGTCGCGGGTACCCGTCCACCCGCCGGCGGGCTCGGGCGCGCGGAAGCGGCGGGCGCCGACCGGAGACACCGCGTACGGGATTCCGGCGAAGCGCCGGACCGACGGACCGCCGCCCTCGGGCTGCGACTGCAAGCCGACCACGCGTCCGATCGGCGTCTGCAACTCGACCGACGACGGCGTGCTCACAGGCGAGAGTCTCGCGTCACGAGGCGGGCAACGAGAGGTCGACCGGTCGGCCACCGATCTTGCCCCGCACGGTTGCGGTCGCGTGCGGCCGCGAGCTGTCCCACGCGACGTGCATCGCACCCGACTCGGAACCGGGCCCGCGCACCGAGACGCTCGCCGTGATCAGGCCGCTGAGCCGGTCCCACGTCATCGTGCCGCTCACCGACACATCGTCGGTGAAACGCAGGTCCTTCATGCGGAACCGCACGGTGGGAGTCTCCGAGTAGACGCCACTCGCATACGTGAACGAACCACCGCGCAGCCCGTACCCACGACCGGTGTACGAGTTGTACCAACGCGGGAGCACGTCGGCGACGGTGTTCGACACGACCGTGGCCAGCTTCCGGTCGGTCGCGGACGACTGCACGTTCGCGCCCTGCGGTGCGGGCGTTGCGTCGGCGAGCGCGCGCGGGAACCGCTCGACCATCCGCACCTCGCTGTACTTCGCCGCGCAGCTCGTGTCACCGGCGCTGCGGGTCGCGACGAAGCGCAGCACGATGGCGCTCGTGCAGCGGCCGAAGTCGGACACCGCGGTCACGTGCGTGAGGTTCGCCACCGACACGAACGTGGAGTGGGGGAACTCCTTCGCGACCGTGCGCCCACCCGACGGCCACGTCACCGAGTCGAGATCACCCGACAGCACGAGCGTGGGCACGTCGGGATACTGCACGGGACGCGCGACCGGGAAGACGTAGTGCGACGGCACCGGCCACTGGATGCACCAGCGGTATTCGGTCCAGCCCGAGTGGATCCAATCGTTGATCGTGAACGGGGAGAACGCGTTCGGATCGGTGGCGTGGAGATACGCGAGGGAAGCCGCGTACTGCGCGGGGCGCTGCGCGATCGGCGCCATGATGTCCCAGAGTTGCGGGTAGTCGTTGCACACGTTGGCGTCGTATTCGCCCTCCGACGACTGCCGCGGAACCCCCGCGCCGCCGGGCACTTCGTTCTCCGACACGAGCCGCAGGAGCGGAGCGGGATCGGGATCGACGGGGTCGAGGTACGCGCGCGCGGCGCCGTCGAGCTCGCGGTAGACGGGAGGGTCGTAGCCGGCGTCGGCGGCAATCGTCGCGATCGTCGGCGGATCGACGGTGATCGTGCGGGGTTTGCCGTTGCTCCCCGTCGTGGTGCCGCGCAACGGATGGGCCCGCAGCGCATCGTCGAGCTGCTCGATTCGAGCGACAGGGTCGCCGCCCAGTGACGCGCACGCCGGTGAACGCGTGCACGCGAGACGGAAGGCGTCGATGATCTCGCCGTTCGCGGCGCGATACCACGGGTCGTCCTGCACGACCGGGTACGACGAGTCGAGCACGAGCGTGCGGACCCGGTCGGGATGACGGATCGCGAACGTCTGACTGAAGAATGTCCCCCACGAGTCGCCGTAGAGGTCGATCGTGTCAATGGCGAGTGCGTCCATCACGGCCGCGAGATCGTCGGCAACGAACGCGGTGCCGTACACGTCGGACGCGGCACCGAGCTGCTGGCCGCACCGGCCGATGCGCGCGATGCGATTGCCGAGATACGACTGCAGCGGGCCGCAGTCGATCGGTTGCGAGAGGCCGGTGCCGCGTGCGTCCATGAGCAGGAGATCACGCCGGTCGCGGAGCGGTCGGTAGAGATCGAGGTAACCGGCGCGGCTCGACGTCGTCGCGTAACCCGGGCCGCCCTCCATCGCCACGATGGTGCCGAGCGACGGCCGCGCGGTGTCCTTGCGCGGGTACAGCTCGAACCCGATCGCGATCTTCCCCAACGACGGGTCGGACGGATCGAGCGCGACGTCGATGTGCCCGCAGCGCGCCCGCTCGAGCCGGCGCTCGCACGTATCCCAGTGAACGGCCGGGCGGTTTCGCGTCGCCGCAATCGCGACGGGGCCGCGCACTACCGCAGCCGCGGGTGCCGCCCCCGACAGGCACACCGCGAGCAGAGCGAGTCGCGTGCGCCTCACGATGCCGGGAGCGCGAGGCCGACTGGGCGGCCGCCGACCTGACCCTGCACCGACGCAATCGCGTGGATGTCCCAGTCGCGCCACCGCAGATGCAGCTCGCCCGACTCGTTGCCGGGCCCGGCGGCCGTGACCGTCGCGGTGATCCATCCGGTCGTGCGGTTCCAGTCGAGGGTGCCACTCACCGACACGTCGTCGACCCAGCGCACATCCTTCAGCTTGAACTTCACGTCGGCGCCTCCCGAGTAGCTGAAGCGGCCGCCGCGCAGGCCGACGCCAGTGCCGTCGTAGTTCGTGAACCACCGCGGCGGGATGTCGGCGACGGTGTTCATCACGACATCGACGAGGCGGCGATCGTCAGCCGACGAATGCACGGTGCCGCCTTGCGGTGCGGGTACGGCGGCGGCCAGCGTGAGCGGGAACGATTCGACGTGGCGAATCTCGCTGTACTGCGCGGCACAGCTCGTGTCGCCCGCGCGTTTCTCGGCGACGAACCGCATGACGATCGTGCTCGTGCAGCGATTGAAGTCTCCCTCCGCCGTCACGTGCGTGCCGTTCGCCACCGACACGAACGTGGAGTTCGGGAAGCGGGACGCAACGGTGTGCGCGCCTTCGGGCGACGTGAGCGAGTCGAGGTCACCCGAGAGCACCAAGGTGGGCACGTTCGGATAGTGCGCGGGTTGCGGGACCGGGAACACATAGTGCGACGGCACCGGCCACTTGATGCACGACCGGAACTCGGTCCAGAACGAGTGGGTCCAGTCGGGGATCGTGAACGGATAGAACGCGTTCGGATCGGTGGCGCGCAGGTACGCGACCGACGCGGAGTACTGCGCGCCGCGCGTCGCGATCGGTGCGTTGATGTCCCAGAGCTGCGGGTAGTCGTTGCAGATCGCCGCGAGGTAGAGACCCTGCGAGTACTGCCGGACGGGACCGGCCTTCCCGGGCGGCTCGGCCTCCGCGACCATGCGGAGCAGTGGTGCCGGGTCGGAAGCGGCCGGGTTCGTGTACGCGCGGATCGCGCCGTCGAGCTCGCGGTAGATCGGCGGGCCGTACGCGGCCGATGCGACGAGCAGACCGATCGCGCCCGGATCGACGGTGACCTTGATCTTGACGCCGTCGCCGTCGTAGCCGGTGCCATGAATCGGATTCGCGCGCAGCCGGTCGTTGACGGCCCCGATGCGCTGCACCGGATCGCCGCCGACCGACGCGCACGCCGGCGACCGCCGGCACGACAGCCGGATCGCGTCGACCATCGCTCGCGTCTCGTCGCGGTACCACGGGTCCTGGCGTTCGACCGGATACGTCGAATCGAGGATGAGCGTGCGCAGACGGTCGGGATGTCGCACCGCGAACGTCTGCCCGAAGAACGTTCCGTAGGAATCGCCGTAGAGATCGACCTTGTCGATACTGAGCGCGTCGAGTACGAGCGCAAGGTCGTCGGCGGCGAACGCGGTGCCGTAGAGGTCGGAGGCCGAACCGAGCTGCGCCCCGCAGAGACCGACGCGGTTGATGTAGTTGCCGTTGAACGACTGCAGCGGCGCGCACTTAATGGGTTGCGACGTACCGGTGCCGCGGTTGTCGACGAGCAAGAAGTCACGGCGGTCGAGGAGCGGGTGGAACAGATCGAGGTAGCCACTGCGGCTCGAGGTGGACGCGTAACCGGGTCCGCCTTCGGCGGCGACGATCGTCCCGAGCGACGGGAGGTTCGAGTCACGGCGCGGATGGAATTCGAAGCCGATCGCGATGGTCCCGGCCGGCGGGTCGGCGGGGTCGAACGGGACGTGCACCTGCCCGCACTGCGCGGTCTGCGGCCGCACGCACGGGCCCCAGTGCACGGAGGGGCGGGGTGCGGCGGGCGGGATCGCGGCCGAGGCCGCCGACGAACCGGTTGCGACCGCGGTCGAGGTGCCGACCAGTGCCGCGGCGGCGACCACCACGCTCGCGACCCAGCGGGCTCTCGAACCGCGTCGCCCCAGCATGGTCCCCTCCGCCGCCCGCGTGGATCCCAAATTCTACGGCTCCACCGTCCACCTCGGCCAGAGCGGTCGACCGCGGCGGCTCCGCGGTCCGCCCGCCGCACTCCCTGGTCGCGATTTGTCACCCATGCGATGCGAATCGCGACCAGGAAAGGGTTGGGGCGCGGCTGCCGAGGCGACCGCGGCAGTGTCAGGGGAGGCGGCCGTGGGAGCGCAGGAGATCGAGGACCCGATCGTGCGGAAGCCCGAGCGCGCGGTGGCCGTCGACCCCGGCAACCGTGTCGGCGACGAACAGGCTGTTGAGCACCGCCTCCTCCGTCGCTTCGACCGTCGCCGCGAACATCTCGTTCAGCCGGTTGCCCGCCACTTCACGGCGCGTCACGATCGTTTCGGTGTCGAGACGCGGCCCGCGATGGGTCGTGCTGAACGCGCAGAAGATCTCGCCGCTCCAGTGGTGCGCGACCGAGCCGCAGCGGGCGAGACCGAGCCCCGCCCGCCGCGCCACCCGCACGCACTGCGCGTGCGAGAGCGGCGCGTCGGTGGCGATCACGACGTAGCAGCTGCCTTCGCCCGGCTGGTCGCGCAGCGTCTGGCCGGGGTTGACCTCGGGGACGGGGAGCAGACGGCCGATCGGTACGCCGTCGACGACCAGTTGCTCGTCGGCCCCGAAGTTCGTCAGGGCGAGCACGCCGAGCGTGAACCGACCGTCGAGCACCACGCGCGACGCCGTGCCGATCCCACCCTTGTAGCCGAGGCACGTCATCCCGCTGCCGGCGCCGACGGAGCCCTCGACCACGGCGTCGGTCGTCGACCCCGCGATCGCATCGACCGTGTCCTGCGCCGTGACCGACAACACCCGCGCGTCGTTGAGGAAGCTGTCGTCGCACTCCCCGACGGCGGGGATGATCACGTCGTCGCGACCGATACCGGGATGCGCCGCGAGCATCGCCTGCACGACTCCGTCGTAGCCGCGCCCCACCGCCATGGTGTTGGTGAGGATGATCGGCGTCTCGATCAGTCCCCACTCGGCGATGGTGATCGAGTTGGTGAACTCGCCGGCACCGTTGAGCACCGCGGTACCGGCGGCGATCGGTGAATCGAACAGGGCATCGAGCGCGTCGGGGACGATCGCAGTCACACCGGTGCGCGCCACCGCGGGCTCGTCGTGCCAGACCGTGACGTGGCCGACGCGCACCCCGGGCACGTCGACGATGCCGTTCGTGGGGCCCGGCGTCATGGTGCCGATGACGACACCGAGGTCGCGGGCGCGCGCCCGCGGCGCGGATGGAGCCGGAGGAACCGGGGCGAGAGGAGGCGGGTCGGGAGGACTCATGGCGCGGGAGCGTAACTTGACGGCGTGCAGCTGACGATGCCCGTGGTGTGGGACGACCGCCACCGGAGCCACGCGCCGGGCGCGGGCATCTGGCTCGGTGTGACGATCCCGGGCGACGAAGAACCCGAACGGGGCGACGCGCTCGGCGCCGCGCTGCAACGTGCGGGTTCACGACTGCGACCCGCGACGGATCACGGCGACGAACCGCTCCTGCGCGTGCACACCGCCGACTTCGTCGCGTACCTCGAAGTCGCGCATCGTCGCTGGGTCGAGGAGGGACATCTCGAGGATCCCGGTCAACCACTCGTCGTCCCCTACGTGTTCGCGCTGCCACAGCTCACGTCGGGCCGGCCGCCGACACGGCCGACCGCGATACGCGCGCTCGCCGGCCTCTACGCGATGGACACGATGACGTTGATCGGGCCGGGAACGTATGCCGCGGCGCGCGTCGCGGTCGACGGTGCGTTGACGGCGTGCGACCTCGTGCTCGACGGCGCACGTTCCGCGTACGCGGCGGTGCGACCGCCGGGCCACCACGTCGGAGCCGACTTCTACGGCGGTTCGTGCTACCTGAACAACGCCGCCGTCGCCGCGCAGTACCTCAGCGACCGTGGGATCGCACGGGTGGCTGTCATCGATGTCGACGCGCATCACGGCAACGGCACCCAGGAGATCTTCTACGCGCGCGCCGATGTCTTCTACGGCTCCGTGCACGTCGACCCCGGTCACGGTTGGTTCCCGCACTTCGTCGGCTTCGCGGCCGAGGAGGGCGCCGGCGCGGGCGCGGGCGCGAACCGCAACCATCCGCTGCCTCCCGGCGCGGGCGACGAGACCTGGCTCCGTGCGGTCGAGGAGATCGTCACCGAGGTGAAGCAGTGGGGCGCCGAGGCCGTCGTCGTGTCGCTCGGCGTCGACGGCGCGGCGGCCGATCCCAACAGCCCGTTCGAGCTCACGCCCGGCGGCTACGCCGCGATCGGCGCGGTGCTCGGAGCGATGAACGTCCCGACCGTGCTCGTGCAGGAGGGCGGCTACGTCCTCGACACGCTCGGCGACCTCGTGCTCGCGGCCCTCCACGGCTTCGAGGGGCAGTAAGAGAACGGAACGCGAACGAAGCGAGCGCGGCGCTCGTTCCGTTCGGCCGTCGCGAACCTGACCGACCACGACACCGCGTACGCTCCCGTCGATGGCAACGGGCACGAACACCGTCGACGTCGTCGTGGTCGGTGGCGGCCACAACGGGCTCGTCGCGGCGGGCCTGCTGGCCAAGCGCGGCGCGCGCGTGACCGTGCTCGAGCGGCGCTCGAAGGTCGGCGGCGCCGCGATCACGGAGCAGCCGTGGGGCCCCGACTTCAAGATGACCGCGCTCAGCTACGTGATGAGCATGATGCCGCCGACCGTGCTCCGGGAGCTCGACCTCGCGCGGCACGGATACCGCATCTACCCCCAGCACGGGTACTTCGTCCCCTATGCCGACGGCCGCTTCCTCCAGCTTCCCGAAGACGATCCTCGCCGCCGTCACGAGCAGATCGCGAAGTTCTCGACCGCCGACGCCGACGCGATCGAGCGTTGGGACGCGTGGCTCGGTCGCCTCGCCGACACGCTGGGCCCCCTGCTGACTGCCGTCCCGCCCAAGCTCGGTTCGAAGCGGCCCCGCGACCTGATCGAGCAGCTCGCGCTCGCGTGGAAGGTGCGCGGCCTCGACGTGCGCGCGGTGGGCGATGTCACGCGGCTCTTCACGTCGAGCATCGCCGACCTGCTCGACGAGTACTTCGAGTCGCCGCAGATGCAGGGTGTGCTCGCGGTGAGTGGCATCATCGGGACGTGGGCGGGGCCGCGCTCCGCGGGTACCGCGTTCGTGATGGCGCACCACAAGATCGGCGACGTCGGTGACGGCCAGCTCGCATCGTGGGGTTTCCCCGCGGGCGGGATGGGCGCGGTGAGCGACGCGTTGCGGAGCGCGGCCGAATCGTTCGGCGCGGTCGTGCGCACCGACGCGTCGGTCCGGAAGATCCTCGTGCGCAACGGCCGCGCGACGGGTGTCGTGCTCGAGTCGGGCGAAGAGCTCCGCGCCGACATCGTGATCGCGGCGACCCACCCGAAGCTGACGTTCCTCGAGCAGATCGACCGGGCCGAGCTGCCTGACGACTTTGTTGCCGACATCGAGCGCTGGAAGTCGCGGAGCGGCACCGTGAAGGTGAACCTCGCGCTCGACCGGCTTCCCGATTTCTCCGGCAAGCCCGGCTTCGACCCGGAGGTGCACGGGGGCACGATCGTGCTCGCCGACTCACTCGACGAGATCGAGCACGCGTTTCAGGACGCGGTCGCCGGTCGGCCCGCGCGGGTGCCGTTCGCCGACATCTGCATCCCGTCGGTGTTCGACCGGTCACTCGCTCCCGAGGGCGCGCACGTGATGTCGATGTTCACGCAGTGGGTGCCGCACGACTATTCCGAGAAAGCGATCGCGTCCGAACGGGCCTCCGAGCTCGACGCCTACGCCGACCGGGTGATCGCGCGCGTCGAGCAGGTTGCGCCCGGTTTCACGAGCTCGATCCTGCACCGGCAGGTGATCGGGCCCTACGACATGGAGCACGAGTACGGGCTCATCGGGGGCAACATCTTCCACGGCGAGCTGTCGGCCGACCAGATGTTCCACATGCGCCCCGCGCCCGGATACGCCGATTTCCGCACGCCGATCGACTGCCTCTACCAAGCCAGCTCCGCGACGCACGGTGGCGGAGGCGTGACGGGCATCCCCGGCCTCGGCGTCGTGGCGCGGATCGTCTCCGATCGTCACCTTGGTCGTCACGCGGGTCGCCGGACGCGCGCACGCGTTCCATGGCGGTCTTGACAGCGCGCGTCGCGCGCCTGAGACTCCCGCCCACACAAGGGGCAACGCGAACCAACCTGGGGGAGAACCGATGTCCGGCAAAGGCCGTCGACTCGGAGTAGCCGCGATCACACTCGGGATCGTGCTCTCGCTCGCCGCCGCGGGTGCCGTGCAGGCGACCGCCGCGACGACGACCACCACCAAGGGCAAGTCGTCGATCCTCACCATCGGCGTGAAGCAGGACATCGACTCCCTCAACCCCTACACGGGGGTGACGGTCGCGTCGTACGAGGCGTGGACCCTCGGCTACGACACCCTCCTCAACCTGAGCGCCGACGGGCTCAAGCCGATCCCGGAGCTCGCGACCAACGTGCCGACCGCGGCCGCCGACGGGCTCACGTGGACGTACCACCTCCGCAAAGACGTCAAGTGGTCGGACGGCACGCCCTTCACCGCGGACGACGTCGTCTACACGTTGAAGCGCATGCGCGACGAGGAGTGGTCGAACTTCGTCACGTTCGTGAGCGGCTTCAAGTCGATCACCGCGCCCGACAAGTACACCGTGGTGATCAAGACCGACAAGCCCGACCCGCGGCTCCCGTACATCCCCGCGTACATCCTCCAGAAGAAGCAGTGGTCGGCGATCTCCACGAAAGATGTCGGCAGCTTCTCGAACAACAAGCTCATCGGCACCGGCCCGTTCCGGCTGACCGGCTTCAAGAAGGGCCAGTTCGTCAAGTTCGTCGCCAACAAGGACTACTTCGGCGGCGCGCCCAAGATCGACGGCATCACGTTCCAGCTGTACACGAACGACGAGGCGCTCGTGGGCGCGCTCAAGAACGGCGACATCGACGCGGCCAACGATCTTCCCGCCAATCTCTTCAAGACGTTGAAGGCCAACCCGGCCATGACCACGGCGCAGGCCGACGACGGCAGCTTCAACATGCTCACGATGAACACCGGATCGGGATCGGTCGGCAACGGCAATCCCGCGCTCAAGGACAAGCGCGTACGGGTTGCGATCGCGCACGCCATCGACAAGCAGACCCTCGTCGACCGCGTGCTGAAGGGGTACGGCAAGGTCGGCCAGTCGATGAACGTCGCCCTGGCGCCCAAGTGGGACCTCGTGCCGGTGAAGAACCCGTACAAGTTCGACATCCCGCTCGCGAACAAGATCCTCGACCAGGCCGGATACAAGGACACGAACGGCGACGGGGTACGCGAGATGCCCGGTGGCGGGCAGCCGCTGAAGTTCCGGTACGACATCCGCTCGGGCTCGTCGCTCGAAGCCCCCGACGCGCAGTTCATCAAGGGCTGGATGAAGCAGATCGGCATCGAGGTCGACGTCACGGTCGTCAGTGAGGACCAGCTGACGCCGATCGAGAACGCAGGGACGTTCGAGTTCGCGACCTGGGCGTGGACACCGTTCAACGATCCCGACGCGCAGCTGTCGTACCTCACGTGCGCGCAGGTTCCCAAGGCGGCCGACGACGGCTCGTACAACGACGCGTTCTACTGCAACCCTGCGTACGACAAGCTTTACAACGCGCAGCGTTCCGAGCTGAACGAGACGAAGCGCATCGCCGAGGTCAAGGAGATGCAGCAGATCTTCTACGACGACGCGCCGTACGTCGTGATGTTCCGGGCCTCGACGCTGCAGGCGTACAACCACGACCGCTTCACCGGCTTCACCCCGGTTCCCAATCCCGGCGGCCCGATCATGTACGCCGCCGACTACTTCAACTACGCCAACGTGAAGCCGGCGGGAGGCAGCAGCGGAAGCGGAGCGAGCACCGCGGTCCTGATCGTGGTCGGCATCGTGGTGGCGCTCGGCATCATCATCGCGTTGGTGATGATGATGACCCGCCGGCGCAGCGCCGACCTCCGCGACTGACCGGGAGAGGCCCGGCTCGTGAGTCTGCGCTTCGTCGGCCGCAAGGTCGTCGGGTCGATCCTGAGCCTGATCGCCGTCATCATCTTCAACTTCTTCCTGTTCCGGATCGTGAAGAGCGACCCGGTCGGAAGCCTGCTGCGCGGCCGCAACGTCCCTCCCGATGTGAAGGCGCGGCTCCGCCACCAGTTCGGTCTCGACAAGTCGAAGATCGACCAGTTCTGGCTCTACATGCGCCAGACCGCGCGCGGGAACCTCGGCGTGTCGATCCAATCGGGCCGGCCGGTCACCGAGGACATCGGCAACAGCCTGTGGCCCACGATCTGGCTCGTCGGGCTCTCGACCGTGCTGTCGACGATCATCGGCCTGCTCATGGGCATCAAGTCCGCGTGGCAGCGCAACAGCTGGTTCGACCGGCTGTCGACCGGCGTGTCGATGTTCACCTACGCGACTCCCGACTTCTTCCTCGGCATCCTGTTGCTCGCGTTCTTCGCGTTCACGCTCAAGCTCCTTCCCACGGGAGGTATCGAGAGCCCCACGGGCAGCACGGGTGGGATCAGCCATCTCATCGATCAGGCGAAGCACCTCGCCTTACCCTGCCTGACGCTCACGATCGGCTACATGGGCGAGTACGCGATCGTGATGCGGTCGTCGCTGCTCGAGGTGATGGGTGAGGACTTCCTGAAGGTCGCGCGGGCGCGCGGCCTGCGCGACGCGCTCGTCCGCCGGCGCCACGCGGTGCCGAACGCGATGTTGCCGACGGTCACGCTCGTCACCCTGAACCTCGGCTTCGTGCTGAGCGGGGCCATCGCGGTCGAGACGGTGTTCTCGTGGCCGGGGCTCGGTCAGCTCACCGAGACCGCCGTGCACAACCAGGACTTCCCGCTGTTACAGGGGCTCTTCCTCATCTTCACGGCCGCGGTGATCCTCGCGAACCTCGTCTCCGACCTGCTCTACGGCTACCTCGACCCGCGGGTGCGCGTCGGATGACCGTCGCACCGCCGACCGCGCGGAAGACGTCCGGCCGCGCGATCGTGCGCGCGCGCCGGCGCAAGGCGGTCGCGAAGGTGTGGGCGACCTACCGCCGGAGCCCGCAGGGCATGGTCGGCCTCGTCGTCCTCGTGGTGATCGTCGTGCTCGCACTCGCGGCGCCGCTGCTCTCGTCGAGCAAGGGCCTCGACGTCACCTACACGAGCAAGAACCCGCAGTTCGCGCACCCGAGCCTCAAGTTCCTGTTCGGCACCGACGACCTCGGCCGCAGCGTCTGGACCCTGTTCATCTGGGGCGCCCGCATCAGCCTGTTCGTCGGGCTCGCGGCGACGATCATCGCGGTCGGGCTCGGCGCCGGAGTCGGGGTGATCGCCGGCTACGCGGGCGGACGCACCGAGGCCGTGCTGATGCGGATCACGGAGTTCTTCCTCGTGATCCCGTTCATCCCGTTCGCGGTCGTGCTCGCGTCGGTGTTGCACCGCTCGCTCACCAACATCATCTTGGTGATCGGCATCACGTCGTGGCCGGGCACCGCGCGTCTCATACGCGCGCAGGTGCTGTCGGTGAAGGAACGGCTCTACGTCGACCGGTCGCGCGCGCTCGGAGCCGGGCACTGGCACCTCGTGTCGCGCCACATCCTGCCCAACGTGATGCCGTTGATCTTTGCCAACCTGACCCTCACGGTGCCGATCGCGATCCTGTCGGAGAGCACGCTGTCGTTCCTCGGGCTCGGCGACCCGTTGCGGATCTCGTGGGGTGTGATCCTCCAGAACGCGTTCCAGTCCGACGCGGTGAGCCTGCACGCGTGGTGGTACTACCTCGCGCCCGGTCTCGGCATCATCTTCGTCGCGCTCGCGTTCACGATGTGCGGCCGCGCGCTCGAAGAGGTTCTCGACCCGAGGCTCAAGGACATATGAGCGACGCGCCGCTGCTCGAGCTCAAGGACCTGTCCGTCACGTACCGGACGCGCTCGGGCGACGCGCCGGTCGTGCGGGGCGTCAACCTCGAGCTGCGAGGCGCGCGCACCCTCGGGCTCGCGGGTGAGTCGGGGTGTGGCAAGACGACGCTCGCCAACGCGATCCTGCGTCTGCTGCCCCCGTCGACGCGGGTCGAAGGCCAGGTGCTCCTCGAAGGCGAAGACGTCTACACGATGCCTCCCGGCCGGCTGCGCGCGGTGCGGTGGAGCGAGATGGCCGTGATCTTCCAGGGTGCGCTGCACAGCCTGAACCCCGTCCAGAAGATCAACAAGCAGATCGGCGAGGCGATCGACCTGCACCACGCGGCGCCGCGCGGCGCGACCCGCCAGCGCGTCGGCGAGCTGCTCGAACAGGTCGGACTGCCGGCGCGGCGCGGCAACGAGTATCCGCACCAGCTGTCGGGTGGTCAGCGCCAACGGGTGATGATCGCGATGGCCCTCGCGTGCGATCCGGCCGTACTCATCGCCGACGAGCCGACGACCGCGCTCGACGTCATGGTGCAGGCCCAGGTGCTCGACCTCCTGCAGCAACTGCAGCGCGAGCGCAATCTCGCGGTGCTGTTCATCACCCACGACCTGTCGGTGCTCACCTCCGTGTGCGAACGGCTCGCGGTGATGTACGCGGGCCGCATCGTCGAGGAAGGGCCGAGCGACGTCGTGTTCGAGTCGCCGCAGCACCCGTACACGCGCGCGCTCGCGGCCGCGTTCCCGACGATCGGAGATCCGACCTCGCGCATGCGACCGTCGGGGCTCGAAGGCGATCCTCCCGATCCGCAGCACCTGCCGACCGGTTGTCCGTTCCATCTCCGATGCGACGTCGCGGAAGAGCAGTGCCGGACGCTCGACGTCGGCCTCGCGCCGGCCGGCCCCGACCGGCTCGCGGCGTGCGTGAAGGTCGGCTCCCCGGCGGCCGCGGGCAACCCGTGACCACTCCGTCTCCTGCGCTGCTGGAGGTCTCCGACCTGCACGTGCACTTCGGTGCGGTTGGCCGCTTCACGCGTCGGGCCGCGCCCGCGCGCGCCGTCGACGGGGTGAATCTCGATGTGCGTGAAGGTGAAGTGCTCGCGTTGGTCGGTGAGTCCGGCTGCGGGAAGACCACGCTGGCCCGCACGATCATGGGGCTCGAACGTCCGGTGCAGGGCGAGGTGCGTTTCGAGGGGCAGCCGATC
>JBBSEC010000016.1:0-53917 GCA_038240075.1 Acidimicrobiia bacterium
CGCGCACGAGCGGCGCCTCGTCGCTCACCGTTCGCCCGTCAACCGTTGTAGTCCGTCGACGCGGCGAGGTCGGCGGCGCCCTGCATCAGGTCGAGCACGATGGGTCCGAACGCCGAGAGCTTCGGGTCGGCGGCCGCGCGCTGGTAGCCCTGCTCGAGCACGACCGCGAGCTTCCACTTCGCGAGGATCACGTAGTAGTCGATGTCGTCGACCTGCCGGCCCGACACCGCGGAGTAGTGCGCGAGCACGTCGTCGCGGGTCGGCATTCCGTACATATCGACGTACCCGCCGCGCTCCGCGTCGCGCGAGGTCGTGTCGTCGGGCCAGCTCTGCACGACCCAGCCGAGGTCGAGCTTCGGGTCGCCGACGGTTCCCATCTCCCAGTCGACGATCGCCGCGAGCCGCGCCGGCGGTTCGTTCTGGTACATCACATTGGCGAACTGGTAGTCGCCGTGCATGAGACCGGGCACGAAGTCGATCGGCTTGTGCGCGCGGAGCCACGCCGAGGCTTCATCGAAGCCCGGCAGCTCGCGGCCCTTGATGCGTTCGAGGAACGCGGTCCACCGGTCGACCTGACGCTCGTGGAATCCGTCGGGCCGGCCCAGGTCCTGCAGCCCTTTCGCCTGCCAGTCGACCTTCGACAGCAGTGCGATGCCCTCGACGAGCTGGTACGCGAGCCCCTTGCGGGCTTCGAGGTCGGTGTCGAACGGCGCGGGCCAGCTGCCGCCGAACAGGCCCATCGGCGACCAGCCGTCGACGAAGCCCATGAGGTAGAAGGTGCGGCCCATCACCGTTGGATCGGTGCACACCGCGACGGCCTCGGTGTGGGGAACGTCGGTGCCGTGGAGCGCCTCGATGATGCGCCACTCCCGCACGATGCCGTCGTCGCGCGAGGCCGGCGCGGTCGACGGCGGGATGCGCATCGCGCAGTGCAGCGCGCCGCGCCGCAGCTCGTAGATCTCGTTCTGCGATCCGCCCGAGATGTAGCGCTGCTCGATCGGCTCGCCGGTGCCGGGGAGTCCGGCCCCGTCCATCCACGCGCCGAGACGCTCGGTGTCGACGACCTCGGTCACAGGTTCCCCACCTCATGCTCCAGGTACTCGGCCAGCTTGGCCTGCGCGGCCTCGCGCAGCTTCGGGAGATGTTGTGTGGGCCACATGTCGTCGCTGGGTCGGTAGTTGCGCAGCACCTGACGGGCGACCGTCACCTTGTGCACCTCCGTCGGCCCGTCGGCAAGGCCCATCACGCCGGCGGCGAGCACCATCGAGAAGAACGGCATCTCGTTGCTCACGCCGAGCGCGCCGTGCACCTGCATCGCCCGCCACGCGATGTCGTGCAGCACGGTCGGCATGACCACCTTCGCGACCGCGATGTCCTTGCGCACTTTGCGGTAGTCGTTGTGCTTGTCGATCGACCACGCGACGTACAGCACGAACAGCCGGAACTGGACGAGCTGCGCGTACGAGTCGGCGATGTAGCCCTGCACGAACTGCTTGTCGGCGAGGAGACTGCCCTGCGTCGTGCGGCTCAGCGCGCGCTCGCACATCATGTCGAGCGCCTTCTGCGCCATGCCGATCGTGCGCATCGCATGGTGGATCCGCCCGCCACCGAGGCGCGTCTGCGCGATCGCGAACGCCTGGCCCTCGCCGCCGAGGAGGCCTTCGAGGGGCACGCGCACGTTGTCGTAGTGGATGAGCGCGTGCGATCCCTCTTCGCGGTGCTCGCCCGCGAGCCCGAGGTTGCGCACGATGTTGATGCCGGGGGTGTCGGAGGGGACGAGGAACATCGACATTCCCTGGTACGCGCTGATCTCCGTGTTCGTCACCGCCATCACGATGAGGAAGGAGGCGGTGCGCGCGTTCGACGAGAAGAACTTCCAACCGTTGATCACCCACTCGTCGCCGTCTTTCTCGGCCGTCGTCGTGAACATCGTCGGGTCGGCGCCCGCGTGGGGCTCGGTCATCGAGTAGCACGAGAACATCTCGCCTTCGAGCAGCGGGCGCAGGTAGCGCTCCTTCTGCTCGGGCGTGCCGTAGTGGGCGATGATCTCGGCGTTGCCGGTGTCGGGCGCCTGGCAGCCGAACACGATCGACGCCCATTGCGAGCGACCGAGGATCTCGTTCAGCAGTGCGAGCTTGAGCTGCCCGTAGCCCTGCCCGCCGAGCTCCGGCCCGAGGTGCGTGGCCCAGAGCCCGCGCCTGCGCACCTCGTCCTTGAGCGGGTCGATGACCTTGCGGCGGGTCTCGTCGAGGGGCGTGAACTGGAGGCCGGGCCAGACGAGGTCGAGCGGCTCGATCTCCTCACGCACGAACTCGTCGACCCAGTCGAGCTGCGCCTGGAACTCGGGTTCCGTCTCGAAATCCCAACCCATGACCCCTCCGATCGAATGGCGCCGGAGTGGATCGTTCCGGCAGCCGCGGCGGCGCAGAATAGCATTCGGGGTATGCAGAACGACATTCTGGGAGCCCCACGTTGACACCCGCCGACGTCGTCGCCGCGACGATCGCGCAGCAGCGGCTCGCGAAGCGCGGCGCGGAGTACACCTCGGAGGTCCGTCGACTGCTCGACGCCGGCCTCGACGTGATGCGGCGCGGCGGGACATCGTCGTCGCCGCGGGTGTCCGACATCGTCGCGGCGGCCGGCCTCTCGAACGACGCGTTCTACCGTCACTTCGCGTCGAAGCAGGCGCTCGTCGCCGCGATCATCGACGACGGATCGGCCCGGCTGGCGAGCTACCTCGCACACGGCATGGAGAAGGTCGCGAGCGCCGAAGGCAAGGTCACGGCGTGGGTCGAGGGCGTGATGTCTCAGGTTGCCGACGAGGAGATCGCGTCGACGACGCGCGCCGTGCTCTGGAACGGAGCGGCCACCGGCGGGACGACGACGGCTCCGCTCGCGGCGCTCCTGCGCGAGCCGCTCGCCGCGCTGGGAAGCACCGACCCGGA
Organism: Acidimicrobiia bacterium; assembly: GCA_038240075.1. Lineage (GTDB taxonomy): Bacteria > Actinomycetota > Acidimicrobiia > IMCC26256 > PALSA-610 > DATBAK01. The sequence continues at coordinate 2,946 of JBBSEC010000016.1, forward strand.
GGCGGATGCTGCGCTCTGCGCGCACGCGGCCGTCGGTGTGCTCTCAGACTTCCTCTCGAGCGGGGCGCGGCCGACGCGTGAGCAGATCGATCACATCACGCAGTTCTGCCTGCGCGCGGTCACCCGGTAGACGGCTCACGACGTAGGTGACACCGGCGGCCGTGGGGCCGTCCGCCGTTTACGCGGGCGTGAGGATGTCGCCGACTCGCACGAGCCCGGGCGCTACGACGAGCGCACCCACCGCCAGGCATCCGTTTCGCTCGCGATTGATCGTTCGCAGGACGTCGAGATCGTGCTCGACCCCACCGGCCTGCGGGCGTGTGGTCATCACACACCGAGAGATGTGCTTTCCGACATCGAGCACCGCGTCGCCCAGCGTCATCCTGGATCCCACGGTCGCGTCCTCACCTTCACCGTCGAGATACACGTTCGCGCGGAACCGGCGTGGATCCCACGCCCCGATCGTCGCGCTGGAAACGAGCGAAACCCGCGCCCGTCCCGAATCGTGGAACGCGCCTCCTGCACCCTCGAACGGCATCCAGTCGCTCGTCGCCTCGTCCTCGAAATCGACCACGTTCTCGTAGTGGCGCGCGACGTCGACATCGGCTGACCTCAGCGTCACGCGCCGGCCGAGCCACGCCGAAAGCGCGCGGTCGTCGCGTGCCACCGAGCCATCGGGCACCGTGATGTCGACACCGCCGTCGTCGCGCAGTCGCGCCGCCGCGAACAGCAACTCGGGGACGCGTCGCGCCGTGAGCCCGAAGCCGGTATCGACGTCGAAGAGCGCGAACCGACGATCGCCTTCGAGGCCGGCGCTCGTCACCGCTACCTGCTCGAGCCGTTCGCCGTGCAGCGACTTGACGGGGTATCGCCACAACTCGAGCACCTTCATCTCACCGGACGCTACAACGGTCGGCTTCTGAAGCTGCCAAATACCGGCCGATCGCGCCTGCGGAAGGCGCCGCCGCGCTGCGGCAGATCGCGAACGACCTCGACAGGCTTCACGACAATCGCGAGGATCTCGTGTCAGAGCTGGATGCGCGACACGCGCTTCATCGTCGGGGAAGATGACCGCGAGTCGAAGGCCTCAGACGACGGCGTGTGATTGCGGCGAGTCATCGGGGATCGCGACACTGATCGCGATGGGCGGTATGGCGGTTGGGCGCGCGGGCGCGGGACCGCTCCCGGGTCGCCTACGGGCGTGACCATCACGCCGCCGAATCCTGATCGCGTGTGTTCGGGTGACCAGGCGACGTTGACCTGGACGCCGAGCAACACCGGCGGATCACCGATCACGGGGTACCACATCCAGGTATTCGACAACTGGTTCAGGAGGCCTCCTGTCCGACGTGACGATCACACTGACGCGATCCGACGGCAATCACTTCTCGTACACGCCGACGGACGACATCGAGCAGACCGTGTTCAACGGGCTGAACGACCAGAAGGAGTACTCGTGGTCGTCGAGCGCCACGAACCGATGCGGCACCACAGCGGGATACGGCACGCCCGGTTTCCAGCCCGGAATCGCGCCGGCGTTCACGCGTGACGACCCGTCGCTCGCCGCCACACACGGTCGCTCGTATCACTACCGGTTCCATGCGACCGGGCAGCTGAAGCCGACCTACGCCCTCCTGGACGCGCCGGCGTGGCTGTCCATCGATCCGACGACCGGTGCACTGTCGGGTGTCCCGCCCGTCGGCACGACCGACTTCGTGTACTCCGTCACGGCGACGAACCACGTCGGCGAAGACTTCGGTAACGGTCCGCTTAGCGTCGCCACCGCCGGTCCTTTCACCGTCGACGTGAGCCCGTAGACACGGCGCTCTTCGTCCCACCTCTACATCGCGCTCCATCTTCGGGCCCCGCGTGCCGACAACTGCAAGATGATCCGCACCGCGCCTCCGCGCGCCCCCCGGTCCCGCGGCCTCGGCCGCGTGATCGCGGTCGTCCTGCCTCTGATCCTGACCGCGATCGTCGGTACGGGAATCGCGGTGGCCAGCAGCCCGCCCGCGGCCGACGCGAGCAACGCGACCCCCGGCAACTACGGCTGGTTCGAGGGCGGTCTGGGCTGGCAGGGCCAGTTCGCCGACCCCCACGTCGTACTCGTCGGCAGCACCTACTACGCCTATTCGTCGGGCGCCGGCGGCCGCTACCTCGGTGTGCTCACGTCGACCGACCTCGTGCACTGGACGATCCATCGGCACTGGTCGACCTCCGCCGCGCCGTGGGCGGGCGGTCCCGATCCGAAGCACGACCCGAGCATCCCGCTCGAGATCCGGTTGTCATCGCTGAGCTCGGGCGACATGTGGAACCTGAACGACGCGCTCGTGAAGCCTGCGTCGTGGGGCCTGCCCAAGGCCTACAACACGTGGGAGCACCGCACGTACTGGGCCGTCGGCGTCACCCAGATCGGCTCCACCTGGTACTCGTACGCGGGTGTGCAGATCTCGTCCCGCCTCGGCGACGGCACCGTCGACCCGCAGGGCTTCGGGCGCTACTGCCTCACGGTGAGCTCCGCGTCGAGCCCGTTCGGTCCGTTCCGCGACATCACGGGCAGCAAGCCGCTGTACTGCGATTCCGATCCCGGCGGCAGCATCGACCCGTCGCCCTATGTCGACCCCGCGACCGGCACGACGTGGCTCACGTGGAAGGCGAACGGCCGGCGCAGCCGACCCGGTGTGACGGGCTACCCGTCGTCGTTGAAGACGGCCCGGCTCGACTCGACCGGCCACATGGTGGGCCTCGTATACACGCTGCTCAAGACGAACGAAGGCTCGTGGGAGGGCCAGACGATCGAGAACCCGTCGATGGTCTACTGGCACTCGCACTGGTACCTCTTCTACTCCGGGAACTCGTTCCTTGCCGACCGCGCCGGGCACAGCCCGTACGCGACCGGCTACGCGATCTGCACCGCGAAGGCCGGACCGTGCAAGCGCCTCACCACGGGGCCGTTGATGGCGAGCACCACTGCGGAGTCCGGACCCGGCGGCGCCGACGCGTTCATCGACACGCACGGCACACTCCGACTCGCGTACGCGTCGTACTGGCCCGGCGAGTACCGCTCGAACTCGAGCATCCCCCAGCCCCGCCGCATGCACATCGCAACCGTCAACTGGCACTCGAACAACACGCTCTCGATGAGCGGCCGACCTACCTGACGCCGTCCCGACGCGCGCACACGCTCCTGCTGACGGGTCGCGCCCGCTCGTAGCCTTGTCGTCATGACCGCGGAGCCGTTTTCTCAGGTTTCGTCGCAGTCGAGTTCGGCCTGCCGCTCCGTCGTGAGGCGAAGCGCGGTGATGTCCGGTTCGACGCTGTCGCCGTTGGGTGTGTACCAAGCCTCCAGGCTCGACAACTGCTGGCAGTTCGCGCCGGCGATCTCGGCGCGCGCCGCACGAGAGAGGTCCGGACCGCCGGACGCATCGAGTACCGCAAAGCCGGTCATGACAACGGTCACGATGATCAGCACCACCGCGAGGAGCCCGCACACCGCGATCGACGTCAGAAACAAACCCCATCGCATACGCGGCGGCTGATCGATCTCCTGCGCGGCGGTCACACGAGGTCCGCACCACGCGAAGCGCCGTCGCCCTCGGCCGTCGCCCGGGTCGAGCGGCATCCCCACTTCCTCGCCCACACGACCATGATGCCTCGCTCGCGTTCGCGCGTCGATGGGCGCCGGCACGGCAGCTACGTCGGCGGCTCTCGGTCGACTCGAATCAGGGCCGCCGAGTCGGGCCAGAGGTAACGGAGCTTCATCGGCGTTCCGTTGAGGCGCGCGCGATCGCCGCCCGGAGCCTCCGCCTCGGCCCGCTCCACGCGTCGACCGCCCAGCGCGCCGTAGAACGCCTGAGCGTTGAGGTTCTCCTCCAGAACAAAGAGGTAGAGGCCGGAACCCGGCGAGTGATCGACGGTCGCTCGAGCGCTGAGCGCGACAAGTTGAGCACCGATGCCGCCGCGTTGGTGCGCGGATGCAACGTGAAGGTTGTCGAGCAACGCGTTCCCGGTCGAGTCGGCGTTGAAGACGGTGTGGGCGAAGCCGACGAGAACGGAAGCCTGCTCGGCGACGATCGTGACGAAGTCGTCACCGGGCTCCCGCAGGCGTTCGCGCCAGAGCGCAGAGCGGTCGGCGAGCACGTCGCCGTCCAAGTAGGCGTCGGTATAGGAACCGCGATAGTGGCGGCGCCAACTGTCGGCATGAAGCGCGCCGATCGCGTCGGCGTCTGACGCGTCGGCCGGACGGAACTGCAAGTCAGGCTTCGCCGGCGAGCTCGGTGAGCCCCTGCGCGACGAACACGCGGAGCGGCTCGGCCTGTGTGAAGGGTGCGTTGGCCGCGTCCGCGGCTGCGAGCACCTCGTCGGGTGACGCTCCCGCGCGCAGACCCGCGTAGAGATACGCGATCGCGGACGAGCGAGGACCGGTTCGGCACGTGACGAGCGTCGGCCGCGGCAGGCGGTCGAGCGCGGCGATGTGGTGCCGCGCGAGATCGAGGTCGAGCGCAACGGGCGGGTCCGAGACGATGTTCACCGACTCCGTGACGGCCTCTTGCACCTGCGCGTACGACATGCCCTCCTTCGCCGCTGCCCAGTCGTCGCCGCAGAGAAAGAGCCACGACGCGGCGTGCGCGTCGCGAGCGAATGCCTTCGGATCGGCGATGGCCCCGCGGTTGAACGAGATGTCGTCGGGAAGCGCGAAATCGACCATGTCGGTACCGTACCTGCGAGGTTAAAAGCCCGCACCCGTCCCGGTCATGTCGGATCGCCATTCGTCGCACTACCGAGAACCAGGAGCATCGATGAACATCAGCGGAAAGAGGGCGGTCGTCGTCGGCGGCGCGTCGGGCATGGCAAAGGCGTCGGCCGAGATGCTGCACGAGCGCGGCGCGGCGATTGCGATCCTCGACCTGCCGACGTCTGCGGGCGCCGAGGTCGCGGCCGAGCTGGGCGGGACGTTCCACCCGGCCGACATCACCGACTTCGAAGGCGTCGAGCTCGTGTTGAACGAGGCGGTCGAAGCACTCGGTGGTCTCCACATTGCGGTCAACACCGCCGGGGGCGGGATCGCGATGCGCACGCTGAGCAAGAACGGACCGCATCCCCTGGATGACTTCCGGCGGGTCGTCGACTTCAACCTGATCGCAACGTTCAACCTGAACCGTCTGCAGGCGCAGCACATGTCGCGCAACGAGCCCGACGACGACGAGCGCGGCGTCATCATCAACACCGCGTCGATCGCCGCGTTCGAAGGTCAGATCGGTCAGGTCGCCTATACGGCCGCGAAGGCCGGCATCGCGGGCATGGCGTTGACGATGGCGCGCGACCTCGGCAGTCTCGGGATCCGCGTCGTCGCGATCGCACCGAGCCTCTTCACCACGGGCCTGACGGCAGGCATCCCCGACGAGTTCGCCGGCGCGCTCACCAAGGACGCCGCGTTCCCGAAGCGCATGGGCCGGCCCGAGGAGTACGGCCGGCTCGTGATTGCGATCGCCGAGACGGCCATGCTCAACGGATCGTGCATCCGCCTCGACGGCGGCCAACACTTCGCGCCGAAGTAATGCTCGCCGCCGACGTCAAGCTCATCTCCGTCGACGACCACGTGATCGAGCCGCCGAACGTGTTCGTCGATCACCTCGCGTCGCGCTACCGCGATCAGGCGCCGCGCATCGTCGACGCGGAACCGGGAGTGCAGGGCTGGCAGTGGGAAGGCCGGTTCTATCCGCTCCAGTTCCAGGGGAACGCGCAGACGCGGCGGTTCCGGTCGGGCGAAGCGGGCAAGGGCGGCGATCTCTTCGCCCGCTGCTACGACGACATGATCCCGGCCGCGTACGACATCCACGAGCGCGTGCGCGCGATGGACGAAGACGGCGTGTGGGCGGAGCTGCTGTTCCCCACCTTCCCTCGCTTCGGCGGCAATCGCTTCCTCGAGGCCGACGACAAGGACCTCGCGCTCGCGTGCATTCAGGCCTGGAACGACTGGATGATCGACGACTGGTGCGCGACCTACCCGGAGCGGTTCATTCCGCAGACGCTGATTCCACTGTGGGACACGCAGCTCGCGGTCGCCGAGATCGAACGCTGCGCGGCGAAGGGATCGAAGGGGATCATCTTCGTCGAGAACCCGTATCCGATCGGGCTGCCGTCGTTTCCGAGCGGCCACTGGGATCCCGTCTTCGCGGCGGCGGCCGACACCGGCCTGCCGCTGTCGATGCACATCGGCACGTCGTCAGGGCTCCTGTCGCCGTCGCCCGACGCGACCCCGTCGGTTGGCATCGCGCTGTGCGGTGTGAACTCGATGAGCGCGCTCGGCGACCTGATCTTCTCGGGCGCCGTCGAGCGGCACCCCGGCTGCAAGATCGCGTTGTCCGAAGGCGGCGCCGGCTGGGTGCCCTACGTGCTCGAGCGGCTCGACTACACGTGGGAACGCAGCCGTTACGAGGGACTGAACTGCAGCCGGCTCCCGTCGGAGGTGTTCGCCGAGCACTTCTGGGTGTGCATGGTCGCCGACCGCTATGCGGTGATCAACCGCGATCTCATCGGACTCGACAAGTTGATGTGGGAGAGCGACTTCCCGCACAACGACTCCAACTGGCCCGAGAGCCGGAAGGTGCTCGCGGACGCGGTGCACGACATCCCCGACGACGACGGCCGCCAGATCGGCGAGCTCAACGCGCGCCGTCTCTACGATTTCTGGTAGGACGGCAGCGTGACGACCGTCGAGCGACACCGCGAGATCTCTGGAGTGCGTCGGCGCCCGCAGCAATTACGACGACGCAGCCCCGCCCGGCCGGCACTGCCGCCGACCTGTCGAAGGAGCTGCCCGACGCGAGTAAGGCGTTCTTGGGCGAAGGGTCGCCTCCGGATCTTGCGCGCCTGGGTGCGCCGTACCGCACCCGCGTGCTCGTGCGCGAGCCCGCGAGCGCGGCCAAGTTCAGTGGAAACGGTGTGCAACCGCTCACCCACGCCTTCGACCGCTTCTTCGTGCACAGTCGCGAGCGCGAGCTCGATCGACTGTGGCGTGCCGATCAACAACGGGCCGATGCACATCGTCGCCAAGGCGGCGCTGCGCGCGCTGACGACCTGGCTCACGAGTGGCACGGCTCCCGTCATCGCGCCGCGTATCGACGTGATCCCCGGCACGTCACCCACGATCCGTCGCAACGCCGACGGGATCGCGCTCGGCGGTATCCGGACGCCACCGGTCGATCCACGTGAACTCCTGGTCGAGCTCATCGGTGAACGTGGTGAACGCGGTGATGGGGTCGACGTCGACGTCGATGCTCGAGGTGACGTTCATCGTTTCTTCGCCTCCACGTGCTGCTTGAACGAACGGAGCTGGGTGTTCCACTCCGCCTGGAGCTGATCGAGAAACGCCTGCACCGCGACCAGCGACTGCGGGCGCAGCTTGAACATGCGCAGCCGCGCGTCGTCGCGCACGCGCTCGTCCTCGACGAGCCCGGCGTCGAGCAGTGTTTTCAGGTGGCGGCTCATCGCCGGGGGCGACATGCCGGTCGCGTCGGCCAACTCGCCCGCGCGACGCGGACGGACGCTCAGCATCTGCACCACCTGTCGGCGCCGCGGATCGGCGAGGGCCTCGAATACGTCCATGAGAGATAATAGTTAACGAAGACGTGAACGATGTCAAGACCGAGCGTGTGATCGCGTGCGAGTCTTGTCAGTGATGGCGCTTGCGATCGACTCTGGTCCGTCCACTCCTACGCTGCCGGCGACGACGATCGGCGGTGCACTCGATGCCGCGGTCGCGAAGTGGGGAGACCGCGAGGCGGTGGTCTCGGTCGAGCAGGGTGTGCGCCTCACGTACGCCGCGTTGGCGGCCGCGGTGGACGACCTCGCGCGCGGTCTCGCGACGTGGGGTGTCCGCACCGGTGATCGCGTCGCGATCTGGTCACCGAACTGCGTCGAGTGGATGCTCGTGCAGTACGCGACCGCGCGCCTCGGCGCGCTCCTGGTGTCCGTCAACCCGGCATACCGCACCAGTGAGCTCGCGTACGTGCTCGAACAGGCGGATGTCTCCCTGCTGCTCGCGGCGCCGTCGTTCAAGACGAGCGACTACGTCGCGATGGCGGCGGAAGCGAGTCCCGATGTCCCGGCGTTGTTCTTCGGCACGCTCGAATGGGACGCGCTCTTCACCGGTGCCGGCGACCCGCCCGCGGTCGAGCTCACACCCGACGAGCCGATCAACATCCAGTACACGAGCGGCACGACCGGCTTCCCGAAGGGCGCGACGCTCTCGCACCGCAACATCCTCGGAAACGGGTTCCTCGTCGGCGAGGGCTGCGGCTACACCGAGGCCGACAGGATCTGTGTTCCGGTGCCCTTCTACCACTGCTTCGGAATGGTGATGGGCAACCTCGGTGCGTTGACGCACGGCAGCTGCGTCGTCATTCCCGCGCCGGCCTTCGATCCCGCCGCGACGATGCGCGCCGTCGCGTCGGAGCGCTGCACCTCGCTGTACGGCGTCCCGACGATGTTCATCGCCGCGCTCGGGCTCGACGACTTCGCGTCCTACGACGTCTCGACCCTGCGGACCGGGATCATGGCCGGATCGCCGTGCCCGGTGGAGGTGATGAAGCGGGTCGCGGAGTTCATGCCGGAGGTGACGATCTGTTACGGCATGACCGAGACGTCACCCGTCTCCACCCAGACGAAGGCCGACGACAGCCTCGATCACCGCACCGCCACCGTAGGGAGAGTGCACGCGCACGTGACGGTGAAGATCACCGACCCCGTCACGCGCGAGACCCTCGAGCGCGGCGAGCCCGGCGAGCTGTGTACCGCCGGCTACGGCGTGATGATCGGATACTGGGACGACCCCGAGAAGACGAACGAGGCCGTTGACGCCGACGGCTTCATGCACACGGGGGATCTCGCCGTCATGGATGCCGACGGTTACCTCTCGATCGTCGGCCGGAGCAAGGACATGGTCATCCGGGGCGGCGAGAACATCTATCCGCGTGAAGTCGAAGAGTTCCTCTACACACATCCCGACATCGTCGACGCACAGGTGGTCGGGGTGCCCGACGCGCGGTACGGCGAAGAGCTGTGCGCGTGGATCCGCCTACGAGAGGGCGCCGCGCTGACCGCCGACGACCTGCGGGCCTTTTGCCACGGCAAGCTCGCGCACTACAAGATCCCGCGCTACGTCCGCGTCTCCGACGACTTCCCCATGACCGTCACCGGGAAGGTGCAGAAGTTCAAGATGCGCGCGACGTCGATCGAGGAGCTCGGTCTCGAGGACGCGGCCAACATCGTCACCGCGTAGCGGTCACGGCCTACGACGCGGGAAGTCGGAGCGCGAGGATCTGCGGCGGTTTGCTCTGACCAACGGGCACGTAGAGCGTGTCGGTGGTGGCGGACAGCCAGCCGTTGATGCCGCCGTCGGCTTTGAAGCGCCACACGATGCGGCCGGTGTCGCGTCGCAACGCGACGATCGTGCCGTCGAGGAGCGCGGTGAACACGAGATCGTTGACGACGGTGGCTCCGCCGAGCGGGTCGCCCGGCACGGTGGTGTCCCAGACGACACGGCCGTTCGCGGCATTGTTCGCGACGACCTCACCCTTGCCCGTTCCGAGCTGACTCCCGAAGTACGACGGCTCGTCCGGTTCGAGCTTGGTCGGTGAGTTGAGCGTCGCGACGTAGGCGATGCCGTCTGCGGTCGCAGGTGGTGTCTCGATCCCGCCGTAGGTGCCGGGATAGACCTCGGTCGGGCCGCTCAAGGTTCGGTCGGTGTCGTGCTGATGCTGCGACGACTTGGCGGACGTGACGCCCGTCGTTCCCGACGACCTCGCGGTGACGGATGTCGCGCTGCTGCACGCACCGACGAGGACGACGAGCGCCAACGCCAGCGCCGAACGCACACGAAGCCCGGCACCGCGGTCGCCCGTCATTGGCGACGGAGGCTAGTCAGATGTGCGCAGGAGGATCCTCGCCGGGGCGATCGAATCGGACACCGACGAGTTGCCGGCGTGGCCGTACGCGCTGAGCTCCGCGGTCACCTTTCCGACCTTGAAGCCCGCGATGAGTGAGCCCTCCACGGCGCCGCTGGGCTTGACGGTCGCGGTCCACGAGATCGTCTTCGAGTGCATCCCGCAGACCACGCTCGGCTTGTCGAAGTAGCTGCTGCTCACCAGAAAGACCCCGTGGAAGGGGATGAGCTGCGTCAGCTGTCCCGTGATAGCGACGATCGCGACGCGGTTGCAGGTGGCGGTCCCGTGGATCGTCGCCGCCTTCGTGTGGTTGTTCACGGTGCCCTTCGCAGCGACGGTGACGGCGAGTTGCAACGGTGGCGCGACCGGAGTGGTCGGATTGAACGCGATGGCCGTCCCCGCGGTCGTCGCCGCGTCGACGGTGCCGGCGCCGAGCGTGCACGAGGTGGTCCGGCAATCGACCGCGCCGCTGAAGGTCGACAGCTCGGCGGTGACGATGATCGGTGTCGCCACGTGACCGTTCGCATCCGTCGTGACGTACTGCAAGGTCTGCAAGTCGCAGCCGTTGGCGTCGACTGCGCCCGCGGCGCACTCCACGACGGCGATCGACGCGTTCGCGGGAAACCCGGAGATCGATACATGGACGAGTTGACCGTCATTGAGGTTGGTCGACGGCGTGACCGTCATGCTCGTCGTCGCTGCCGCGATGCCGCTCGTGGCCGCGACGCCCAGCCCGATCACCGTCACCAGCACACACCAACGCCGCACAGTCATCACAGGACCGCCTCCCCGCTCGCGTTCGGTTCCGGAGACGCTCGTCTCCTTACCAGTGAGACGCCCGGTCCGCCGGTTTCGTTCACCGTGTCAGTGTTTTTTCCCGATCTGTGACGCGCGGGCCGAGTGGTTGAGCTCGGCCGCGTCGGGCGCCAGGAGGAAGCCCGAGCTCACGTCGCGTTGCGTCGAGCGGACCCAGCGCGACACGAACGTGCGGTGGTTCGGATAGAGCGCCGCGACCCGCGTCGAGCTGAACGGCACCGTCGTACCGAACAGGAAACAGAACGAGCTGCCACCGTTGCCGGTTCCGCCGAGCGTCGCGAGCGCCGCGTCGACCTGCGGTGACCGAACGCCACCGAGCACGTTGCCGTCGGCATCGCGGGCGAACTCCACGGGCGACGGGCTGAGCGTTTTCAGTCGCGGGGCGATCGGCGGTGCCGCGCCGGCGGTCACCCAGCGATTCAGCCAGTGCACGGCCGCCTGCAACAGCCAGTGCGTGCCACCGGTGTTGATCGGCTGACTGCAGGTGATCCCGGGGATCGGGATGTCGGTCGGGTTCTGCGTGGCGGCCAGGTTCAGCACCGCGCCCTGCCCGTCGCCCGTGTCGGACGCCGCGATCGTGAGCCCGTAGCTGTCGTAGTGCGAGCTGCCGGCCACCTCCCACAGACGGAACCGACTGGTGTCGGGCTGACGATCGCTCAGGCCGCTGAAGACGACGTCGGTCTCCGTCTCGAAGAGCAGCACCGGCACGCCGAGGTCGTTGCGGAACCTCGTCGCGGTCGGTGTCGAGATGTTCGCCTGCGGGGATTGCGACAGGGGCGCGCCGTTGGCGAGACGGCTGTGCACGAGGAACCCGTCGTACACGTGTGCGAGCGGGTGCACGGCGTCGACGTACGTCACCAGGCGCTCGGCCGACTGCGACTCGCCGATGCCGAGCACCGTGCGCGGCTTCAAGCCGCTCAGCATCAGCGCCGCGTTCTTGCGCACCGCGTTGCCGGCCTGGGAGAAGATGTCGTAGGAGAAGCTGTCGCCCGGATGCGACAGCGCCGCGTAGCGCACGGGATCCGCCTTCCGGGTCGCGTCGACGCCGAGCTTCTGTGCCGACACCCCGACCCACGCGAATCCCTCACGGATCAACAGGTTGTGGGCGAGCAATCAGTCCGGCGCCGCGTCGACACCTCCCGACACGTTGAGCCATTCGACGACGACGGTCCCGTTGAAGTTGCGCGGGTCGCTCGGCCGGTAGACGACGGCGCGCGTCACGTATGGCGCGGTCGTGCTCGGCGCGACGGTCCACTTCCCGTTGCTCGTCAATGGCGCGGTCGGCGCGTAGGCACTCGCGATGCCCGAGAGGAAGAACTCGGACTGCTCGTAGCCGACCGAACCCAGGTCGAACGCGGTCGAGGCGAACGTCGGTGCGCCCTTCCCGCCCGTCACCGGACCGATGACGGTTGGCCGCGCGACGGACGCCGCCGCGGCGCTCGTCGCCAGCGCCGCGCCGGGCAACAGCCCGACCGCCAGTAGCAACGCAACCACGACGATGGTCGGGCGAACGCGACGACGACCGATCATGTTTTCCCCCGTCGTTGCCTGGCGGCCGATGCCGGATCAGCGCTGGATGGACTTCACCTCGAGGAACTCTTCGAAGCCGAACGGGCCGCGCTCACGCCCGATGCCGGAGCTCTTGTAGCCACCGAAGGGCGCCGAGGGGTTGAAGGCGCCGCCGTTGACGTCGACCTGGCCGGTGCGGAGCTTCTGGGCCACCTCGATCGCGTGTTCCTGGGTGCCGGCCCAGACGCTTCCCGCAAGGCCGTACTCCGTGTCGTTGGCGATGTCGATCGCTTCCTGCTCGGTGTCGAAGGGGATGATCGACAGCACCGGCCCGAAGATCTCCTCGCGGGCGATGGTCATGTCGTTCGACACGTTCGAGAAGATGGTCGGCTGCACGAAGAAACCGGTCTCGAGCCCGTCGGGTGCCTCCGCGCCACCCGTCACGAGGGTCGCACCTTCGTCGATGCCCTTCTTGATGTACGCGCGCACTTTGTCGCGCTGCACGGCCGAGACGAGCGGTCCGAGGCCCGTCGTCGGTTCGAACGGATTGCCGGGAGCGAAGCCGGCCGCGGCCGTGGTCGCGAGCTGCTCGACCTCGGCCAACTTCGAACGGGGCACGATCATCCGCGTCAGTGCCGAGCAGGTCTGTCCCGAGTTCATGTAGCAGCCGAATACGCCCGCCGGAACTGCGGCTGCGAAATCAGCGTCTTCCAAGATGATGTTCGCCGACTTGCCGCCCATCTCCAACGAGACGCGCTTCACCGACTGCGCGCAGAGCTCCATCACGCGCTTGCCGGCTCGCGTCGAACCGGTGAACGAGACCTTGTCGACGAGTGGGTGGGTTGCGATCGCCTCTCCGACGACCGGCCCGAGCCCGGTGACGAGGTTGAAGACGCCCTTCGGCAGACCGGCCTCATGAATGATGTCGGCGAGGATGAACGCGTTGATCGGGGCGACCTCGCTCGGCTTCAGCACCACCGTGCAGCCTGCGGCCAACGCCGGCGCGACCTTCAGCGCGATTTGGAACAAGGGAAAGTTCCACGGCGTGATCGCGCCGACAACACCGACCGGCTCCTTCACGATGAGCGAGTTGCCCAGCTCTTCCTGCCAGACGTACGAGGCAGCCCGCTCGGCGTTGCCGGCGAAGTCGCCGGTGGGCAACCCGACCTGGATCACTTCACTGAGGCCGCGCGGCATCCCCACTTCGTGGCTGATGATGTCGGCGATCTCGCCGGAGCGGGCCTGGAGTCCTTCGGTGATCTTCTGCAGGAACGCGCCGCGGTCCTTCGGGGGAGTGGCTGCCCAACTCGGGAACGCGCGATGGGCGGCCTGCACGGCGCGATCGACGTCGGCCGGGGTCCCCGCGGGAATCGTTGCGAACACGTCTTCGGTGGTCGAGTCGGTGACGTCGAGTGTCTCGGACCCGGTCGGCTTGACCCAAGCTCCGTCGATGTAGAAGGAATCACGAACGATCATGGCGGGCGCTCCTTGTCGACGACCGCTCGACGCGGCCCAGTCGCGGCGAAGGTACCACCGCAACCTCGACGTCAGTATGCGGCGTCTGTTGCTGGGGTTGTCGTCAGTCGACTCCTGGTACGTGCGGGTCGTTGCCGGTGACGCGTCGTTCCGATCTAATAGCCGTGGCTGCGCACGTTGCCGGCCGGTGGGTCAACGGCAAAGGGGCGGAGATGGCGAAGCGCGATCGCGGTGCGGCTTCTGGTGGGGTCGAAACGGATGTCGCCGGCGGCGACGAAGTCGACGGTGTGGACGTGGGGACGAAGAAGTTCTCTCGCCGGTTCGGTCTCCGGGCGCTGCTCGGTATCCCGGCCGCGGTGATTGGTTTCGACGCGTTCGCGCAGCGTGCGGATGCCGCGCCGACGACGAGTCCGTGGTTGCTCGGCGGGAACAGCATCTCGACCGACGGCACGAACTATCTCGGCACGACCAACGTTGCGCCGATCATCTTGAAGACGAAGGCGACGAGTACCGCGACGGTGACCGAGAAGGCGCGTCTCACTGCGCCGGGCAATTTCGGAGTCGGCACCGTGAGCCCGACCGCGAAGATCCACGCGGTGGGCGGCACCATCGCGGTGGAGGGCGATACCGCGTCGACGGCAAACGGGGTCGCGGGCGTGCAGGGCAAGATCACCGCGGCGTCACCGGCGGCGGGCGCCGCGGGCGTCTCCGGCGTTGCTGCGACGACCTCGAGCACGGGCGTCGGAGTCAAGGGCACCCACGGCGGTTCGGGATACGGCGTGAGCGGCTACGCGCTCGGCAACGGAACCGGCGTGTTCGGAAATGGAGGGAACGCCGGCGTGCAGGGCACGGGCAAGTACTACGGCGGCATATTCACGAACACGGCAGACGGCGGATACGGCGTCTACGCGACCGGCAAGAGCACCGGTGTCTTCGCCGTCGGGACCTACTACGGCGTCCAGGGAAGTGGTGACACCGGCGTCTACGCCCAGGGCGACACCTACGGCGTCAACTCAAGTGGTGGCACCTACGGCGTCTACGGCTCGGGAGGGACCGGCGTCTACGGCACGGCGACCGCGAACGGCGCAGGAGTCGAGGGCCACAGCAACTATCGGGGCACGACCGGTTACGGCAGTAACGCTGGAACGTATGGCAATTCGGGCTATGTCGGGATCTGGGGTGATGGCGGCTCGTGGGGTCTCTACGGGAACGCGACCGGCACGACCGGACAGAACTACGGCGTATACGGGGTCACGGCCTCGCCGGCGGGCTTCGCCGGGTTTTTCCAGGGCAACACGCACGTGAACGGCACGTTGAGCAAGACGGCGGGTTCGTTCAAGATCGATCATCCGCTCGACCCCGACAACAAGTACCTCTCGCATTCGTTCGTCGAGTCACCCGACATGATGAACGTCTACAACGGCAACGCGGTGCTCGGTGCCGACGGCACCGCGGTGATCACGTTGCCGTCGTACTTCGAGGTACTGAACCGTGATCTGCGCTATCAGCTCACGGCGATCGGCGCGCCCGCGCAGGTGTACGTGAAGGAGAAGGCCAAGGGGAACCGGTTCGTGATTGCGGGTGATCGTCCGGGCACAGAGGTCTCGTGGCAGGTGACCGGTATCCGTCAGGACACCTACGCGCGCGAGCACCCGATCGTCGTGGAGGAGGACAAGGCCGCCCACGAGCGCGGACGTCGTCTGAACCCCGGCGCGAACGGCCGCGCGATCCACGTCGTCCCCGATCGTGAGCACACGGTCGCGGGCGCGGAGACCGCCGCGGTTCTGCCCCCGCCTCTCGCCCCGGCACCGAAGGCTCCACCGCAGTCCTGAACGTTCAAGGAGTCAGTCGGTCGCGTTGAACGCCTTGATGTAGGGCGCGAACCTGGCGCGCACCTCGGCGGCGTCGATGCCGAAGTCGGTGAGCGCGTAGGTGTGGGAACCGTGTGAGCCGGGCTCGTGGTGCTCGGCCCAGTGTGCGACGGCCGCGCGCGATTGCTCCGAGAATTCCAGACCGATGCGCTCGTACGCCGCGGCGAGCGCACCCAACGGGTTGCTCTGCAGGTCGGCGAACGCCACGTCGGCGAAACGCGCGTCACCGACGCGCGCGCGGAAGTCCATCGCGCGCTCGACGGCCAGCGCCCACCGATCGTTCATTTCCGGCCCGAGCTCCGTAGAGTCGTCGCGGTCGCTGCTCCAGCTGCGCGTGTAGTGGATGAGGCTGCACACCGACCCGAGCACTTTGGCCGGGTCGCGATGACTCCAGAGAAATCGCGCGTTCGGATACGCGTGGAGCAGCGCATCGAGGGCGAACATGTGCACCGGCGTCTTGAGGTGCCAGAGGTGTGGTGGGCAGTGCCATTGCAAGAGCCGCAGCACCCGGCGGTGGTACTCGTACGTTCCGCGCATGTCGCAGTCGGTCACCCACGCCATGTACGACGGCACCCGCGCGGACCCGTCGAAGTGCGCGGTGCGGAAGCTCATACCCATGAGGTCCTGGCACTCGCTCGCGGTCGTCGCTTCCGAGTGATACATCGTCTGCATGAGCGGGAACGCTTCGTTCATCATCGCGAGACCGGCTTCGGTGGCGGCGATGCGTGCATCCGTGTGCTGGGTCGCGGCTTCGGGCGGCGGCACCGGCGCGCCCGATTCCCATAGCCGTAACGATCGGAACTGCGGGTCTGCCGCGACCAGCTGGCTCAACGCCGTGGTACCCGTGCGCGGAAGACCGATCACGAAGACGGGTCCTTCGATTTCCTGTGCTTCGATTTCGGGATGCTCGCGGTAGGTGTCCTCGACCTGCAGTCGCGATGTCAAGTGCGCGCCGA
This sequence comes from Acidimicrobiia bacterium, assembly GCA_038240075.1. Taxonomy (GTDB): domain Bacteria; phylum Actinomycetota; class Acidimicrobiia; order IMCC26256; family PALSA-610; genus DATBAK01. Next base: position 19,521 of record JBBSEC010000016.1, read on the forward strand.
GCCGCATGCGTTGCATGATCTCGCCTATCTGGGTGAGATCGGCCTCGTCGTTCATCGAAGCGACGAGGCACTCCAAGCCCTCGCGGTGATAGCCGTCGCCGAAGTCGCTCAGCCCGGTCTCCTCGCGCGCGGCCGCTTCGAGCTCGTCGGCGTCGAGCGTCATCGAACGAAGCGGCGGCTGACCGCGAGCCGGCGCGCGTCCATCACTGCGGCGCGCTCGTCGGCCGTCACCCGGCGCGTGGCGGCCGGCAGTGCGGAGGCGATGTCGCGCATCGGCACGACGCGCGTCGTCGGCACCGGCGCGGTCTCGGTACGTACGCAGCGCAAGATGACGGGACCTTCGCTGTGCCCCGCGGTGTCGAGCCAGTTCGCGATCCCGGGGTCGGAATGCGCGATCACGACGCGCAGCACGCCGTCGTCGTCGACTGCGGCCTGGTGACCGTTGAGGCTCGATTGGTGACGGCCGTAGTCGATCGTCTCCCACCACGGATTGCCGATCGAGTAGCTCCAGTAGAGGCCTTGTGGTGGCTCGACCTCCATCACCAGTGCTTCGTCGGGCGCGAGCTGGAACGAGCCCATCACCGGGCGGTTCTCCGCGGCCGCGCCCATCGCGGTGCCGTCGAAGGGTGGATTGAAGGTGTTCGGATGCTCCGGTCGCGCGAACTGGAGGAAGAAGTCGAGATTCGCCTCGACGAAGTCGCCTACTGCCACGAGCTGGCGCGCCATCGCGGTCTGCGGGTCGATGGGCGCCGACGCGGCGGACGGGGGAGGCCCCGACAGCTTCTCGATCGACAACGACGACGCGACCTCGGTGTCCCAGTCGTAGAAGAAGTGACGCACGACAAGCTGGGTCGCGTCGTCGGCGATCTTCAGCCAGTTCCCGGGACGCTCGTCGGACGAGAGGATCATTTCGAAGTCGCCGTTCGGCGCGAGCTCGATCTCGTCGAGCAGCACGTTCGCCGTGCTCGCCATGCCGGCCATGGACTGCAGACCGACGTAGCGCGCGGTGCCGCGGTTGCCCCAGAGCCGATAGGTGTCGCCACCGCGCAGGCCGGAGCCCGTGTAGATGCAGTCGGGGCAGTCCATTCCCCACTTGAACACCGCGTCCGTGTTCGACGCACGGACGGCGAGCTCCGGACCGGGATCGCGGCGCAACGAGTCGTCGATGCCGATCCACAGCAACACGAGCAGGTGACGGAAACCCGCGGCCATGTCGACCGGATTTCGGGGCACCGAATCCGAGAGCACCGTCGCCGACGCCGCCTGCAACTTGGCGAGCAGGTGGGCCCACGCGGCGCCCGATTCGAGGTCGGCGGCGGTGGCGTCGCCGGCTCTCGCCGCCTCCCGCAACGACGACGGCATCCACGCGGGGCTGACGAATCCGGACACGATGTCCCCTCTGAACGACGGTCGGTGCGCCGTGTGTCTAGTCGTTCGGCCGATGACGGAACAGAGGCGGTCTTCAAGCAAATGACGAGTTGTGCCGATGATGGTCACGTCACGCGAGCGCTTTCGCTCCGCGGACGTACCCACTCTGAGGTTTCACTCCATGTCGTCGCGCTATCGCAGGGTCGACCGCACCCTGATCTTCGGGCTCCTCGTTGGATTGCTGGGGGTCAGCCAGCTGGCGATTCCGATCACGGGCGGGTTTGCGACGGCCCGACCGGCCCTGCCCGTGTCGGGATCCGCGGCGAAGGAGTTCCCCGGCCTTGCGCTGTTCACGGCCGCCTGGGGCACCGGCAGGACCCGTCATGTGCCGGCGAGCATCGATGCAACCGGCGTCAGCGACGTCACCCAGGCGCTCAACGCATTTTTGACGTCCACCCCCACGAACAGCACCGTGGAGTTCCCGGCGAATGGCAAGTACCGGATCGAGGGGACGCTCTCGGTCCGAGGAAAGACTGATCTCGTGATCGACGGCAACAACTCGACCTTCTTCGCGACGACGAACGGGCTCGGCGGCCCACCACCTCCGAACTGTCAGGGCAACGGACCTTGCCATCCCGATCGGGGTCGGATGCAGTGGGATTTTCAGAGCGACACGAATCTCTACGTGCATGACACGAACGTCATCGGCGCCTCGACCGCGTCCGGACTCGGGGGCACCTACATCGTTGCGTACGAAGCGCAGCACGCGTACAACGTCGGCAGTGGTCACAACATCGTGCTCGACCACGTCACCGCCAAGAACACGTGGGGCGACCTCGTGTACATCGGCGGGGGCGCATCCAACAAGCCTGCGACCAACGTCGTGGTCGCCGACTCGACCCTCGACGGCGCCTCACGCCAATGCGTGACGGTCGTCGACGCCAGCCACGTGTTGATCGTGCACAACAGCATCGGCTTGCAACGCGGTTGCACGCGGTCTCTGTTCGACTTCGAGGCGAACATCCCGAGCAGCGTCATCACGTACGTCACCATCAAAGGCAACTTGCTCGGGCACAGTCGGCTCGCCACGTTCAGCGACGGCGGCGCCGCGGCGACGGAACACGACATCACGATCGACGGCAACCGGATGGACAACGCCGTATTCAGCGTCAACGTTCTGGGATTTCCGCACGCGCACCGGGCGAACTTCCGAGTGACGAACAATGTGGGAACGAACGCTCACAATCAGGGAAGCATGCATTTCGAATACGTGGATGGTCTCTTCGTGTCCGGAAACACGCAGCCGTACACACCCGCCAACTGGCCGCGGCGCAGCTACCTCGGCTCGCAGGCTCCGGTCTGGGCCCACTGCTCCCGCAACGTGCGCGTCAGTGGCAACCACTTCACGCCCCGTCCGGCCCGTATGGCTGAGGTCGCGAACAACATGTTCGGGTGTTGATCCGCCCGGTTCGATAGGTTGCCCCTCCGAACCCATGGTCTGTGGCATGCCGTTCGCAAAGCGGCCAGTATTCGCGGCCATGAGCATCGATTCCAACAAGGCGCTCGTGCGGCGATTCGTCGACGTCGCGAACGCCCATGACGTATCGGCCGTGGACGACATACTGGCGGAGGAGTTCCGTCTTCCTCCGGGAGACGCCGGCCTCGACCGCTCAGGGTTGAAGGCCGTGCTGCAGTATTACTTCACCGCGTTTCCGGACCTGCACTACCGCGTCGAGGATCTCGTCGGTGAAGGCGACACCGTCGTCGCTCGCGTGCGGATGTCCGGCACGCACGAGGGCGACTACGACGGTCAATCAGGCACGGGACGGCACTTCGAGGTCGAGGAGGTCGACATCTTCAACATCTCGAACGACCGGATTGTCAGCTACCGAATCGTCTGGGACGAGCTTGGATTCCGACGTCAGCTCGGCTTGCCGCTCGCGTGAAGTCGCCGCCCCGGCGGCGACGCAGTCGAGCACGGTTCGCGTGCGTGAAACCGCGGGACGGGTGTACCTTCCGCGTGTGCGGCAAACGGGGTTCCGTCGCATCGGTCTGGTCGTCGCTGCGGCCCTGATCGCGTTCGCGACGACGGCGTGCTTCCCGGTGCTTCACCCGAGGTTCACCGTCGTCTCCGCCCGGGTCGGGCGTCGACTTCCAGCTGCTGTCCGGCAACGACAACTTCGCCGTCGTCCGGTCGGCCACCGGCGAGTCGCGCGTCGATCGCCGTGACCACTCGGTCGTCACACTCCCGAACCTCGTTCCGAGCGCGATCAGCCGCGACGGCAGCCGCATCTTCTTCGGCTCCGTGCTCTGGGCCCACGGCGCCACGCTGACCCCGCCGTCGGGTATCCGGATGTCGCGCGACCTCACCTTCGGCGTGTTCGTCGACACGGATGGCTTCGTGAAGCGGTGGCAGACCGCGACGCGGACGGTCAGCGCGGTCGAAACCGACTTTCCCCGACCGAGCCCCATCTTCGGCGTGCAGGCCCTCGACATCTCCAACGACGGTCACATGGTCGAATACGCGTTCCTCCAGCACATCTACACCTTCGTGCGATTCGCCGATCTCAGCACGCACCACGCGTACGACGACCCGACCGCCAACAATGTCTCGTCACTCGCGCTCGCGCCGTCGGGCACTGTGTACCTCGACGCCACACGCTTGTCGGAAGCCAGCGTGATCTCGCTGCCGAACGGCACGGTGCTGCGTACGTACAGCTTGGGCCTGAGCTCGTTCTTCCAGATCGAGGGCGGCTGGATGTCCGACTCGGGCACGGTCGCCTGGCTGTACGAAGCCGACCACGCGTTCCAGTGTCCGGTCGCGCCGACACAGTGCACCCTCGAGTCAGTCATGGTTGCCCTCGTGCCCAAGGGAGGCACGCGGTCAGTCGATACCGGTCCGGGTGAGCTCACCGCCGGCTCGGTTCACCTTTCCCGGTCGGGACGATTCCTGCTGCTCACGAAGGACAACGTGGTTTCCCCGGGGCCTCTCGAGCCGGGTCCGGTCCAGGTCGTCGACTGGCTCAACGGGGGCGAGACGCTCACCGCGAGCGACGGCTCGCACCCGTCGCGGTCCGGCTCCATCAGCGATGACGGCACGATCGTCGCGACGACGTCGACGGGCGGCTGGTACGAGTACGCACCCGCTCCATCACCGACATAGCCGAGGCTCGTCGTAGATCCCCGTTGTTGCGCCGGATTGTGGTGCGCTGGGGTCTAGATCTGTTCTCCGTGCACGTTGGTGACGTGGGTGTGGGTCCGCCAATGAACTGAGCCTCCGAGGGATCGTGTGGTTGTCGAAGACCCACGGACCCTCAGGAGGCTCTTGTGCACGCCAACGCTCCAATGACGCCGCGCGGCCGCATGATCATGGTCGAGCGGATTCGTTCGGGTCGGCCGGCCGCGCATGTCGCCGCCGAGATGGGCGTCTCACGGAAGACCGCGGATAAGTGCTGGCGACGGTGCCTCGTGGTGCTAGCACGTCGCGGGTTGACGGGTTGACCTCCTTGGTCGGCGACGAGGGTGAGGTCAGACTCGTCGATGAATGCGGCGAGCTTGGCGGTCGGCGGAGACGTCTCCGGCTCGTGCGGTGCGAGTTCGGGGACGGCGGTCATCGTGAGTGCGTCGTTGGGTGTTGGTTGGTATCGGTTCCGGGTGACGTTCGGCCGCCGGGCGGGGGGCTTGGTCGGTATCGCGCTGTTGGTCGGGTCGGTCGGCGGTTTGGCGATGGGCGCGGTGGCGGGGGCGAGGCGTACGCAATCGTCGTTTCCGACGTTCTTGGCGAGTAGGAATCCGTCCGATCTGCTGGTGCTCCACAACGACAGCGCCACTGACAGCAACGCAAGTGACGCGGGCTTCTTGCGCGCACTCCGCGCGCTTCGGCAGGTGAAGTGGGTCGAGAGCACGACTGATCCGAGCGAGCAGGTGCTGGGCGCGAACGGGACGCCCGCGCAGGATGTTCGGTCTCGGATGTTTGACTCGTCGGCGCAGGTGCTCGCCGACGTCAACGGTGAGTTCTACGACCAGGACCGCCCGACCGTGATCCAGGGCCGGCTGGCGGACCCGCAGCGCGCCAACGAGATGGTCATGAGCGACGCCGCCGCGCAGCTGCTGCGCCTGCACGTGGGTGACGTCGTGCACTTCGGCTTCTACACCAACGCGCAGACCGTCGAGGCCGGCTACGGAACGGCTGCGCAGAAACCGCGGCGGGCGATCGGTGTGAAGCTCGTCGGGATCGTGCGGTTCCCGTTCGAAATTGTGCGAGACGACTTCGACCAGGGGTTGCGGCTCGTATTGCTCACCCCGGCGCTCACCCGGCCGTTGGAGCGATGCTGCGCCAACGGCGTGCAGGCGGGCGTCAGACTCCGCGACGGGAGCCGAGACACCGTCGTCGTCGAAAGCGAGATCAAGAAGCTGCCCTTCTCGTCGGTGGTCCAGGTCAAGGCGGTGGAGGAGGCGACGGCCGAGCGGGCGATCGCACCGCAGTCGGTTGCGCTCGGCGTATTCGGTGCCATCGCCGCGTTGGCCGCGTTGCTCATCGCCGGGCAGGCAATCGGCCGTCAGATGCTTGCCGGATCTGAAGACTTCGAGGTACTGCGCGCGCTCGGCGCGAGTCCGGGCATGACGGCGGCTGACAGCTTGATCGGCGTGATCGGCGCCGTTGTGAGCGGGGCGTTCCTCGCGGCCGTGGTCGCGGTCGCGCTCTCGCCGTTGTCGCCGCTCGGCCCGGTCCGGCCGGTGTATCGGCATCGAAGCGTGGCGTTCGACTGGGCGGTACTGGGCGCCGGTGTCGCAGCACTCGTCGTCGGTCTCGGCGCCATTGCGTTCGTACTCGCGTACCGTCAAGCCCCGCACCGTGTCAGCCGACGCGCGAAGCTCGTTACTCGACGGCGATCGCGCGTCGCGATGTTCGTCGCGACCTCGGGCCTGGCGGTCTCGGGCGTAGTCGGGGTCCGCCTTGCTCTCGATCCCGGACGCGACAAGCGCGCGGTACCGGTCCGTTCCGCGATTTTCGGCGCCGCGCTCGCGATCGTTGTCGTCGTCGGAACCGTCACGTTCGGGTCGAGTCTCAAGACCCTCGTCTCGCATCCCGCGCTGTATGGCTGGGACTGGAACTACGAGATGGTGGGCAACTTCGGCGGCCTCGCCGACGTCCCGCTCCCACAGACCGGACGGCTGCTCGACCACGACGCCTACGTGGCGGCGTGGACTCGAGCGTCGTTCGACGATCTACGCATCGATGGCCAAGACGTGCCCGTGCTCGGGACCACCCCGAACGCTAGCGTCGCACCCCCGGTGCTCACTGGACACGCACTCGAAGCACCCAACCAAGTGGTCTTCGGCGCGTCGACGCTCACCCAACTCCACCGACGCATCGGTCAAACCGTCACCTTCGACAACGGGGTCGACAAGCCCACCCGCCTCGAGATCGTCGGTACGGCCACGCTTCCGGCAATCGGTGCTGGCCAAACCCTGCACCTGGAGATCGGGACCGGTGCCGTGATTTCTGAACTGCTGATCCCCGAACGGGACCGCGGATTCGGCGACCTTCCCAACAGTCCAGAAGCCGTGTTTGTTCGCTTCCGCGTCGGCGCGGATCCGGCTGCCGGCCTTCGCTCTCTGGAAAAGATCGCAGCCGAGGTCGCGGGCATCCTTGGCCACGGCCCCCCGGCCGTCCTCCCTGTGCAGCGGCCGGCCGAGATCGTCAACTATCGCAGCATGGGCGACACTCCGGCGGTGCTCGGCGCCGCGCTCGCCACGGGCGCGACCTTTGCGCTCGGGCTCACGCTGCTCGCCTCGGTGCGCCGCCGCCGGCGCGAGCTCGCGCTGCTCAAGACGCTCGGATTCACCCGCCGTCAACTCGCCGCGACCGTCGCGTGGCAGGCCAGCATCGCGATCACGGTCGGCGTGATTCTCGGCGTGCCGCTCGGGATCATCATCGGCCGCGCGCTGTGGGACAAGTTCGCGACGGCTCTCCACGTTGTTTCCCAACCGACCGTCCCCGCCCTCACGATCGCGCTCGTCGTCGCAGCCGCGCTCGTGCTCACCAACATCGTCGCCGCAATCCCCGGACTCCAAGCCGCACGCACGCCAAGCGCGCTACTCCTCCACGATGAATGAACACCCGCCGACGCGTCCCAATGACCCGCGCGACAACCTCAACGCGCGTCACCGATGTGCCGTTACGGGACAGACGCGTATCGAACACGGGGGGTGCGCCCGTTGTTGGATCGCGCGCGCATCGCCGGGCGTGAGTTCGAACGTGAGCCATCTCCTTGTCGAGCGAAGCGACACGGCGATGGCTCGAAACGGCTTCAGTAAGCCACTCCCGCGTTGCTAACCGCGGCGGTGGAGGTCATGGGTCGTTACTCCAACCCCGACATCGTGGCGCGTCTGAGGCGCGTTCTCTCTGGTCAGGGGCGTGACAGGGTCGTCCCATCGACCCGTCCCATCGCTCCGCCAGAAACCGACCAAATTGAGCGATTCACAACGATCAGAGGTCGTTCGGCGGTACGAGGCGGGGGAGTCTGCGCACGCGCTCGCTGTTGAGTTCGGTGTCGACCGGCGCACCCTTGCCAGGCACGTGCGCCGAGCGGGCGTCGAGGTGCGGTATCGCGTTGTCGATCGAGTCGATCTCGTCGAAGCCGGCCGGCTGTACCGTGTCGCGCGCGCTGCGTTCCGTCGGCGTCCAGACGCGAGCAGTCGGCACCAATCAGTGGAACAGCTCGTGAGTGACGACTCGAGCCGGCGCGCGAACGCCCCCGTCCCCGCGTACCGGGACACCCGAACGCGCGCCTCGTGGACGCTAGAAGTGGGACGTTATGAAGGGCGCTCGATTCGAGAATGGATCTACTCGTCGAGCGGGGTGATCCGCGGTGGAGCGAACCGTGCGAGCACCACGGTCTCCGGTCGACTGTTGCCCTCCCAATCCCACGCCGCGATCTGCTCATAGGAGCGACGACCGACGCTCGCCCGCACGATCTCGAAACGCGTCGTCTGCACGGTGGCCGTCGGTTCGCCGGCGCCGACGACGGTCTCTCCAGCCTCGTGCAGTATCCGCAACGCGCCGGAATCGCCGCGTTGCGCGCCGATGCCGCCGGAAACACCGCGGAACGCGTAGGCGATCGCGTCGGATTCGCGCTCGCCGGGAACGCTGAGCGCGCCGCGCAGGTCATGCTCATGCGTAACCGCGTCGGTCAAGAGCATCGCGCGCATCAGCGGGTCGAACTTCGCGATGATCGGCTCGACGATCGCACTGCAACGTGCCCACTCGTCGAGTACCGCGCCGATCGGGACGTCCCTCCGGGCATCCACCTGAGCACCGGTCCAGGCATCGCTCGCCACATCGGCGAGGTTGCCGGACACGACGTCAGCCGTGCCGCCCGCAAGGTGGGCGACAACATCGCGAACCCGCCACTCCGGAGTGGCCGGTGCAACGGAATCAAGCATCTCCTCCGGAAGCTCGCACACAAGAGCAGTGAGGCGGACGCGGACACCGCGGTATGTGTCGGCGTGATCGATGTCGCTCATGCAGGCGACGCTATTCGTCGTCGACACGAGCGCGCCCGATGCGTGCCACCGTGGACCAGACCGTCGACCACGACATTCCGAACCCTCTGGCGATCGAAGCGGGTGTGCCCTCGATCGCTTCGATCCGATCGGTCGCCCACCGCGAACGAGATGGTTCTCTCGGAGCGGGTGTTCGGCTCCAGGCCCCTTCAGCGGCCGGTGCCGGCGGCGAGGGTCGAGGCGAAGATCTGCCATGCGAGGAGGCTCTTGGCGATGAGGGACAGGGTGACGTAAGCGCGCTCGCCGGTCAGGTAGTTCTTCCATTTGCCGACCTGCTTGTACTGCAGCCATTGGTTGAGGGCGAAGCAGTTGAAGAGGGCGAACAGCGAGAAGAAGATGCCGTAGACGAATCCAGGGGCGTGTCGGTCGGCGCCGGGTCCGACGAGGTAGATCGTGATCGCGATCCACGGGACGGCGCCGGCGACACAGCCGATCCAGAACGGCCCAAGACCGGCGCCGGGCGCCTCGTAGCGTTCCTGTAGCCAGCGGAACCCGATCATCGACGCGTTCACACCGATCAACGTTGCCAGCGCGGCGATGTCGTGGAGACATCCCGCTACGAGGTTGTAGGGGCGGAGCCTTGTGAGCGTTGCCGGCTGTTCGGTCAGGCACGGTTGTACGGAAGCACGGCATGAACGGACGTCCGCCCGCCCGTCGGCTCCGTAAGCGTTCGATGAGCCGCTCGCGGAATGTGCCAGCGCCGTTGGAGCCCGGGCCGGGGCAGGAGTCGGTGTGGGATTACCCGCGACCGCCTCGGCTGGAGGTAACCGGCAGGCGTCTTCGCGTCGTGTTCGGTGAGGAGACGATCGCGGATAGCACTGCCGGGTTCCGCGTCCTTGAGACGAGTCATCCGCCGAATTACTACCTGCCGTTGGCCGATGTCGGGTCCGATGCGCTGATCCCCGAGGACGGGTCGAGTTGGTGTGAGTGGAAAGGGGAGGCTCACTACTGGACGGTCCGAGTGAACGACCGCGTGGCGCGCCGCTCGGCATGGGGTTACGCGAACCCAGACCCCAGGTACAGCCTGCTCGCTGGGACCGTCGCGTTTTATCCGGCGCTGATGGACGCCTGCTTCGTTGATGAGGAACTCGTGCGCGCGCAGCCGGGCGGCTTCTACGGCGGCTGGATCACGCGTGAAGTGGTCGGGCCGTTCAAGGGAGATCCTGGCTCGAACTGGTGGTGAGTCGCGGCGTGAACGCGTGCCATCCGATTGCATTCGCGCTCCGGACACTCAGCGATCCACCCGCACGGACCTGAGGAGGTCGTATGCAGCTCATGACGCCGCGCTCGAAGACAGGCCGCGAGGCGATGGTGAAGCTCGTCCTGTTCGCGGCATCGTTCGCTTCGTTCCTGCTCTCGGTGTACTTGTACTTCGTGTCCGACGACAAAACCGCGGGGATCTTCGTCGGGATTTGGGTCCCGTCGATTCACTCGCTCGGCGCGCTGCTCCTCGCCGGCGACGCGAACGCGCGATGAGCGAAGCTGTGATCTTCCAGATCGGTGCCGTGATCTTCGTCGCGGTCTCCACGGTGGTGTTCCTCTACGGCATGAGCACCTTCAGAGATTGGGAAGACCTCGACGACAACACGCGCGCCGACGACCGTGCGCGAAAGGGTGCTGCGGAGCCAATCGCTCCACCCGCGGCGTGAGATCCGCGTGGTGAGCGTGCGTTCCGAAGTCTTCGATGGCAAGTCGATTGGCATCGTGATCGTCGATCATGGGTCGCGACGTGCCGATTCGAACCGCCGTCACGAGACCTTCGTTTCCGACTGGCGCACGACGCGTGATTACCCGATCCTCGAACCTGCGCACATGGAGCTTGCGGAACCGTCGATCGGCGCCGCCTTCGATGCCTGCGTCGCGGCCGGCGCGAAGACAGTTGTGATCGCCCCCTACTTCCTGTGGCCGGGAAATCATTGGGACCGCGATATTCCGGCGCTCGCCGCCGAGGCCGCCGCTCGTCATACGGATATTCGCTACGTGGTCACCGCCCCGCTCGGGCCACATCCGCTCCTCATCGAAATCGTCGAGGATCGCATTGAGCGCTGCCTCGAGCATGCCCGCGGCGCAGCAACCGAGTGTGACCTGTGTGCAGGGACCGCGCATTGTCGGCTGCGGTGAGCGTCGTCGTCGTCGGCGCGGGCGTTGCCGGCCTCGTGTGCGCCCAGGATCTGACCCGCGCGGGGGTCGAATGCCGAGTGCTCGAGGCGTCAGACGGCGTCGGCGGACGCGTCCGCACCGACCGCGTCGATGGGTTCCTTCTCGATCGTGGCTTTCAGATCGTGCTCACCGCGTACCCTCAGGTGCAGCAGCGCCTCGATCTCGACGCGCTCGACCTCGGTTACTTCGAACCGGGTGCCGTGGTGCGCGCACGCGGCGGCTTCCACCGCGTCGCCGACCCGCTCCGGCGACCGCTGCAGATCCCGCGGACCCTCGCCGCGCCGATCGGCAGCCTCGCCGACAAGGTGCGCCTCGCCCGACTCGTCATCGATGTGCGGAGTCGTTCGGTGCCCGACCTCCTTCGGCGCCCGGAGATCTCGACGGCGGATCGGTTGTCGCGCGCCGGGTTCTCGGATCAGATGATCGAGTCGTTCTGGCAGCCGTTGTTCGCAGGCATCCAGCTGGATCCGCGGCTCGAAGTATCGAGTCGGCGTTTCGACACGGTCCTGCGCATGCTCGCGATCGGCGCCACCGGTGTGCCGCGACGCGGGATCGGCGCGATCCCGGCGCAACTCGCGGCGACCCTGCCCTACGGCACGGTGCGCACCGAAGCGCGTGTCGCGCGGATAACCGGGTCGGGAGTCGTGCTCGACGGCGGCGAGCGCATCGACGCGGATGCCGTGGTCGTGGCCACCGAAGGGCCGGCCGCGCACCGGTTGCTCGGCGACCGCGTCCCCGATCCGGGATCGCGTGCCGCGGCCTGCTGCTGGTTCTCCGCACCGCGCGCGCCGATTTCCGGGCCGGTGCTCGTCCTCGACGGAGAGGCGAGCGGCCCGGTCAAGAACCTCGCGGTACTGAGCGAGGTCTCGGCGTCATACTCTGCGGCCGGGAGGTCGCTCGTCGCGGCCGCGGTGCCAGGATCCGAAGCGCTCGATCCGACGATCGTCGTGCGCGTTCGCGAGCAACTCGCGCACTGGTTCGGTTCGACGACCGGTGATTGGGAGCACCTGCGCACCGATGTCATTCCGCACGGGCAGCCGCTGCAGCGACCGCCGTTCCATCCGCGGCAGCGGGTCTCGCTCGGCGACGGTGTCTACGTATGCGGCGATCATCGAGACACCGCGTCGATCCAAGGCGCGATGTTCAGCGGTGAACGCACCGCGTCCGCCGTGCTCGGTGGGTTCGGTCGCCGAGCAACTCCGGTGCCGCGCGATGGAGGTACCGCGTGAACACGCAACCTAAGCTCGCCCGCTGAGAGCTCCGGAGGTGCGTGCGATGAGTATCGAGTCCGACCGTTCGGCGAACGGCGACGAACGTCTGGCGATGCTGACCGCGCTCATCAACGGCGACGTTCCTCTCGCCTATCGCCTCGCGATCGGGCTGCTTGCGAACGGCGTACCGTTCGATGCAATCGTGGTCGACGTGTTGAGCCCCGTGCAGGAAGAGCTCGGCCGCCGATGGGCAGCCGGCGATCTCGGCGTCGCCGACGAGCACGCGGCGAGCGCGGCGGTCGACGACCTGGTCGTACGGCTCGGCGCGACCGCCGAGAGCCCTACCGGGCCTGCGATTGCGATCGCGAGCGCCGAGCATGACGCGCACGCGTTGGGCGGTCGGGTCGTCGCGAGCGCGCTCGCGCTCGCGGGTTACCGCGTCCTGTTCCTCGGCGCCTCGGTGCCCGCTACCGATCTCGCCGACTTCCTCGATATACAGCAGCCGCTCGCGCTTGCCCTGAGTTGTTCCATCCCGGCGGCGCTCGCGGGTGCGGCCCGTTCGGTCGCCGCCGCGCACGAGCTCGGCATCCCGGTGGTCGGCGGCGGCCGAGCGCTGCCGACGCATGAACGGGCGACGCGCCTCGGCCTCGACGCCCTCGCTCACGTTCCGAGCGACGCGTTCCGGATCCTGAGGGAGTGGGAGCTCTCGCCACCGCTTCTCGCGGTTGCGCCCGGCCCGATCGCCGAACGCCCTGCGTTCGCCCGTCGCGGTCACGCCCTCGTCGGTGCCGCGACCGAAGCGAGCGCGAACGGCGACACCGCGGCGCTCGATCTCGGCGACGAGCTGCAGCGAGTGCTGCAAGTCGTCGAAAGTGCGCTCCTGGTCGAGGAGCCCGCGCTGATCGAGGAGCATGTTCAATGGCTCCACGAAACCGGTCCCGCGCACGGTTTCACGCTCGCTCGCATCGATGCCGCGCTCGCTGCGCTCGCCGACGCGATGAACGACGACCTTCAGCGCGCCGGGAGCGCGTTGCGCGCCGCGCTGAATTGAGTGCTCGTTGACGGGTGTGGCGTCTCACGCACCTTGTAGCTCCTGGATTGCGAGGAGCCTGCGTAGCCTCCCCAAGCCGCTGCGGATGCGGCTCTTGACCGTGCCCTCGGGTTCGTCGAGCATCCGGGCGACTGTGCGGTAGCTGTAGCCCCCGAAGTAGGCGAGCTCGACTGCGCGTCGCTCGGGTTCAGGGAGCTGCGAGAGCGCGTCATGAACTGCGTCGGCGACGGTTTTGGCAACGACCTCTACTTCTACGCCGGAATCCGGGGCGATCGTCCTCACCGCGTCGCGCTTCTCGCGAGCGCGACGCGACGAATCGGATCGCATGACGTCGAGCGCTCGCCCATGAGTGATCGCGAGCAGGAACGCGCGCAGCGAGCCGCGCTGCACGTCGAAGCGCGACGACCGCTCCCACAGCCGCAGGAACACATCTTGGGCTATCTCGTCGGCGCGTTCGCGGTCGCCCACGAGCCGATATGCGAACGCGACGACCGGTTGGCGATGCCGGCGTACGACCTCGGCCATGGCCGACTCGCCACGCAGAATGATCGCGGCGACGAGCTCGGAGTCGTCGACCTCGCCGAGATCCTCGCTCGCCACAGCTCCACCTGGTCGGGTCGTTTGCCGACCAAGCTACGCGCGCCGCCGTTGGTTCGCAGGGCGAAGCTCTATGAGGCGCCCTCGTCGGGCTCCACCACCGCGTGGGCGCGCTGTTCGATGCGTCGCGCGAGAGGCCCGAAGATGAATCCGTGGAACGGGAGCGCGGTGTACCAATACGCGCGGCCGAACAGGCCGCGCGGACGGAACCTCGCATGTTGAGCGAAACGTACACCGTCGCGTTCGTGCGTGATCGACCATTCGAGCCAAGCGTCTCCGGGTAGGCGCATCTCGGCTCGGAGCCGCAGGAGCTGCGAAGGCTCGAGTGCTTCGACGCGCCAGAAGTCGACGACATCGCCGACGCGAAGGTCGGTCGGGTGGCGGCGCCCACGACGCATTCCGCCACCGCCGACCATACGGTCCATCCAACCGCGCAGCGTCCACAGCCAGTCGCCCACGAGCCACCCTTGTTCACCACCCAACGCGCAGACCTCCCGATACAGCGCTTCGGGTGTCGCGTCCGTGTGGATCACTTGCTCGTCGCTGAGGATGGTGGCACCGGCCCATTCGGGATCGGCCGGCATCGGATCGGCCGGTGTTCGGCCGTAGAGCTCGGCGTCGATCCAACGGGTCGACACGTCGACGTCGCCCATACGGCGCAGCGCGAGCTCGATCGCCTCGCGACACCCGATCGGATCGTGGGGCGCCACCGCGACGATCGCGTCGTCGTGGACGATGACCTCGTTGACGAGACTGTCGATCAGTGGACGCGCGAGGTCGGCGGGGATCGGCGTGACGAGCCCGACCCACAGCGACGACAGCCGGGGGCTCAACACGGGCACCGGCACGATCACCCGCTTCCGGAGGCCCGCGACCTGCGCGTACATGTCCATCATCTCGTGATAGGTGACGACATCGTCACCGCCGATCTCGAATACCCGCCCGTACGCGTCGCGGTTGCCGAGAACGCCGGTGAGGTAGACGAGCACGTCGCGCACCGCGATCGGCTGCACCCGCGTCTCGACCCAACGCGGCGTCGTCATGACCGGCAGGACCTCGACGAGATGGCGCAACATCTCGAAGCTCGCGCTTCCAGAACCGATGACGACCGCGGCTCGCAGCTCGGTCAACGGCACCGGCCCCGCCGACAGCGCACGACCGACCTCATGGCGGCTCGCGAGATGCGGCGACAGAGCACCGGCAGCGTCGTCACCCAAACCCCCGAGATACACGATCTGCTCGATGTGAGCTGCGGCGGCCGCATCGCGGAAGTTCTCGGCTGCCCTGCGGTCACGGGTCTGCCAGTCCGATTGCGAACCGATCGAGTGCACCAAGTAGTAGGCCGCATCGACCTCGCGGAACGCCTCGACGAGCGACTCCGGCTGAAGCACGTCCCCCGTCACGACTTCCACTTGCGGACGCCACGATTCTGCGTCCAACTTTCCCGGCGTCCGCGCAAGACACCGGACGCGGTACCCGGCAGCGACGAGCTCCGCGACCAACCGTCGACCGATGTAGCCCGTCGCGCCGGCGACGAGCACGCGTCGCTGATCCCCGTTCATACGAGACCGGCGCGCCGACGCAGCGAGGAAACGAAACGTTCGGGCTCCGCAACGGTGAGGGTGATCCCGGGGTGACGGACCGCGCCGATAGGAGCGAGCCCGGGGGACGGGCTCGTCGAACACCACGCAGACACCTCCCTTCCTCGTCGTGCCGAACGTGACGCCACGGTCGACGAACGATCCGCGCGGCCCGATGGCCTTGTACCACTGGTACGGGCCTGTGCGGCACACCTCGCGCACGTTGGAGATCGAGGTCTCGCAGGTCCACGGTCCGCACCGCGCGATGAACTGGTTGCGGGTGAGCGTGACATGCGCGGTCCCGGCAGTGACCCCGATCATCGCGAGCATCGGACGGAACCACGCATCGAACTCGAACTCGAACTGCTCGATCGCGAGCAACTCGCCGGGCAGTTCGCGACCGTCGTCCGCGAGCGCCGCGATCAGCTGCGAGCCTGCATGCTCGGTCGCGGGCCCGGTGGCACGCCATCGCACGCGGCCATGCGGGCCAACGAGCAGCACGGTCACCGTGTTGGCGTCGTCGATCGCGAGCGCATCCATCACTCGTCGAACGTCGGTGTACACGGTCAGCGTGCGACGACGGGATTCATGCTCGTACACGGCGCGTGCCATGCATCCGTCTATGAGGCCGCGGGCGGGTGACCAGCGCGTGGCGAGACCGGGACCTCGTAGCACTGCAGCGTCGGATATCGCGCCGAGATCGTGTCGAACCACGCGATCCAGGTATCGACCATCGCCTGCTGCTCGCGTCGGAACGCGACGACGACGAGATTCGACTGACCCGCGAAGTCGGCGGGCAGCGACCGCGCCTGTCCTTCGAGGTCGCGCGCCGCGACGCAGGGGAACTGCAACGTGTCGCTGATCCGGGCGTTCATCTGTGTCGTAGTCTTGTCGCGGCTTCTGTCGTGGGCGAGTTGTTGTTGGGCGTGATGCCAGCAGAGTGCGAAGCATCAACGCAACCCAGCGTGCGTACGGCGCAGGACGATTGGATGACTCAGCATCCGAGCCGCGACGACGCGATCTTGCCGTCCATTCGGGCACCGGTTCCGTAGACGCCGCGCTCGACGGTTGATCGACCGGATCCGCCCCCGACACACAGGAGAATTCCCCCATGTTCAAGCGAGGCTGCTGCACGATCGGGTGACAGGTCGGGTTAGGCGGCTCGGCGTGTGGGTGGGGTCATGATCGTTTCGTATTCGATGAGGGTTAATCGTCCGAGCGCGGCTTGTCGTCGACGTCGGTGGTAGGTCCGTTCGATCCAGGTCACGATCGCGGATGCGCAGCTCCTCGCGTGTGGTCCAGCGTCGACGCTCGAGGCCGCTCACCGGACATCGCGCGCGCAGCGCTGGGGGTCACGCAGAGGCGCGAGACCCGAGCAGCTCGGTGGGCGGACACGACGGACTGGTCTTGGAACCAGCCGGGCAACGAGACGTCCACAATCGCGCGCGGTTCGGTCTGCGGGACACGCGGGCGGTGTCATCGCGTCGCGTCGACCGGAAGCTGGCCTCGCAGATATCCCAGCTTTCGGGGGTTGTGGCTCATCCGAAGCGGGTAGCAGCTTCGTACCTTCCCGTGATGGGCCGCAACGTATCTGGAGGCGATGTAGTGAATAGGTTTGCGAAGATTGCCGCGAGCGCGGTGGCGATCGCCGCGCTCTCAAGCGTGGGCGTCGCGGTCGCGGGGGTCAACAACCCGCCAAGCAACGGATCGAACATTCCCGGTAGAGGCATCAACGAGTTCGGGATGACCGCCGCGAACTACAACGGTGTTGCCCTTCCGTTCACATACACCAAGGGTTTCGTTTGCGACACGACGGTCGCAAGCAGTGCGACGAGCAAGTGTGAAGCGGGCGCGACGTACAACTCGCTCCCGCCCGCCGCGAATCACCAGGACCCGCTGTACATCACGGTTCCGCTCGGCTTCACGGAGCCGATGAACATGCTCGAGTGCCCCGACACGTTGGTGTGCGTCGATCACCCCGGCACGATCGATCTGACCCGGTTGGAGCCTGCCCTGAAGCCGCTCTACCCGAACCTCACCGACGCCCAGCTCACCGCGGCGCTGATGAACTTCGCAGTGCCCGGCCACGATCACTTCATCGCTGACCTGAACCGTGGCCTGCCGGAGTACTGGAATGTCGTGATCGTCGGAGTCACCAGCCCGACTACCTACGCCGCGATCCAGGCTCATCGTTCTGTCAGCTACATCGAGCACCTCATCAGGGCCAAAGACGCGACCGTCGTCGGGCCCATCCCAACCAACATGTTCCTGTACTTCGCGGTTCAGTAAGCAACTGGTCCACGCTCAGCCCCGATCCGGAGTCGACCGAAAACGGTCGGCTCCGGATCGCGTCCGCGTCGAACGGAACGGAGAACCGCCGCAACCCGGCGGACGTTCCGAAGTGGAGTTGCCACGATCTCGTGGACACGTTGTTTTGATGGATCAGGCTGCGCGGCTGGCAGCGTAGGTCTCGGCGGGCGTGCGGTCGCCGAGCGTGCGCTGGTGGCGTGAGCGGTTATAGAAGACCTCGATGTAGTCGAACAGGATCGTGCGGAGCTGCGAGCGCGTGAGCTTCTCGATCGGTCCCCAGATGTGGCGGATCTCGTTCTTCAAGGTGGCCCAGAACGCTTCCATCGCGGCGTTGTCGAAGCAGTCGCCAACGCTGCCGTAACTGCCCGCGAGTCCCCAGTCGGCGAGTCGGTTCGTGAACTCGATCGACGTGTATTGGCAGCCGTGATCGGCGTGGTGCACAAGCTCGTTCGACGGTTGGCGTCGCCCGAGCGCCATCATGAGCGCGGCGACGACCAGGTCGGTGGTCTGGCGTTCACCCATCGACCAGCCGACGAGCGTGTGGTCGCAGAGATCACGGATTCCGGCGAGGTAGAGCTTCCCGTCGATGCAGTGAAACTCGCTGATGTCAGCAACCCATCGCAGATCCGGGCGTGGGGCAGTGAAGTCGCGTTGCAGCAAGTCCGGTGCTGGGACAATCCGGTCGTTGCCACGTCGCCACTTCCTGCGGGCGTGCGCGCCGACCAGGCTGTTACTGCGCATCAATCGTGCGACCCGATGCCGGCCGACCTGGTGTCCACGACGACGCAACTGGCCGAACACGCGCGGCGCCCCATACGTTCTGCGAGATTGCTCGTGGATCTCGCAGATCTCGGTGAGGAGCGCCACGTTCGCGACCGCTCGAGCTGACAGGTCACGCGAACGCCACGCGTAGAACCCCGACCGGCACACCCCCGCGACCCGGCACAGATCCGTGACGCGGTACTCGGCTTGATGCTCGTCAACGAACCGGAAGCCGATCACCGGTCGGTCTCCCGCGCGAAATACGCGGCTGCCTTACGCAAGATCTCGAGATCGATCGCCTGCTGCGCCGTGAGCTTCCGCAACCGCTTCAACTCTGCCTGCTCCGACTCGCTCAACGCGTTCGGATCAGCTGCACGTTCGGCCGCTACGCGATCGGCCTTCACCCAGTTCCACAACGTCGCTTCCGCGATCCCAAGCGATCGGGCCACTTCCGCGACGGCGCGATCAGAACCACGCACGAACGCGACAGCCTCACGACGGAACTCCGCCGGATACTTCGCTGGACGGCCCACACGGGCCTTCTTCCTCCAGGGTCAACCCCAGAATCAGGTGTCCACGCGAACGGTGCAACTCCACACGACACCATCGACACGAACGGCACCATCACAATCCGCTACAACAGCCGACTCCACCACATCGGCATCGGCCGCCGACACGCCGGCCAGAACGTCCTCGTCCTCGTCCACGACCTCGAAATCCGCGTCGTCAACACCGACGGCGAACTCCTCCGCGAACTCACCCTCAACCCCACCAAGGACTACCAACCACAGCAATAACCGTGAACGGTGTCGCGAGACATCACACGAGTGGAGCTGATGGGACTCGAACCCACGACCCCCTGCATGCCATGCAGGTGCTCTTCCAGCTGAGCTACAGCCCCGTAGCCCGGTCACTTTACCGGAAGTAGCAACGGCCGCAGGGACTCGGTTCGGTAGCCTCGCCGTCGTGACTGAACGCGCCGCCGAGCCGAACATCGAGATCCCTGCCCATCGCTACAACGCGGCCCTCGCCAACGCGATCGAGGCCAAGTGGCAGGACCGGTGGGAGGCCGACCGCACCTTCTACACACCCAACCCGACAGGACTGCTTACCGAGGTCAACTCTGAGCGGGCGTCGCTGCCGAAGCGCTACGTGCTCGACATGTTCCCCTATCCGAGCGGCGAGGGCCTGCACGTCGGTCACCCCCTCGGCTTCATCGGCACCGACGTCTACGCACGGTTCTCCCGCATGAGCGGCTTCAACGTGCTGCACACGATGGGGTTCGACGCCTTCGGTCTCCCGGCCGAGCAGTACGCGGTGCGCACCGGCCAGCACCCGAGCGTCACGACCGCCGAGAACATCGCCAACTACCGGCGGCAGCTGCGCGTGCTGGGCATGGCCCACGACTCGCGCCGCAGCATCGCCACCAGCGACCCCTCCTACTACCGCTGGACGCAGTGGATCTTCCTGAGGATCTTCAACTCCTGGTACGACCACGAGGCCGACCGGGCGCGGCCGGTCAGTGAGCTGAGCGCCGAGCTCGACGGCGGCACCCGCGAGCCCGACGACGGCAGCACCTGGAGCGAGCTCGACGACGGTGAGCGTCGCGACTACGTCGACGCGCACCGTCTCGTGTACCGCGCCGAGGCCAACGTCAACTGGTGTCCCGCGCTCGGCACCGTGCTCGCCAACGAAGAAGTCACCGCCGACGGGCTCAGCGAGATCGGCAACCACCCCGTCTACAAGCGTCCGTTGAAGCAGTGGATGATGCGCATCACCGCGTACGCGGAGCGCCTCATCGAAGACCTCGACCTTGTCGACTGGACCGACTCGATCAAGTTGATGCAACGCAACTGGATCGGGCGCAGTGTCGGCGCGGAAGTGCGCTTCACCGTCGCGAAGCACGACGGTGTCGACATCACGGTGTTCACCACGCGTCCCGACACGCTGTTTGGTGCCACCTACATGGTGCTCGCGCCCGAGCATCCGCTCGTCGACACGATCGTCGCGAGCTCGTGGCCCGGATGTCCGGCCGCTTGGCGCGGCGTGTTCGGCGTCGACGTGTCGCCTCCCGAAGCCGTCTCGCACTACCGCGAGTACGTGGCGAAGAAGAGCGAGCTCGAGCGCCAGTCGGAGGGTAAAGAGAAAACCGGCGTGTTCATTGGCGCGTACGCGATCAACCCCACCACGAACGAGAAGATCCCGATCTTCATCGCCGACTACGTGCTCATGGGCTACGGCACCGGCGCGATCATGGCGGTGCCGGCGCAGGACGCGCGCGACTGGGACTTCGCGAAGCAGTTCGGGTTGCCCATCGTCCGTACGGTGCAGCCGCCCGAGGGTTTCGGCGACGAGCCGTATCTCGGCGACGGCCCCGCGATCAACAGCGGACCGCTCGACGGCCTCAATGTCGTCGACGCGAAACGCAAGATGATCGAAGGCCTCGAGCGCGGCGGGTGGGGCAGAGGCACGACCACCTACAAGCTGCGCGACTGGTTGTTCAGCCGCCAGCGCTACTGGGGCGAGCCGTTCCCGATCGTCTACGGCGACGATGATCGACCGATCGCGGTCCCCGACGCGATGCTGCCCGTCGAGCTGCCCGAAGTCGTCGACTTCGCGCCGCGCATCTCCGACGATCCCGACGCGCTTCCGGAACCGCCGCTGGCGCGCGCGGAAGACTGGGTGTTCACCGAGCTCGATCTCGGCGACGGGCTGAAGAAGTATCGACGCGAGACGAACACGATGCCGCAGTGGGCCGGGTCGTGCTGGTACTACCTGCGCTATCTCGACCCGACCAACGAAGACGCGATGGTCGACCCGCAGGTCGAGAAGTACTGGGCGACCGGATCGCGCGATGGGGCCGCGGCGGCCGGCGTCGTCGACCTCTACGTCGGCGGTGTCGAGCACGCGGTGCTCCACCTGCTCTACGCGCGCTTCTGGCACAAGGTCTTGTACGACCTCGGTCACGTGAGCACATCCGAGCCGTTCCAGCGCCTGTACAACCAGGGCTACGTGTTGGCGGCCGCCTACGTCGACGCGCGCGGGGTCTACGTGGAGGCGACCGAGGTCGTCGAGCGCGACGGTGTCTTCACGTTCGAAGGCGAGCCGGTGACGCGTGAGCACGGCAAGATGGGCAAGAGCCTCAAGAACTCGGTGACGCCCGACGACATCTGCACCGAATACGGCACCGACACGTTGCGGCTCTACGAGATGTTCATGGGCCCGCTCGACGTGTCGCGCGCGTGGAACACCTCTGACATCATCGGTGTGCACCGGTTCCTCCAGCGCTTGTGGCGCAACGCGGTCGACGAGGACACCGGCGTCGCGCACGTCACCGACTTGCCGGTCGACGACGAGACCCGCCGACTGTTGAACCGCACCATTGCCGCCGTGCGCGCCGACATGACGAACCTGCGGTTCAACACCGCGGTCGCGCGCCTGACCGAGCTGAACAACCGCCTCACCTCCGTCGTCGCGCGCGACGGATCGGCGCCCCGCGAGGTCGTCGAACCGCTCCTGTTGATGACCGCTCCGCTCGCACCGCACATCGCCGAAGAGCTGTGGCAGCTCACCGGGCATCCGTCGACGCTCGCGTACGAGCCCTTCCCCGAAGCCGACGCCGCGTGGCTGCTCGAGGATCAGGTGGAGATCGGCGTGCAGGTCGACGGCAAGGTGCGCGCGCGGGTGATGGTGCCCGCCGGTTCCGACGACGCGGCCCACGAAGCCGCGGCGCGTGCCGATGCGAAGGTCGCGGCACTCCTCGCAGAGAAGCCGGTGCGCAAGACCATCGTCGTGGCCGGCCGTTTGGTCAATTTCATCCGGTGAGCGGGCGGCGCGAGCGGCAGGTTGCCGGGCTCGAGTACCTCGAGCTCGTCACGACACTCCTGCAGGCCGCGCGACGCGCGCATCCCACCGCTGGTGTGTGGGAAGCGGGCGATCTTCAATGGTGGTGGCGCCGCGATCAGCACGCCGACGCGGCCGAGGCGACGTTCTGGCTCGACGGGGAGCAGCCGGTCGCGGCGGTGGTGTGCACGAACTGGGGCGACCGCATCGGCTGCGACGTGCTGGGTGCCGATCCCGACGAGGCGGCCGTGATGAAGGTCGCGTGGCCGCACGCGCGCCAGCACGTTGAGACACACCGCGATCTCCCCGTCGAGATGACGATCAGCGACGACGACAACGCGTTGCTCGACGCGATCGCGTCAGCCGGGTTCGAGCCCACCGAAGAGGTGGGCGTCGAGACGTGGATGACTGCCGACGCGCGACCCGCGGTTCCGCAGCTGCCGACCGGCTTCACGCTCGTGTCACGAGCTGATGCTCCGGTTCGCCCGCTTCCGATGATCGGCCGCAACGGCGAGCACGTTGCCGAACGGCTCGCGGAATGCTCGCTGTACCGGCCGGAGCTCGACCTCGCGATCTACGACGCGGACGGCGAGGTCGCCGGGTACTCGCTCTTCTGGGCCGACCCGGTCACGGGCGTCGGGCTCGTCGAACCGATGCGCACCGAAGACCGGTACCACCGGAAGGGACTCGGCCGCGTCATCCTCGCGGCGGGACTCGACCGGCTCGCCGCGCACGGATGCGAGCGGCTCAAGGTCACCTTCATCGTCGGCAACGACGCCGCGCGCAATCTCTACCTGGGCGCCGGCTTCCTGCCCGCCACACGAAGCCGGACCTACCGGCGCGCAGTGGCCGACCAGCGCTGAGTCAGTCGTCGTTCTGGCTCGCCGAAGGCACGTCACTCCGCGCGTCGCGCGCTCATTGGCGGTCCTTGGTCATGCATTCATGACGCATACGACATAGGTGCAGTACCAAGGACTGGTTCCGGGCGCCGCGACCGGTCGATGTCGTAGGCGGCTGCTAGGTTCGGGGCGACTTCCCCCCGCACTTCCTCCGTCGTGTCCGCGCGCGCCTCGGAGGTCGGAATGTCGGGCTCGTTTCCCGAGCCAAGCGAAGTGCCGGTCGCGCCCTTCGCCGATCATTGGTCGCACTGGCGGCGCGATCCACGCCTCGTGACGATCGGCCTCGCAGTCGTCGCGTTGGCCGCGGGCGCGTGGTGGGTCCGGCTCTCAATGGCCGATCCGTCCGGCGCGACGGCCCAGGCGCGGTCGACGACGACAACCAACGACGCGCGCGTGAGCGACTCCACCGTTGCCGGTCGCGTGACGACGACGACGGCCGCCGGCGTGTTCGTCGTCGACGTCGTCGGGGCGGTCCATCATGCGGGTGTCGTCTCCCTTCCGGCGAACGCACGCGTGATCGACGCCGTGAACGCAGCCGGAGGCGCCCTCCCGACCGCCGATCTCGATCGCATCAACCTCGCGGCGCACCTCGTCGACGGCATGCGCATCGCCGTTCCCCGTCGCGGCATCGCGTCGGACCCCGCCGGCCCCACATCGGACCCGGGCGGCGGCGGTGCGAGCGGCGCGGCCGCCGGGGGCACGCCGACCCCGTCGGCACCGCTCGACCTCAACTCCGCAACCGAGACGCAACTCGAGGCGTTGCCCGGCATCGGGCCGTCGTTGGCCCAGGCGATCGTTGCCGAGCGCGACCGTGAAGGCGGCTTTCGTTCCGTCGACGACCTCCGACGCGTGCGCGGCATCGGCGACGTGCGGTTCGCGCAGCTGCGCCCGCTGGTGTCGGTATGAACGTTCCGGCCACGCGCCGCGCGGCGTTCGAGCCCGGCCCGGTGCTCGCGGTCGGCGCCGCGATCGCCGGCATCGTGATCGGTCAGCGGGCGGGACCGTCGGCCGCCCCCGTCGCGCTCGGTCTGGGCGCGGTCGCGCTCGTCGCGTCGATGACCGTCTCGGGACGCGTGCGCGCGATCGTCGCCGCGTTGGGGATTGCGGCACTCGCCGGCGCGTGCACGCAACGCGCGCTCAACGGTGAGGCCCGATCCCCGTTGGCCGCGATGACGACCACCGCTCCGGTCGTTACCGTCTCGGGTTCGTTGGCCTCCGACCCGTCCGGGCCGGCGTACCTCACGTCCGCGTTGCTGCGGGTGAGGCGCATCTCGGTCGAGGGGCGCGCGATCGCCGTCGACGGTCGGGTGCTCGTCCGCGCCACGGGAAGCGACGCGGGGGAGTGGCGGGTGCTCTCGGAGGGCGACGGTCTCACCGCGACCGGCGTGCTGCGGCCGCTCGAGGGGCGCGACGCGTCACAGCGCTGGCGCCACGCGGTCGCCGTGCTCGCCAACGCGCGCCTCAGCCGCTTCGCCTCACCGCGCGCGCCGCCTTTCATCGTCGCCAACGCCGTGCGCGCCGTCGTGTTGCGCGGCGGTGCCGCGCTCGATCCCGTCGACCGCGCGTTGTTGGCGGGCTTTCTGCTCGGCGACGTCCGCGGTGTCCCCAAGCCCGTGAGCGACGACTTCCGCGCGTCGGGTCTCACCCACCTCCTCGCGGTCTCGGGCGAGAACGTGGCGTTCGTGTTGGCGCTCGTCGGTCCGATCCTGCGCCGGTGCTCGCTCCGCGGTCGGCTGATCCTCGGGCTCGCCGTGCTCGTCGTGTTCGGTTGCGCGACGCGGTTCGAACCGTCGGTGCTGCGCGCCGAGGTGATGGCCGCCTTCGCAATGTCGGCGTCGTTCGTCGGCCGGCCCGCGCCCGCGGGTCGTCTCCTGTGCGGTGCCGTCGTCGCCCTGTTGATCGTCGACCCGTTCCTGCTCCACTCGCTCGGCTTCCAGCTCTCGGTCGCGGCCACCGCCGCGATCGTGGCGCTCGCCCCGGGCCTCGGCGACCACCTTCCGGGCCCGCGTTGGCTGCGAGCCCCCTTGGCGGTCTCATTCGCGGCTCAGCTCGGCGTCACGCCGGTGCTGCTCGCGACGCAGGGATCGGTCCCGCTCGTCTCGCCGCTGGCCAATCTCGTCGCGGTGCCGCTCGCCGAGCCGCTCACGGTCATCGGATTCGTGCTCGCGACCGCCGCAGGGCTGGTCGGCAGCCAGGTGCCGCGGCTCGTCGCCGTCGGCTTCGGTCCGCTCGCGGCGATGCTCGGATGGATCCGTCTCGTTGCCCACGTGGGCGCGGGGGTTCCGGTGGTCCTCCACCTCCGCGGCGCTCTGGTCGCCGTCGCGGTGACGGCCTCGGTCTTGGCGGTGCGTCGAGGGCGCGGCGGTAGCCTGCGCGCTGATGCTCCGGCCGGTGATGCCGTACCCGACGATCCGCCTCGGTGAGGTTCGCCACGACGTGACGGCACGCACGCTCGTCATGGGCATCCTCAACCGCACGCCCGACTCGTTCTACGACCGCGGCGCGACCTGGGACTTCGACGCCTTCCTCACCCGGGCCGAGGGCCTCGTGCAGGCGGGCGCCGATCTGCTCGACGTCGGTGGCGTGAAGGCCGGCCCCGGCCCGGAGGTCGGCGAGGAGGAGGAGCTCGAGCGCGTGATCCCCGCGGTCGAGGCGCTCACGAGCCGTTTCGACACGCCGATCTCGGTCGACACGTGGCGGGCGTCGGTGCTCGATGCCGGCTGCGCCGCGGGTGCGGTCGTGGGCAATGACATCAGCGGCTTCGCCGATCCCGAGTACCTCGGGGTCGCGGCACGCCACGGCGCGACCGTCGTCGCCACGCACATTCGCCTTGCACCGCGGGTGCCGGATCCCGAGCCGCACTACGACGATCTCGTGGCCGACGTCGAGACGTTCCTGCTCGAGCGGGCGCACCGTGCCGAGACGGCCGGGCTCATCGCGGAGCAGATCGTGCTCGACGCGGGCCTCGATCTCGGGAAGACGCCGGCGATGAGCGCGGTCTTGCTGCGCGAGTCGGCTCGGCACGCGAGCCTCGGATACCCCTTGTTGCTCTCCGCTTCGAACAAGCGGTTCTTCGGCGAGCTGCTCGGCCTCGACATCGACGACCGCCGGCCCGAGTCGCTCGGCGCGGTCGCGTACGGCGTGCTCGCCGGCTGTCGCGTCGTGCGCGTGCACGATGTCGCGGGCACGGTGCAGATCTGCCGCGTCGTCGAAGCGATCGTCGCCGCCAGCTTCGAGCACGAACGGGTCGGCCGGTGAGCACCTCCGGTTCTACGCACCTCGTGAAGGGCGACGATCCCGTGCTGCGCGGCGCGGCCGTCGACCGGCTCGTCGGCGAGCTGTTGAAGGGGGAGCCGCGCGAGTTCGCACTCGAGGACTACACGATCCCGGGCCGCAAACGGGCCGGGGCCGAAGAACCGCGCGACGACGACGAACCCGGCGATCCGGGTGTCGTGCAGGCGGTCGTCACCGCGCTCGCGAGCCCGCCGTTCGTGACCGCCCGCCGGGTCGTGGTGGTGCACGACGTCGGCGCGATGAACGCGGCGTCGGCCGAGGCGATCGTGCCGTTCGTCGCGCAGCCGTCCGACGGGATCGCGCTCGTGCTCGTTGCCGGTGGCGGGCGGATGCCGGGCGCGCTCGAGAAGGCGTTGAAGGCCGCCGGCGTCGCGGCGGTCGGCCCCGAATCGGAGCGGACCGACACGGTGCTGAAGTCCGAGGCCCGGCGGGCCGGGATCGGGTTCACCTCCGACGCGTCGAAGATGATCGCGGAGCACCTCGGCGAAGACGCGGGGCGTGTCGTCGAGCTCGTGTCGCTGCTGCGCGGTGCGTTCGGCGAAGGGGCGCTGCTCGGCGTCGACGAGATCGAGCCGTATCTCGGTGATGCGGGCGGAGTCCCGCGCTACGAGCTCACCAACGCGATCGATCGCGGCGACACGGCCGGCGCGCTCGACGCGTTGCACAGGCTGCTCACCGCCACGAGCGGGCGCGATCCGCGGCCGCTGCACCCGATGCAGGTGATGGCGTCACTCGTGCCGCACTACCAGCGGATGCTGCGACTCGACGACGACGCGGTGAACACCGAGCAGGATGCGGTCGCCGCGCTCGGTGGAAAGGTCAAGCCCTACCCGGCGCGTCGTGCGCTCGAATCGGCGCAGCGGCACGGCAGCGACGGCCTGCGCGAGGCGCTCGGTCATCTCGCCCGCGCGGAGCTCGATCTGCGCGGCGCCACGGGTGCCGGTGACGAAACCGTGATCGAGGTGCTCGTCGCCCGGCTCGCGTCGTTGTCGCGAAGACGGGGCGGACCGAGCGCAGGAAAGCGGCGCTGAGCGCCAGTTACGACTGCGCGGCCGCGGCTGCGGCAGCCTGGCGCATCAGACGCGACGTGCGCCGCGCGGCCTGGTTCTTGTGGATCGTGCCCTTGGCACTCGCCTTGGCGAGTCGCTTCTGCGCCAGCGTGACCGCGGCCTCGGCGTCCTCGGTGGCTCCGGCGATCTCGCCGTGGGCGACCTTGATGCGCGTCTTCAACTCCGACCGCACGGCCTTGTTGCGCAGCCGGCGCCGCTCGTTGGTGAGGATGCGCTTCTTCTGACTCTTGATGTTCGCCATGGGCGGATGACAGACCTTTTTGACGGCGTTGGAACCGGTTGACTGTATCAGGAAGGCCCAGAACCGGCCCGCCCGGGACGCGCAGCGCCATGATGGAGCAGGCGCAACCGGCGAAATCAGTGCCACAGGTGACGGTGAACCCTATGCGGATGCGACCATAAGGACCTTGACCGCGCTCGACCACATCCGCAATGTCTCGATCATTGCCCACATCGATCACGGGAAATCGACCCTGGCCGACCGGCTCCTCGAGCTGACCGGCGCGGTCGACGCCCGGGACATGCGCGCGCAGTACCTCGACACGATGGACATCGAACGCGAGCGGGGCATCACGATCAAGGCCCAGAACGTACGGCTCGAGTACAAGGGCTACGTCATCCACCTGATCGACACGCCCGGTCACGTCGACTTCGGCTACGAGGTTTCCCGCAGCCTGGCCGCGTGCGAGGGCGTGATCCTGCTCGTCGACTCGTCGCAGGGCATCGAGGCGCAGACACTCGCGAACGCGTATCAGGCGATCGAGCACGACCTCGCGATCGTGTCCGCGCTGAACAAGATCGACCTTCCGGCCGCGGAGCCCGAGCGCCGCGCCGCGGAGATCGAGCGCGTGCTCGGCTTGCCGGCCGAGGACACCCTGCTCATCTCCGCGAAGACCGGTCAGGGCGTCGCCGAGTTGCTCGACGCGGTGATCGAACAGGTTCCGCCTCCGAAAGGCGACCCCGACGCGCCGCTCCAGGCGCTGATGTTCGACTCGTACTACGACACCTACCGCGGTGTCGTCAGCGCGGTGCGCGTGTTCAACGGTGTGCTGCGCACGGGCGCACGCCTGCGGTACGTGCACGCGGGTGAGAACTACGACGCCGACGAGGTCGGTGTGCGGCTGCCCGTTCCCACGCCGGTCGCCATGCTCGGTCCGGGAGAGGTCGGCTACCTCATCACCGGTGTGAAAGACGTCGGCCAGGCGAAGGTCGGTGAGACCGTCACCGACGCGGCGAAGCCGGCGCCGGCGCTCGAGGGGTATCGCGAAGCGAAGCCGATGGTGTTCTGCGGTCTCTATCCCGCCGACGGCGACGACTACGCCGACCTGCGCGACGCGCTCGAGAAGCTGCAGCTCAACGACTCCTCGTTCACCTACGAACCGGAGACCTCGGGCGCGCTCGGTTTCGGGTTCCGGTGCGGGTTCCTGGGTCTCCTGCACATGGAGATCGTCCGCGAGCGGCTCGAGCGGGAGTACGACCTCTCGCTCGTCGCGACCGCACCCAACGTCGAGTACCAGGCGGTCACCACGAATGGCGCGGTCGTCGTCGTCGACAACCCGTCGACGATGCCACCGGCGGGCACGGTCGAGCGGATCGAGGAGCCGTACGTGCGGGTCACGATCCTCTCGCCGACCGACTTCATCGGCACCCTCATGGAGCTCTCGCAACAGCGGCGCGGCACGCTCCAGAAGATGGACTATCTGTCGGAAGACCGCGTCGAGATCGTGTACGAGCTCCCGCTCGCCGAGATCGTCACCGACTTCTTCGACCAGATGAAGTCGCGCAGCCGCGGGTACGCGTCGCTCGACTACGAGCCGATCGGCTACCGGCCGTCGAACCTGGCGAAGGTCGACGTCTTGCTCAACGACGTTCCCGTCGACGCGTTCTCCGCGATCGTTCACCGCGACAAGGCCTACGAATACGGGCGCAAGATGACCGTCAAGCTGCGCGAGCTCATTCCGCGCCAGTTGTTCGACGTTCCGATCCAGGCCGCGATCGGTGGTCGCATCATCGCCCGCGAGACGGTGAAGGCGCGGCGCAAGGACGTGACCGCCAAGTGCTATGGCGGCGACATCACGCGCAAGCGCAAGCTGCTCGAGAAGCAGAAGGAAGGGAAGCGCAAGATGAAGCAGGTCGGCCGGGTCGAGGTGCCGCAAGAGGCCTTCGCGGCCGCGCTGAAGCTCGACGAATAACCAGCGCCGTCAGCTGCGGTCGCGGCGGAGGAACTCGCCCAGCGGCGCATTGACTTCCGACGGGTAGCTCAGGTTCGACGCGTGGCCCGCGCCAGGAATGCGTACGAGCGCCTCACAATTCGGCAGCTCCGTCTCGAGTTGCTCGGCTTTCTCCATCGGGATCGCGACATCGGCGTCGCCGTGGAACACGATCGCGGGGGCCGTGATCTCGCCCAGGCGGTCGGAGACGTCGTCGCGATCGACGAGGGTGCGGTACGGCTCGCGGATGTTGTCTTGCGGTCGCGCCTGCCACTTGGCGATCCACGGCGAAGGGTCGTGATCGGGACCGATGATGATGCTCGCGACCGTGCCGGTGAGCTCGTCCGACGGTCCCTTCGTCGTCCACTCCTCGACCATGGCGTCGTAGACCGGGATCACCGCTTCGTCTTCGGGTCCTGACTGCGTGTCGATGAGCCCGAGGCCGAGGACGCGCTCGGGTGCGCGGAGCGCGGCGCGCAGCGCGATGAAGCCGCCCTGCGACATGCCGACGAAGAACGCCTGCTCGACACCGAGGTGCGTCAGCAGTGCGAGCGCGTCGTCGGCGGAGTCCCAGAACGTGAACGGGCCGTTGGCTTCGGTGTTCCCGAAGGCGCGTTGATCCCAGCTGATGCAACGGAACTGAGGCGACAGCGCGGCAACCTGCGGTGCGAACATCTCGCGGTCCATCAAGAACCCGTGGTTGAAGATCACCGTCGCGCCGTCACCACCCGAATCCTCGAAGAAGACGTGCTGATTGTTGACGTCGGCAAATGGCATCTCGCAGTTCCTCTCGTGATCTGTCAGCCGGTCGGCAGCCCGAGGATGCGTTCGCCGATGACATTGCGTTGCACTTCGCTCGTCCCGCCGCCGATCGTGAGCGCGGGGGAGTAGAGGAAGCCGTAGGCCCAAGCGCCGGCCTGGTCGCCGTAGGGGGCGAAGTCGGCCAGCATGCCGTCGGAGCCGCACAGCTCGAGCCCCATCGCCATCACGTGCTGGCCGTGCACGTCGGGGAGGGCCTTGCGCACCGACGCCTCCGGACCGGGCTCGAGGCCGCGCAGCCGCGCCGAGACCGTGCGCAGCCGGATCAGGCGGAGGATCTCCGACTCGATGTGGAGCGCGGCGAGCCGTTGGCGCATCGGCGCGTCGTCGACTCCGCCGTGCGCGCGCACGAGGTCGATCAGGTCGCCGGTCGTCGGTCCGCGTCCCCACAGCGCGCCCTCGCCCGAGAGCGACACGCGCTCGTTGCCGAGGGTGACCTTCGCGAGGCGCCACCCGTCGTGCTCCGTGCCGATGACGTTCGCCGCGGGCACGCGCACCTGGTCGAGGATGACCTCGTTGAACTCGTGCGTTCCCGTCATCTGCACGATCGGGCGCACGGTGATGCCGGGCGTGTGCATGTCGAGCACGAAGTAGCTGATGCCACGATGCTGTTCCGCCGCGGGATCCGTGCGCGCGAGCAGGATGCCGTACCGCGCCCACTGTGCGAGCGTCGTCCAGACCTTGCCGCCGGTGACGACGTACTCCTCACCGTCACGCGTCGCGGTCGTGCGCAGCGACGCGAGGTCTGATCCCGCGTCGGGCTCGCTGAAGAGCTGACACCACAGCTCCGAGCCGTCGAGGATCCCCGGCAGCCAACGCTCCTGCTGCTCGGGTGTGCCCGCGACGAGCAACGTCGGCCCGGCCCAGCCGATGCCGATCGGGTTCAGCGGCTTCGGAAGCCCCGATGCCCGCAGCACGGTATCGATCGCGAGCTGCTCCGCGGGGCCTGCGCCGAGCCCGTAGGGGACCGGCCAGTGCGGGGCGGCGTAGCCCGCTTTCGCGAGCCGCGACGCCCAGTCGGCGGGGACGCGCCCGCCGGGGGTGTTCGCGGCGATGAACTCCTCGCAGCGCCGCCCTGCGACCGCGCCCGCCTCGTCCTGGGTCTCGTCGTCGATCGGCGCCCCTGCCTGCACGGCAGCGACGGTAACGCCCGCACGACCATCCGTGCCGGGGCCTGGATCCGAAATACACCGTGTGACTCTCACATCGACGCGCACTCCCATCCTGGCGCTCGATGTGCTGATGGTCGATGTGCCGGCGGTCGATCAGGTGCCCCGTGCGCCGTCGGCGCCGATTGCGTGGGATTCTGGAGCGATCGACCCCTATCACCAACTCGATGACCCGGCCCTCGTGCGGGGCATCGTCGCCCGCGACGACCAGGCTCTGGCCGAGGCGTACCGCCGCCACGGAGCCGGCTGTTTCGCGCTGGCCCGGCGGGTGCTGTTCGACCGCGCCCTGGCCGAGGAGGTCGTGCAGGAGCTCTTCGTCCGGCTCTGGAACCGGCCCGAGCTCTTCGATGCCGATCGTGGTTCGCTGCGGTCGTTCCTCATCGCGCAGGCGCACGGCCGCAGTGTCGATCTGCTGCGCGCCGAAACCGCCCGCCGCCGCCGCGAGGAGCGCGAAGCACGTCAGCGGATCCCGGAGCCGATCGACCTCGAGCGGGAAATCGTCAATCTCAACGAAGCGGAGACGGTGCGGGGCGCGCTGGCGACGCTTCCCGAATCCGAGCGGGTCGCGATCGAGCTCGCGTACTTCGGCGGCCACACGTACCGCGAAGTCGCCGTCCTGCTCGAGCAACCAGAAGGCACCGTCAAGAGCCGGATCCGTGCCGGCATGCTGCGTCTGCGCGCCGCACTCGTCGAAGCGGGGATCGAGCCATGAGCGACCGGTGGGTCGAGCGTCCCGACATCGACGACGTCCTCGGCGCCTACGCGCTCGACGCGGTCGATCCGGCCGAGCGCGCGCTCATCGAGCAACGGCTCGCCGACGATCCGGTCGCGCGCGCCGAGGTCGACGAGATGCGCGAGACGGCCGCCGCGCTTGCGTCCATGCCAACCGACGACGAGGGCGCGCCTGCAGGCCTGTGGGGCCGCATCGCCGACGCAATCGCCACGCCGGACGCTTCGGACGTCGGCGCGCCCGAACCCGCGCTCCCGGCCAACGTCGTGCCGTTCACCCGATCGACGCGGTCGTTCCCCGCGCGCATCGTCGTCCCGATCGCGGCGGCCGCCGCGCTCGTGATCGCGGTGCTCGGCGTGCAGGCCACGACGCGGTCGCCGAGCCGCGCCGGCGATCTCGCCGCCGCCTACAACCACGCCGTCGCCGGCGGTGCCGCGACGGTGCCCTTGCGGGCCAGCACTCCAACCGGTGGGGTGACCGCCGAGATCGCGTTGCAATCCGACGGCACCGGGTACCTGCGCAACGAGCATCTCGCGGAGCTGCCCGAGGGCAAGACCTACCAACTCTGGGCGCTCGTCCCGCGCGGTGCGGGAGAGCAGGCGATCTCCGCGGGAGTCTTGGGTCGCGAACCGAGCGCGACCGCGTTCCATCTCTCGGGTGCGCCCACGGGTTTCGCGATCACCGTCGAGGACGCGCCGGGAGTCATCGCTTCGCAGCATTCGCCCGTCGCCGTCGGTGAGGTTCCCGCCTGAGCACGGTTTCCGCAGTCGCCGGGAGCACTGATCCGTTCGGGGTGTACGTCCACATTCCGTTCTGTGCGCACCGCTGCGACTACTGCGACTTCGCGACCTGGACCGACCGTTCGCACCTCATGGTCGATTATGTCGACGCGTGCGTCACCGACATCCGACGGCGCGTCGACGAAGGCGCACATCCGCGGGCCACGAGCGTGTTCTTCGGCGGCGGGACGCCGTCGCTGCTCGACGCGGATCTGCTGGTCCGGATCCTCGACGCGATCCCGCGCCAGCCCGGCGCGGAGGTCACGGTCGAGTGCAATCCCGATTCGGTCGACGGGGACAAGCTGCGCGCGTACCGCGACGCCGGTGTCGACCGGTTGTCGTTCGGTGTGCAGTCGAGCCGAACGCACGTGCTCGCGGCCCTCGGGCGCACCCACGACCGCGCCAACGTCGCGCGCTCGATCGAGACCGCGCGAGACGAGGGCTTCGCGCGCGTCAGTGTCGATCTCATCTACGGGACGCCGGGTGAGACGAACGCCGACTGGCGCGCGACCCTCGACGATGTGCTCGCGCTCGATCCCGACCATGTGAGCGCGTACGCGCTCACCGTCGAGCCCGCGACGCCGATGGGCAAGCGGGTCGCGGCGGGCACGTCGCGCGCGCCCGACGACGACGACCAGGCCGACAAGTACGCGATCGCCGACGAGCGGCTCGCGACGGCCGGGCTCGCCTGGTACGAGATCTCGAACTGGGCGAAGCCGGGGCAGGAGTGCCGACACAACCTCGTCTACTGGACCGGCGGCGACTACCTCGCGATCGGGTGTGCCGCGCACGGCTACACGCAGGGTCGCCGGTGGTGGACCGTGCGCACTCCCGAGCAGTACATCGAGCGGGTCGCCGACGGCGGCACGGCCACCGAGGCCGGATCGGAGACGCTCACGGCCCCGGCGCGCGCCGAGGAGGCGTTCGCGCTGGCGATCCGTCTGCGTGAGGGAGTCGACGTCGCGCCCGCCGCGGC
>JBBSEC010000017.1:0-53382 GCA_038240075.1 Acidimicrobiia bacterium
CGGACCTCGCCAGCCGGTGACGACCAGCGCACCAAATCAGGAAGCCAGCTCATCCCCGCACGCTCGCACCGCGCTTGACGTGTGTCGCGGATGTCCGAAAGATCACCCGTGTATTAGGCGATCTGCTCGCCCTCCGCGCGTGTCAGGTGACGTCTTCGAGTTCCTCGATCTCCCACGCGTCGAACGCAAAGCCGCCGATCTCGAAGCGACCCCCCATGCTGTGAATCTCGCCTTCGAGTTGGGTTCCGTCTTGGAGCATGACGAGGACGACCCTCCCGTTGTTCTGCGGGAGAAGATCGACGTCAACCACGCCGCGACGGTACCGAGCGGGTGCGACAAGTGCAGCGCGCCGGACTTCTACGCGCGGGGTTCGTCGAGCGACGCGTCTGGTTCGCCAAAGGCCCGCGTTACGCGGGGAGGCAAAAGTCCGCCACGCGAAGCAGTACGAAGAGATCGGTCAATTCCTGCTCGTCGGGAACCGGCCCCAACGGTTCCTCCTCAGCCTCGACGAGTGCGGTCTTCGCGTTGGCACGGATCGCGCCGACTCTGCGAGTCAATGCCTCGGGTTTCCCAAGATGGTCAGCAACCTCGGCGAACGTTTCGTCGATCAGGTCAGCAAAACGACGGAGCAACGCGCGATCGAGAGCGGCGATGACCGCCGGGAAGGCCAACAGGTCGACGGCGCCGCGCACCGCGACCTCAAGTTCGACGCGACGATCGCCCGGCAGTGCACGAATTGACGGCACCAACGACGCGGCGAGTGCGGGTTGCTCCTCGACAAGGCCCGGGAGTACCGCGAGCCAGCGGCGATGTCGCGAACGCTGGTCGTCCAATGCGTCCGTCTTGTACGGGTGTCCGAGTTCCATCGCACCCACCTCGCTCGCTACGTCGACAGGCCGCGGCCAGGCCGCGAGAGGCCGCGAAAAGCAGCGTAACGGCGCGTACTGACGAGCACTGTTTTCGCAGGTCAGAAGGCGTTCGTGCTGGTGGGCGAGAAGTGCGAACTTCCTTGACACGGAAGGGGTCGCAAGTTCAAATCTTGCACGGCCCACCGGTAGATGTGCAGGTCAGGCACCCTGAAAGGGGTGCCTGATTCGCGTCCGCGCTTCGAGGGGTCAGAGCTGGGTGCGGTTGTCGGACCGCGCATCGTCAACGAGAGTGCCGCTATGGAGTTGACCATCGAGTGCTCGGTCACGCCATGCGAGGGTGGAGTCGTAGAGCGGGATTCGGGTGTCGACGGAGGAGATCAGTATTCCGGCGCGGTTGCTTGGGAGTCGTCCGACGGTGACGCCGTCGGCGCGAACGAAGAACGATCCCCAGCAGCTTTCGGGTGCCGACGAGTTGGGGCAACTGATCCACATGTGATTCGCGGCGGCGGCGGCCGTCATGCTCGGGGGCATGGTGATGCCGGGGTAGGTCCCGGCGCCGTTGAGCCGCCGCAACTCCGTGCCAAAGTGCGCATCCATCGCGTGGAACGCTTCGGGCGCGACGTTGGCCGCGTGGAACGAGTGAAACATGAGTTGGACGCCGGATCGTTTGTACCTCCGGTACAGCTCGGGGAAGCGGTAGTCGTAGCAGACCAGCACGCCGCACCGAATGCCGCGCACGTCGAACACCGCGAGGTGGTCGCCGGGCGTGAAGTGAGCGAGGTCGCCCGATTGCCCGGATGGGTCGCCCGAACAGAACCGCTTGTCGTAGCGGTCCACGAGCGTGCCGGTGTCGTTCACGACATACACGCTGTTGTGAGGCTTGTGGCTTCCGGTCAGCCGATGCGCTGATCCGATGATGAGCCAAAGACGTAACTCGCCCGCGAGCTCGAAGAGCTTGCGCGTGACCGCTTCGACCTGCGTCCAGTCCAGGTCGTCGTACGACGAACGGTCTGATCCCGCATAGCCGGAGAGGCACGCCTCCGGGAAGTGCGCGACGTGAGCGCCGCGCTCCCTTGCAGTGCGAAGCTGCTCCATCACGTAGCGGCCGTTTCGGGCTACATCTGCGCTCACGGGAAACTGGCAAGTAGCGACGATCAGCTGTGCCACTGCGTCGCCGCCCGGTTCCCCGCTCACCGCCTACAGAATGCCCTGATGGTTGTGTACGTGTCACGCGGTGCCGTGGTTTCGTGGCGTCGTGTTCGATGTGCCGGCGGCGCTCGCTCAAACGTGCCAGAACGCGCACACGACGAACGGTTGTCTTCCATCGCCGGTCATCGGCCCAGAATGTCCGTTCCACGCGCGTTCTGCGCGCCTGGCTGCGACTCCAACTCATGGTCCGGGGCGTGCGTCTTTCGGATGGCAACGCTGAGCACGATGGCCGAGGCGACGAGGACCGCGAGTATCGGTCCGCCGAGAATCACGCACAGCCCAAATCCAATGTTCGCGCCGTGAACTCCGGCCGTCGCAACGCGCCCCGTGTACGCGACGAGCACGCCACCGAGCGCGAGCGGCGCGAGGACGCCCAACCATCGGCGGTCAACGCGTCGGTGGAGTACGGCGTGCGCAAGGGCTGCGCCGCAGATCAGGAACGTCAAGAGCGCAAGCGCGCCCGCGGTAGGGACCAGCCAACTCGGAAGCTTGGGCGCGTGAGCGACGTAGTCCCGGTTCCGGGGCGCGATTCCGCCTTCCGACTGATCGCCGATCAACCACCACGCCGCAAGCGGCGTCGCGAGCACCCAGGCGAACGCTGCAGCAAGCAAGCGAGCTTTCCCCACCCTCCCAGATTGCCCGGTCGGTGTGCGCTCGTCGAGGCGCGCCCGATCAGCAGTTGTGTACGCGTGAGCGTCGCGTCCCGAGCGAGGGACGGAGCACCCAAGTCTCGGCAATAGTGGCGGTGGAGTGAGCACCCACCCCGTCTCTCGCTCAACGCGGATCGGTAGATACGTCGATTGACCGATTCCCGCGAAGCAACGTTGCCGGGCAGCGACCCGTGGGAGTTACGGCGTGATCGGCGCCGACGGTGCCGACGCGAGCCCGACACCTCGGGCGTTCGTGGCGGTGACGGTGCAGGTGTAGCTCTTGGCGGTGCTGAGGCCGGTGACGGTGATCGTTCCCGCGGTCGCGCCCGCGGCGTAGCTGGTGAAGATCTACCCGTGAGACGGCTCGCCAGGCCCGAACCCATCGCCACGGACCGTGTTGCGGTCACGCGGCCGTGACGTACGAGTACGGTGGGGTCAATCCGCTCTTGGGAGCGACGCTCGTTTGGCCACGGTCCAGACCCTGCCGCCACTGAGCCGGTCGCCACTTCCTTTGGCTCGACGCTCAGGAAGTGAAACGCGATGACCTCGTCATGGCAACCATCGGCTTGGGTTGACGTATCGGAAGAACCAGGAACGCTCATCCTGCGTGTGCGCGGCGAGCTCGACGGCGCGAGCCGTGACGTGGTCGAGCCGGCGGTGATGGCCGCGATCCCCACCGCGTACACGGTCGTGCTCGATCTCGGCGACCTCACTTTCTGCGACTCGGGCGGCATCGCGATGCTCATTGCCGCGCAGCAAAAGGCGCAGGCCGAAGGGCACACGCTGATCATCCGCAACCCGTCCAGGATGGTCGCCCGGCTGTTGGAGATCAGCGGTATTGATCAGGTGCTGAACATCGCCGAATAGGTGCAGTGTGCCCACGGCGACCAGGGGCTCATGCCCCACGGCGTTTCGCGTGGGTCACCGGACGCGATGTGGAGGGTGATTCCGGCAACTACTCTGTGGGCGGCTCCGGACCTTGGCCTTGGTGGCAAGTTTCAGGGGAGGGCTGAGATGTCGTTCGTCGGGGCGTCGGACGCGGGCAACGCTGTCGAGCGTGCCACCGAGTCGCCCGTAGATGCGCCAACGCAGAGCGCCGACCTGCGGACCGCGTTCACCTGTGTGACGTGGACTGACCAGGAACTCGTCTTCGCGGCGCCTGCCGCCAGAGACGCGGCCTTTGTCGAGCTGTTCCGTCGTTACTCGGGGTCCGTGGCCGCGGTCGCAAGGATGGTGCTTGGCAGCGCCAGCTCGGGATGCGACGACGTGGTTGCCGACGTCTTCGCCGGACTCTGGCGCGCGCCTGAGCGATTCGACCCCGACCGCGGGTCGCTGCTCGGATTGCTTCGTCTCCAGGCTCGCGGACGCAGCCTCGACCTGCTGCGTTCGGAGTCGAACCGGCAACGGCGCGAACAACGGGCCGCGAGCCGGGCAACGCGCGGCCCGTCGATCGAGAGCGCCCTGATCGCAACCGAGACGGGCGACAAGTTGCGCCGTGCGCTCTCCCTGCTGCCCGACGCCGAACGAACCGCGATTGAGCTCGCGTACTTCGAAGGACTCAGCTACCGGGCCGTGGCCGCTCGCCTCGAAGTGCCAGAAGGAACGGTAAAGTCGCGAATCCGCAGCGGACTCCGCCGTCTGCGCAACGAGGTCGACATCGAAGACTGCTTCGTGATCAGCATCGCGACCGACCAGGCCGACAGCCCGACCCACCGCCGCGGCTTCGGCACGCACGAATGACGCCCGACGACTGGTGGCGCGACGGCGTCGGCGCACCCGAGCGGGTTGCCGCCCTCGAACGTTCCGGGCTCCTCGAGACGGGCCCGGAGGATGCGTTCGACCGGCTCACCGAGCTCGCCGCCGCAGTCACGGGTGCGACGCGCGCGTGCATCACCCTCGTCGATGCCGAGCACTACGCCTACAAGAGCACCGTCGGTGTCGCCGACGGCGCACCCCAGATCGGCCCGATTGCCGAGTCGTTTTGCCGCTACGTCGTCGGATCGAGCAAGCCGTTCGTCGTCGACGACGCCCGCAATGACCCGCGCACCGACGACAACCCGGCAATCGAGATCAGCGGCGTGGCCGCGTGGGCCGGCTACCCGATCGAAGACGACGCGGGGTGGGTCCTCGGGACGTTCTGTCTCATCGGGACCGAACCGTACGCCTGGACCGACACGGACCTCCATGTCCTTGCCGCACTCGCGGGTGCCGCGTCGTCGGAGATCTCCCTGCGCCGGGCCCGAGCCGTCATTGCGTCAGCCCAGACGACCGCGGACGAGTTGAGATTGGCGGTCGAGACCGAGGTCAAGGCAGTCACGAACCAGAGTGTGCTTCTCGCTCGGGCGCTCATCGACACGCTGAGCGTGCGACCGGCGCCGGATCGCTCGCCCCAGTAGGGCGAAGCCGCGCAAGGCGAATGCATCGCCGCCGCCATCCGCGGCGGCGATTGGTGTCGTAGTTGTCGCGAAACCGCCCAGCGCAGCCGGGGCGGAGACCGCCGCCCCCCCCCATGGTGGCTCCGCCCTGGCGACTTCCTTCTCGCGACGCGGGCACGGCACGTGTCCAATTCGCGCATCTCGATTGGCGAGTGCCCTGATGACCCACGAGGAAGCCGCGTTGCTTCTCGGCGCCGTCGCGCTCGACGCGGCGAGTGCCGACGAGGAACGTCGCGTGCGCGCGCACGCAGTTTCGTGTGCCGTGTGTCGCCACGAGCTGGCCACCTACGACACGCTCGTACGGCTGCTCGATCCGCAACGACATCGTGATGATCGCGGCGGGCCCAGCGCGGGAACCTGAGCCCGTACCTGCTTACACTCCCGCAGATGCCGAAGCTACAGCTGGCCGAGCGTTCCCGCGGTCTCGCGCACCGGGCTTGGCAGAGCCCGCTGCTCCCGGACGCGGTGAAAGACCGGCTGCGGACGACGCGCCGGCGCTACCACGCGCGGCGCGGTCCTCAACTCCCGGTGTTCGACCTTCCTCCGGAGACGTTCATTCGCTACGCGTACAACATCATGCTGCGCCGAGAGCCGGACGCCCAAGGTCGCGGCCATTTCACCGCACTCCTGAAGAGTGGTGAGATCGACCGGAACGGATTGTTGGATCACCTCCGCACCTGTGAGGAGTTCCGCTGGACCGTCAACTACGTCGATCTGCTCGCGTCCATCCACTACAGCCGCGTCGAGTTCGTTCGATCGCTCCCGCGAGCGCGCCGCATTCTCGACTTGGGTGGAACCCATCAATCCGACCGCGCGGGCGCGCTCGTCAGCGCGCTGCGCTACCCGTATTCGTTCGACGAACTGGTCATCGTCGACCTGCCCGCGTCGGAGCGCGACGAGATCTACCGCCACAGTGAGATCGCCGATCGCGTCGAGACTCCAAAGGGAACGGTCTCGTACCGCTATCACTCGATGACCGACCTCGCCGGCCTCGCCGACGACAGCTTCGACCTCGTCTACAGCGGACAGACGATCGAGCACGTGACGCCCGAGGACGCCAACCTCACGCTCAAGGAGATCGCGCGCGTGCTCCGACCCGGCGGGCACCTCGCGTTGGACACTCCCAACGGGCCGGTGTGTCGCATGCACACTCCGGACTTCATCAATCACGACCACAAGATCGAGTACTCAGAGGCCCAGTTCACCGCCAAGCTCCGCGCCGCCGGGCTCGACATCCTCGAGGTGAAGGGTCTGAACTATCTCGGTCACCCGCGCGCGGAGGGCGGCTTCGACCCGATCGAAGTCGCGCGCAACTGGGGCGTCTTCGCCGAGGCCGACGACTGCTACCTGCTCGCGTACGTCTGCCGAAAGCGGCGGTGAGCTCGGCCGCGTCGGCCGTGGCGTGGCCCACGACGCCACGGCCGATCCCGGTCTAGCCTGGTTCGTCATACAGCCGTCACCTCGCATCGAGGTCGGCTCGAGGCGCGTGATCGGAGACAGCCATGGGGCAAGGCTCGTCGCACGGATTGCGGCACCTCGCGGTAGCAGCCGCGGTGCTGATCGGATTCCCGCTCGCCAGCCTCGCCTCGCCGGTCGATGCGGGAGCCGCGGCGACCCCGCCGCCCGGGATCGTGACCCACTACACCGACGCGAGCGTGTCGGGACCGTCGGGTATCACGGTCGGCTCCGACGGCGCGCTGTGGTTCACGAACAGAGTCGGAAACTCGATCGGGCAAATCACGACGGCAGGGGTGGTGTCGCACTTCACCGATCCGAGCATCAACGGCCCGCGGAACATTGCGGCCGGCTCCGACGGCGCGCTGTGGTTCACGAACACAGCCGGAAACTCCATCGGGCGAATCACGACGGCAGGGGTGGTGTCGCACTTCACCGATCCGAGCATCTCGTTCCCAGTGGGCATCGCGGGCGGGCCTGACGGTGCGCTGTGGTTCACCAATGAATCCGGCGACACCGTCGGGCGGATCACCACCGCCGGTGTGGTCACGAGCTACGCGGATGCCAGCCTCAACTTCCCGTACGACCTCGCGGCCGGTCCCGACGGCGCGATGTGGGTTACCAACGCCAACAGTGGCGTGATCAGCCGGATCACGATGGGCGGCACCATTACGCACTTCACGAACGCCCTCATCTCCGGCGGTGGTGGGGCGGGTATCACCGCCGGTCCCGACGGGGCGATGTGGTTCACGATGATCGGAGTCGACGCGGTCGTGCGGATGACCATGACCGGCACGATCACACGCTTCCGGGCCGGCACCATCCGGAGCACAAATGACATCACGACCGGGCCCGACGGCGCGCTGTGGTTCGCCGACCGAATCTCCGTCGGTCGGATCACGACGGCGGGGACAATCTCGAACTACAAGGACGCGTCGATCGGCACTCCGTTCGCGATCGCGGCCGGCCCCGATGGCGCGCTGTGGTTCACGAACACCGCAATGAACACGATCGGGCGGCTCGAGCCGCTCCCCATCGTCGTTCCCAAAGTCGGGCAGGTCGACGAGGGAAATTCCGGCACGGTCGACCTCCACATCCCGGTCTCGTTGACATTCCCGTCGCTCCACACGGTCACCGTGCAGTGGACGACGAAGCAGACGCCGGGCGCGCCGGCAGGGCAGGCCGACCCCGCCGACGACTTCATCCCGGCGACGGGCACGGTGACGTTCGCTCCCGGCGACACGGAGGAGTCGGTGACGATCACGGTGAACGGTGACACCACGGTCGAACCCGATGAGTTCGTCCTCGTGTCGTTCAGCCAGCCCACGAACGCCAAGGTGGGTGGCTACTTCGGCCTCGGATTCGGCAGGATCAACAACGACGACTGACTCACTGTCGGTTCGTGTGTGAACACCGTCAACCCGACGCGTCGAGATCGACGCGTTCGACGATGAGCGCGAGCTTGGCGAGGCCGTCTCTGATGTCGGCCAGCTCGCACTCGACGCGATCGGTCCAGCTCTCGCCGCGGGTGTAGTCGAAGACGACCTGCGAGATCGTGGTCGCGCCGATCGCGATGCGCAGGCCTGCGGTCCACGTGTCGCCGTCGACCGCGATCTTCACGGGTTGGCCCATCTGGAACGACCGGCTCGCCGACTGGTGGACCTCGCCGTCGACCTCGAGTTGGCGGCGCGCGTCCTGCGCGAGGAGACGGTGCGCGACCTTGGCCTGGTCCATGTCGAGGTAGCCGCCCCCTGGGTGGCGCACGAGGAATGTGAAGATCGTCGGCAGGTCGTCGAGCCCGCGCTCGTCGTGATCGGGAATCGGTGTGTACGGGCTCTCGACGATCTCGACGTGCGGCGACGCGGCAAGGATCCGGCGGAGCCCCGACACGAGGACGCGGAGGATCTCGTCGCGGATCTCCTTCGACGCGTTGTGGAACGACCGCATCTCCGCAAGCGCCGCGGCCCACCGCGCGAGCAACCCGAAGTTGACGCCGGGCCGCGCCGCGTCCTGCAGCGGCCCGAGGGTGTCGGGCACGTCGGCGCGGGTGAGGTAGTCGGAGAGGCCTTCCGGCAGGTCGGTCGCGGCGCGCACGCGGTCGGCGAGCTCGCGCGGGATCAACAGCGCGCCCGAGAACGGCGGGCCGCAGAAGAACTTCGAGCCGGTGACGAAGATCATGCGGCCCTGCTCGAGATGGGACACGACCGTGTGCTGGTCGATGCGCATCTGCGCGGCGTCGACCACGATGTCGAGCCGGTCACCTTCGCGCGCCTGCCACCGTTCGACCGCGCCCGATCGCGGCAGCCGGATGCCGGTCTTCGATCCTTCGACGACGTGCAGCAGCATGCGGTGGGGTGAGGCCGTCAGCTCCGCGTCGATGTGGTTCTCGACCGCGTCGGGGGAGAGCATCGCGCCGGCCGCGTCGCGGATTGCGATCTCGACGACACCGACGCGATCGGGATCGATGCCGACCACAACTTCGTCGTCCTCGGCCGTGCGTCCGCTCGGGAGCGCGGCGGTGAAGTGCCGGCCGCGCGCCGCGGGAAGGCTGCCGCGGCCGATCTCGTTCGGGCCGACGACGATGGATCGAATCGGCGCGCCCGCCGCGAGCGAGACCGCGAGCGCAACGAGCTCCGCGTCGGTTCCCGACGGTGTCATCACGACCTCGACGCCCTGATCCTCGGCGACACCGAGCGCCGCGAGGATCGTGCTGCGCATCAACTTCGTCTCGGCCGCGACCGACGCGTCGAGGCGATCGGCGAGCGCGGCCTCGATGAGTCGGTACTTGAGCTGACCGGCCGCGTCGAAGCCGCGGTACGTGGGTGACGACGCGGTGCACGAACCGAACGCGGCCGTCCACGGTGTCGGCCGCGGCGCGATGCCGTACGTGTTGACGCCGAGGTCCCAGTCGACCGTTTGCCGATCGTCACCGCCCGCGGTGAGCAACACCTGCGTAGGGACGGCAAGAGGGAGCGCACGCGCCGCCGCGTCGAGTACCGAGTCGACGCACGGTGAGCCGGAGTGGTCGCGCGCCTCGAGGAAACGCGCGATCAGACCCGCGGTCTCCCGCGGCCGCGCGTCGAGATCCGCGAGCGTGAAGTCTTCCGCGG
Source organism: Acidimicrobiia bacterium (assembly GCA_038240075.1). Lineage (GTDB taxonomy): Bacteria > Actinomycetota > Acidimicrobiia > IMCC26256 > PALSA-610 > DATBAK01. The sequence continues at coordinate 9,729 of JBBSEC010000017.1, forward strand.
CGAGGCCCGCGACGAGATGCGCGCCGGCGGCCAGGCGGCGGTGCAGGCCGGTGCGCGTGAACACGACGGCGGTCGCGTGGGCCACGATGCGGTCGGCCCAGCCGATGCGTCCGCCACCGAGTGACGCGAGCTCGATCGCCTCGCGGAGCACGAAGGCGGCCGAGCCCAGGTCGGCCGCGACGTCGGGACGGATCGCGATGATCGAACCGTCGAGCCGGAACGGGCGCCGCAACGTGTCGTCCATACGCACCGAGAGGAACGCGAGCCTCGACCCGACCTCGGGGAGGCTGCACGCTTCGATGAGCGCGATGGGGACCGGCGCCGACGCGCTTCCATTGTCGAGAACGGCCGCCGCGAGGGAGCCGTCCTTCATCGATGGCATCGCATCATGCGTCCGCCCCCACTCCTTCCATCCGTTCCAGGGACGTGTGGAGGCCGCATTCGATCTTGGCGCCCGACCAGCGACCGGCGCGCGAGCCGTCGGTGGCGCCGGCGGTGCAGGGCGCGCACCCGATGCTCGGATATCCCTGATCCATGAGCGGGTGCACGGGGATGTCGTTGATCGCCGTGTACGCCACGAGATCCGCGGCGGTCCAGTCGACGATCGGGTTGACCTTGGTCACCGCGCGGCCGCTGGGCAGCAGCCGCCGTTCGACGGTCCGGGTGTCGCGGCGGGCGTCGGTCTGGTCGCGCCGCAGGCCGGTGATCCACACGTCGTAGGCATCGAGGGCGGCGAACAGGGGACCGGTCTTGCGGTCCTCGCAGCACTGGTCGGGATTGGTCCGGTACAGGGGGCCGAGGTACTCCTGCTGCGACTCGGTCGTCTGGTCGGCCCGGATCGACCGGAGGTCGAGGCCCCACATCTCGGCGAGCCGATCCTTGAACTCGAGCGTTTCCTGGAAGTGGTAACCGGTGTCGACGAACAGCACCGGAATCTCACGGCGGCGCTCGCCCATGAGGTGCAGCACGGCCACGCCGCCGGGCTGGAAGGAGCAGGAGATCGCCGGCTGCGCTGCGCGTTCGAGTGCGTCACGAATGCGACTCTGAGCATCTTCGAACGGAGACCGCCCCATGTGGTGCCACCCCCCGAGGCAATGGGCCACTGTACCGGCCCCCCGCAGGGGTGTCGAAGGTCACCCCTCGTCGTCGTACCGCATCTCCATGTGGCGGAGGATGGTCTCGCCGAGGTCGCCTTCGACGGGCACGTGGGACGTCACGCCGTAGACGACCGCCGATGACGGGCCTTCGCCGACGGCCGGGGCGGCCGCGTACGCCGCCTCGAGATCCGCCAGGAAGGCGTCCGCCACCTGGGCGTGGACCGGGTTGACGATGAGGTGCAGGCAGTCGGGGTTGCTCTGCCGGTCGATCCGCCAGCCCTCCCGTTCGAGGCCGTCGGCAATGGCGAAGATGTCGCGGCCTGCGGACCCGAACGCGAAGACGGTCATCGGGGGCTCGCCGACGATCTCGAGGTCGCCGATCTGGCGGATGCCGGTCTGGAGACGGGTCGCGGTGTCCATGACGGATGCGAACAGCTGCCGGTAGCCGTCGGCTCCGAGGTGGTGGATGGCAGCCCACGCGGCCGCGATGCCGCCGCCGGGGCGGGTGCCGAGCAGCGTCGGTGACGCCAGCGCGCCGCCCGGCCAGTCGGTGTGCGCGGTGAACTGCGAGCGCCGGAGCTGCCGGTCGGCGTAGAGGATCGTCGACGCGCCCTTGGCTCCGTAGCCGTACTTGTGCAGGTCGGCCGAGATCGACGTGACGCCCGGGATGGAGAAGTCGAACGGCGGCACCGGGTATCCGAGCGCGCGCAGGAACGGCAACACGAAGCCGCCGAGACAGGCGTCGACGTGGAGACCGACGCCGCGCTCGAGCGCGAGCGCGCCGAGCGCAGTGACCGGGTCGACGAGGCCGTAGGGGAACGCCGGTGCCGACGCCGCGAGGAGGATGGTGTCGTCGTCGATCGCGGCGGCGGTGGCCTCGACGTCGGCGACCAGATCAGGCCCGACCGGCACCACGACCGTGCGCACGCGCAGGAGCTCGCCGGCCTTGATGAACGCCGGGTGCGCCGTCGACGGCACCACGATGGCCGGGCGCCCGACGGGGCTCGCGTCGCGGTAGGCCTTGACCGCCAGGATGATGCTCTCGGTCCCGCCCGAGGCCATCGTGCCTCCGGCCCGGTCCGGGTCGGCCCCCAGGAGGTCCAGCAGCGCCCAGACGACCTCGCGCTCCATCCGGGCGAGGCTCGGGAACGCCGAGGGGCTGAGACCGTTCTCGCTGAAGAACTCGAGGTACGCGTCCTTCAGGACCGCCTCGTGCTCCGCCCCCGCCGAATAGACCAGGCTCCAGGTGCGCCCGGACCGCCAGTCGGCGTCGTTGCCGCGCATCTTCTCGAGCGCCGCGCGGAGGTCCTCGGGGCTCATGCCCGATTGGGGGAATCGCATCGGCGAACCCTATTGGCCCGATTCCGTGCCGTGCACCGCCGGGTGGCCCCGTGCCGACACCTCAAGCGGGTGCCCAGGCCTGCCGATCTGGGGTCAGTGAACCAGGGATGGGGCGACGCGCACCGACGCGGCCAATTCGGCCGCGTTCTCCTCTCGATGCTGCTGATCGGCATCGCGGCGGCGTGCTCGCGGGGCGATGCGGCACCCAGAGGCGCCCCGGTCAACGTCCACGAGCACGACTTCGGGCTGACCACCGACGCCCCGCTCGTCCACGCGGGCTACGTGACGTTCCGCGTCAGGAACACCGGCCCGTCGACGCACGAGTTCATCGTCGCCGGCACCGACGTCGCGGCCGACGCGCTGCCGATCCAGAAGAACGACATCACGGTCGACGAACACTCGCCGCGCTTGCACGAGGTCGGGTCGCTCGGCGAGATCCGACTCGGTGCGACGCGCAACCTCACGCTGAAGCTTCCCGCCGGCCACTACGTGTTGTACTGCAACCTCTCGGGTAACTACCGCGGCGGGATGTACGCGCTCCTCACGGTGGCGGGCTGATGGAGCTCGAAACCCGCGACCAGTCCCGCCTGCGACGGATGGGCAACGCCGTCAGGGGCCAGAAGCGAATCACCGCGATCATCGCGACGTTCGTCGTGCTCATCTCGTCGATGGTGGCGTACAACGCGTGGGGCCTCTCACAGGAGAGCGACACGCCCCTCGTGATCTCGGTGACGTCGCGCCAACGTTCCTACGTCGAGAGCTACATCAAAGACGTGCTGTTGAAGGTCGACGGGCACCAGGCCGATCCCGACGAAGACCGCCGGGCGATGGAGATGGCCGCCGACGCGCTCCTCCACGGAGGGAAGGCGCCGGCGCCGCAGGGAAGCCTCGACGATCTCGTGACCGTTCCGCCGCCCGCGAGCGACGCGATCCGGGTCAAGCTCGCGCACGAGCGCGACCTCATCCACCAGGTCGTCGACGACGGCAACACGCTGCTGCTCGTGGGTCGGAAGAGCCCGTCGTTCGAGCCGACGCTGTTGCTCATGCGGCTCACCGGCGCGCAGCTGTCGAGCGTCACCGGCGACGCCTCCGCCGAAGAAGCTCGCGTCGCGCGCAATTCGCTGACCGGCCTCGTGCGCGTCGAGATCGCGCTCGGATTGCTCGGCGCGTTGCTCGCGCTCGGCATGGGCCTGCTCCTGTGGGGCTCGGCCCGGAAGCAGTCGGCCCGGTTCCGTTCGCTCGTACACAACTCGCTCGATCTCATCACCGTCGTCGACGATCACTCGATCGCGATCTACCAGAGTCCCTCGTCGAGCCGGGTCCTCGATTACGCGCCGTCGGATGTGGTCGGGACCCGGGTCACCGACCTCCTGCATCCCAACGACAAGGCACGCGTGATCCAGGCCTTCGCCGACATCTACGACCACCCCGGTGAGACCGTCGCGCTCACGTTCCGGATGCGGCACCGGAACGGTTCGTGGGTGTCGATGGAAGGCACCGTCCTCAACCTGGTCTCCGACGCGACGGTCGGGGGCTTCGTCGTCAACACGCGTGACGTCACCGAGCGCGAACGCGCGGCAGCCGAGCTCGCGACCGCTCGCGACGCCGCGCTCGAAGCGTCGCGGATGAAGTCGCAGTTCCTCGCGTCGATGAGCCACGAGATCCGCACCCCGATGAACGCGGTCATCGGGCTGACCGAGCTCCTGCTCGACTCGCCGATGACCGACGAGCAGCACCGCTACGCGAGCGGCGTCCAGACGGCCGCTGACGGGCTGCTCGGCATCATCAACGACATCCTCGACTTCTCGAAGGTCGAGGCGGGCAAGCTCCAGATCGAGCTGGTCGACCTCGACCTCGGCCTGCTGCTCGAAGACGTCGCCGCGCTGTTCGCCGAGACTGCGCAGACGCGCGGGGTCGAGCTGCTCGTCCACCGCCATCTCGGGTTGCGCACGGCGCTGCGCGGCGATCCGACCCGCCTGCGCCAGGTGCTCGTGAACCTGATGGCCAACGCGGTGAAGTTCACCGCCGAGGGAGAGGTCGTCCTGTCCGCCTCACTTGTGTCCGACACGCCGACCGTCGCCAACGTGCGCTTCGAAGTGACCGACACGGGCATCGGGATCGCGCCCGACGATCAGGCGCGGATGTTCGACCCGTTCTCGCAGGCCGACTCGTCGACGACCCGACGCTTCGGTGGCACCGGCCTCGGTCTCGCGATCGTGCGTCAGCTGGTGGAGCTCATGGGTGGTCATCTCGGCCTCGACAGTGAGGTCGACGTCGGCAGCACGTTCTGGTTCGAGCTCCCGCTCGAGAAGCAGGCGGCGGAGACGGCCGACATCGAGCTCGAGATCAGCGACCTCGAGTCGCTCAGGGTCTTGATCGTCGACGACAACGCGACCAACCGGCTCATCCTGCATCAGCAGCTTGCGTCGTGGGGCATGCAGCCCGACGAGGAAGCCGGAGGCCACGCGGCCCTGGCGCGCATGCGCGCCGCGAGCGCGGCGCAGCGCGCCTACGACATCGTGGTGCTCGACCTCAACATGCCGGAGATGGACGGTCTCGAGCTCGCGCGGACGGTGAATTCCGAGCCGGATCTCGCCGCCGCGAAGCTGTTCCTGCTCAGCTCGTCGGGCAAGGTCAGCGACGACGTCGCGCGCGAGTGCAAGCTCAGCGGCGCGCTCGCGAAGCCGGTGCGTCAATCGGAGCTCTTCAACTGCCTCGTGACCGGGCTCTCGGCCGCGGGTGCACCCGCCGCGCAGATCGTCGCGCCGCGGGGAACCGTCAGCGACGCGATGCGCCGTCACGGCCACGTGCTGCTCGTCGAGGACAACGCGATGAATCAGCTCGTCGCGACGAAGATCCTCGAGAAGCTCGGCTACTCGGTCGTCGTGGCCGAGAACGGACGCGAGGCGCTCGAGGCGATCGCCGAGCACGCGTCGGAGGGCGCCGCGTTCGACGCGGTGCTCATGGACTGCCAGATGCCCGAGATGGACGGCTACGAGGCCACCCGCCAGCTGCGCCGGCTCGAGGGCGACGAAGGCCGCAGGCTCCCGGTGATCGCGATGACCGCCGCCGCGATGGAAGGCGACCGTGAGCGGTGCCTGGCCGCGGGCATGGACGACTACGTGACGAAGCCGGTCAGGGGTGCTGCCGTCGACGCGGTGCTCGTCCGGTGGATCGACGAGCGTCAGCAGGACGAGCCGCCCGCGCCGATCGCGGTCGCTCCCGTCGACAGTGGCTCACCCCTCGATCCCGAGCGCCTCGCGATGCTGCGGGAGCTCGACGGGGGAGACGGCGAGCTCCTCACAGCCGTGGTCACCGAGTTCGTCGACGACTCGACCCAGCAGCTCGGCGCGGTGTCGGCTGCGCTGATCGAAGGCGATCCGCGCGTCGTCGAGCGCGCCGTCCACAATCTCAAGGGCGCGAGCGCGAACCTGGGCGCGACCACGCTCGCCGATCTGTGCGGCGAGCTCGAGGTCCTTGCTCGCGCGTCCGCGCTCACTATGGCCCCCGACCTGCTCGACTCAATCCGGGCGGAGCACGTGCGCGTGTGCTCTGCGCTCGACGTCGCGTTCATGGAGAACTGACGTGCGCGTCCTGGTCGCCGACGACGAACCCACGAGCCGGCTGCTGGCCCGGCGTGCCATCGAGCGCCTCTCGCACGAATGCGAAGTGGCCGCCGACGGCCTGATCGCCTGGGACATGTTGCAGACCGGCGACTTCGACGTGCTCATCACCGACTGGATGATGCCGGGCCTCGACGGCCCCGAGCTCTGCCGCCGCGTGCGGGCAACGAAGCGCGACAACTACACCTACATCCTCCTGGCCACGTCGTTGAGCGCCGACAAGGACGTCGTCGTGGGGATGGAGGCCGGTGCCGACGACTACCTCGTGAAGCCGGTCGATCCGTTCGCGCTCCAGACCCGCCTCATTGCCGCGCAACGCGTCACCGAGCTGCACCACGAGCTCGGTCACGCGAAGTTCGAGCTCGCGAAGCTGGCCCGGACCGATCCGCTCACGCAACTCAGCAACCGCCTGCGCCTCCACGAGGACCTCGCCGCGGTGCACGAGCGCGCCCGCAGGTCGCAGCGGCCGTTCTCTCTCGCGCTCGGCGATCTCGACGGGTTCAAGTCGTACAACGACACCTACGGCCACCTCGAGGGCGACGAGGCTCTGCGCCGCGTCGGCCGCGCCATCGCGGACCATGTCCGCGCCGGCGACGGCGCGTACCGCTACGGCGGCGAAGAGTTCCTGATTCTCCTGCCCGACGAGACGGCGGAAGGCGCGCTCATCGGAATGGACCGGCTGCGCCGGGCGATCGAGGGCCTCGCGATCCCGCACTCGTCGCGCCGCCCGCCCGGTGTCATGACCATGAGCATCGGGATCGCAGGCTGGCACCCCGAAGCCGACGAGACGCCCGCGCAGGTGCTCGAGTCGGCCGACGCCGCGCTCTACGTGGCGAAGCAGCACGGGCGCAATCGCGTCGTCGCCCCGGGATTGCAGGTACCGCACTTCCCTAGACTCTGACAAACAGTCGAGGTCGAACGGGAGGCGCGCGCATGGAATCGACGGTCGAGGCCGCGATCCCTTTCCCGACTCCGGACATCGAGAACCGCGAGCCGCCGCGTCGCGAAGAGGTCGAGCTGACCGTGCGCGGGATCGCGACGGCCGTCGCGCCGACGGGCACGCCCGACGGGTTGACGCCCGTGCAGCGCGCGGTGATGAACGCGCTGGCCGACTCGATGACCGGCATCGCCGTCGACGCCGCCGACGGGGAGCCGCTCCCACCCGACGCGTTCGCGGAGGTCCTGCGGTTCCGGAGTGCGGAGTTCCGCATCCGCATGGTCCAGATGATGTTGCTCGCCGAGTTGCTGCTCGTGCCCCTGCCCATCGACGTGGCGGAACGGGTCGAGCGCTACTCGCGCCGTCTCGGGGTCTGCGATCAACTCATGCGCATGGCCCGGCGCGTCGCGCACGGCTCCCTGGGTCTCGCGCTCATCGACTTCCAGCGCTCCGGTTACTTCCAGAAGCTCGTCGAGCATCCGCCCGGCCACCTGCACACGACGACGGCACTCGAGGACGCGTGGCAGTTCGTCTGCGACGACGCCGAGCTGCACCAGCGGTGGATCGAGCTCGGGCACTGTCCCGAAGGATCGCTCGGTCTCGGCGTCTGGCGCTTCTACAAGGCCAGGGGCTTCACCTTTCCCGGGCGTCCCCAGAGCGCGCCGCCGACGCTCGCGCAGCACGACTGGGTGCACGTCCTCGCCGACTACGGATCGACGGTCGAGTGTGAGATCGAGGTCTTCGGGTTGATCTCGCGGTGCAACGACGACCCCGGCGCGTTCTCGCTGCTCGCCATGGTGCTCGGACTGTTCGAGACCGGGTACTTCTTCGATGCCGCGAACGGCTTCTTCGAGTACGACCGAGGTCACATCTCCGGCGATCCGGAGCGCATGGCGACGCGCCTCGCGGACGCGATGTACCGCGGCGCGAAGGCGGCGTGGCATCTCGACGACAACGGGCGCAGCGACGAGACCGATCTCCTCGCGACCGACTGGTTCGCGTACGCCGACTGGCCGGTCGACGACGTGCGCGCGCACCTCGGGTTGCTCCCCAAGTCGTTGCGCGCGATTGAAGCGGGCTCGGTGAACGCGTGGGAGCCCGGCGGCATGTCGCCGTTCCAGTACGCGCACGGAAGTGATCTCGCCGCGGCAGAGGGGCGTCGCTACGACTCCTACGGTGCCTCGCCGCCCCCGGCATAGGCGCCGACCTTCTCGATGATGCGTGCACTCGTGATCGGCGGTACCGGGCCGACCGGTGTGCCGATCGTGCGCGGGCTCGTCGACCGCGGCTACGAGGTGACGATCGTGCACCGAGGCCTGCACGAGCGCATCGAGACGCCACCGCAGGTCGTGCACGTGCACCGCGATCCGTACGACGCTGCCGATCTCGAAGCCGTGTTCGCGAGCGCAACCTTCGATGTCGTCATCGCGATGTACGGCCGGCTGCGGCGGATCGCGGAGTTGAGTGTCGGGCACTGCGGGCAGTTCGTGTCGGTCGGCGGAGTGCCCGCGTACCGAGGCTGGATGAACCCGTGGCTCGACGAGCCCGTCGGCATGCCGTTGCCGATCGCGGAAGACGCCCCAACCGTCGCGTCGGCCGACGAGGACGAGAAGGGCTACCGCATCGCGCGCACCGAAGAGGCCGTGTTCGCGCACCACGCAACGGCCGCGCACTTCCGCTATCCGTACGTCTACGGCCCGTACCAACTCGTGCCGCGCGAGTGGTCGATCGTGCGGCGGATCCTCGACGGTCGCGAGCACATCGTCGTCGCCGACGAAGGGCTGACGCTGCACCACCACGGCTTCACCGAGAACCTTGCGCACGCGGTCCTGCTCGCCGTCGACCGACCCGACGCGGCGGCGGGCAAGCTCTTCAACGCAGGCGACGAGGAAGTGCTCTCGGTGCGGCAGGTGATCGAACTGGTCGCGGCGGCGCTCGATCATTCACTCGAGATCGTCTCGATGCCGTACGCGCTCGCGATTCCGGCCCGTCCGCTGCTGACGCAACCGCTCCCGACGCACCGTGTGCTCGACCTCTCGCGCGTGCGCCACGACCTTGGCTATCGCGACGTCGTGCCGGCCCGCGCCGCGATCGCCCGGACCGCGCGGTGGCTCGTCGAGCATCCGTGCGAGCCCGGAGGGATGGAGGAGACCGTGCTCACCGACCCGTTCGACTATCCCGCGGAGGACGCGCTGATCGCCGCGTGGCGACGCGCGCTCGCGACGATCGCGCCCGTCGAGTTCGCGGTCGAGCCCGGCTACGGCCTCGCGTACAGCGGGCCCGGTGGCCGCCCCCGCTCCAACCCGGTGTTCGAAGCATGAGCGAGCTGCCGCCGGGCGGCCCGCTGCCGCTGGCCGGGGTCAAGATCGTCGACCTGTCGATCGCACTCACCGGACCGTACGCGGTTGCGCTGCTCGCCGATCAAGGCGCGGATGTCGTCAAGGTTGAGCGGCCCGGTTTCGGAGACATCGGTCGCTACGTCGGCGTATCGGTCAACGGCATGAGCGCGCTGTACCAGATGTGCAACCGCGGGAAGCGCGGCATCGCCGTCGATGTGCACACCGACGCCGGCCGCGAGATCGTCAAGCGCCTGATTGCCGACGCCGACGTCGTCGTGCAGAACTTCCGTCCCGGCGTGGTGGAGCGGTTGGGAATCGGCCCCGAGGAGCTGTGCGCCGACCACGACCGGTTGATCTACGTGTCGCTGTCGGGATTCGGCCCGGTCGGACCGTACGCGCACAAGGGTGCGTACGACACCGTGATACAGGCCTACGGCGGGTTCGCGTCGAACCAGGCCGACGCCGAGTCGGGAGCTCCGCACTTCCTGAACCAGACCGCGGCCGACAAGGTGACCGCGCTCTACGCGGCCCAGGCGATCACCGCGGCGCTCTTTGCGCGCGAGCGCGGCGGGGGCGGCACGCACCTGCAGCTCGCGATGCTCGACGCGGTCGTGTCGTTCCTCTGGGCCGACGCGGCGGGAAACGAGGTGCTCCAAGATGCCGACCGGAGCCAGCCGTCGAGCTTCGTGTCGAACTTCCGGCCGTTCCGGTTCGTCGACGGCTGGGGGATCTGCACGCCCACCTCGGACGCGAACTTTGCGGGCATGTGCCGCGCGCTCGGCGTCGACGAAGACCCGCGTATCGCGACGATCGTCGAGCGCATGGCGCATCGCGAGCTGACCGGCCAGATCATGGACCGGTGCTACGTGGCCGCCGCGACGATGACGACCGTCGACGCGATCGGTCGGCTCGAGGCCGAGCAGGTGCCGTGCGGGGTCGTCGTGGCGCCCGCCGATCTTGCGCGCGATGCGCACGCGATGGCGATCGGTCTGCTCGTCGACTCGGAGTCACCGGTGCTCGGACGGCTCCGTCAGCCCCGGCACCCGACCCAGTTCGGAGCGGTCCGTCCCGCGCTCGGAGGTCCGGCTCCCACCCTCGGCGAGCACACCGAGGCCGTGCTCGCCGAGCTGGGCTACGCCGATCGCGTCGCCGACCTGCGCGCCGCCGCCGTCATCAACTGACCCGCAACAGTCCTTGGTACTGCACCCATGTCGTATGCGACATCGATGCAGTACCAAGGATCGCGGTGGAGGTTTTGGCGGTTGGGTGTCGTCAGGTGACGGTGAGAGTTCCGTGCATCGACGAGTGGATGTTGCAGTGGAACTTGTAGACGCCGGGCTTGCTCGGCGCGGTGAACGTTGCCGACTTCCCGGGGTCGACCTTCACGTTGAAGCTGGTGCCGTCGTCGGAGGTGACGGTGTGCTGCGGCGTGTCGTTGTTCGACACGGTCACCGTGCTGCCGGCCGGCACCGAGATCGCGGTGAACTTGAAGTTGGAGATGGCGATCGTGCCGCCCGCGGCGCCGCTGCCGCTCCCACTCGTCGGCGACGATCCCTTGCTCCCGCTGCTGCTGCACGCGGAGAGCGCGACGGCGAGGCCGATGACGGCGATGAGGACAGTGAGACGGTGTGAGCGAGTTGTGTGCATGAGTCACCATACGGAATCCGTCGCTTTTCGGTTCACCGGGCCTACCGTGCCTCGTGCTTCCGAGCTGGATGGACGTCGACTTCGTACGAAGCGCGACGACCGGCGGCATGGTCGGCTTGGCGGCCGCGGGCCTCATCGTGGTGCTCGTCGTGCGCAGCCTCGTCAACAAGATCGTCACGCTCGCCGTGATCGTCGCCCTCGCGTTCGGCGCGTTCACCTACCGCGCGTCGCTCGAGCACTGTCTGCAGGCATGCTCGTGCAAGCTCGCCACGGTCAAGATCCCGATCGAGGGCCACGGCTGCACGGCAAAGCACTGATCCGGCCTTAGGCTGGTGCCGATGAAGCCCCCGAAGGAGGGAGGGCCGGTGTTCATCGACGGTTCCGTCCATCAACTCCCCGACATCGACCAGAGCGAGACGGCCGAGTGGCTCGACTCGCTCGACGCGATCATCGACATCAAGGGAAGGGCCCGCGCCCACTACCTGATCGCCCGGCTCATGGAGCGCGCCCGCGAGAAGGGCGTCGGTGTGCCCGCGATGGTGCAGACCGACTACATCAACTCGATCGCGCCCGAGCAGGAACCGTGGTTCCCCGGCGACGAGTACCTCGAGCGCCGCATCCGCGCGTTCATCCGTTGGAACGCGGTCGCGATGGTCGATCGCGCCAACCACCGCTTCGACGGTCTCGGCGGCCACCTCTCCACGTACGCGTCCGCGGCCGCGCTCTACGAAGTCGGGTTCAACCACTTCTTCCGCGGCAAGGCCGACGGTGGCGCCGGCGACCAGGTCTTCGTGCAGGGTCACGCGGCACCGGGCATCTACGCGCGTGCGTTCCTCGAAGGCCGCCTCACCGAGGAGCAGCTCGACAGCTTCCGCCGCGAGACCACCGGTCACGGGCTCCCGAGCTACCCGCACCCGCGGCGCATGCCGGAGTTCTGGGAGTTCCCGACCGTCTCGATGGGGCTCGGGCCGCTCACCGCGGTGTACCAGGCGCGGTTCAACCGCTATCTCCTGAACCGCCGGCTCGTCGACACGAGCGCGGCGCGCGTGTGGTGCTTCGTCGGCGACGGCGAGATGGACGAGCCCGAGGCGATGGCCGCGCTGTCACTCGCCGCGCGCGAGCGGCTCGACAACCTGATCTTCGTCGTCAACTGCAACCTGCAGCGGCTCGATGGCCCGGTGCGGGGTAACGGCAAGGTGATCCAGGAGTTCGAGTCGAGCTTCCGCGGCGCGGGATGGAACGTCTGCAAGGTCATCTGGGGGAGCGCGTGGGACGAGCTGCTCGCGCGCGACGTCGACGGCGTGCTGCTCAACAAGATGAACACGACCGTCGACGGCGAGTTCCAGAAGTACGTCGTGGAGTCGGGCGCGTACATCCGGGAGCACTTCTTCGGCCCGGACCCCCGGCTGCGCAAGATGGTCGAGCACCTGAGCGACGACGATCTCCGCCGGTTGCCCCGCGGTGGCCACGACTACCACAAGCTCTACGCGGCCTACAAGACGACGGTCGAGAACGAGGGCGCGCCGAGCGCGATCCTCGCCAAGACCGTGAAGGGCTGGACCCTCGGTCCCGACTTCGAGGCCCGCAACTCCACGCACCAGATCAAGAAGATGACGATCGCCGAACGCAAGCTCTTCCGCGACCGCCTCTACCTCGAGCTCACCGACAAGCAGCTCGAGGACGACCTCCCTCCCTACTACCACCCCGGTCCCGACTCGCCCGAGTACGCGTACCTGATGGAGCGCCGGCGCGCGCTCGACGGCTTCCTTCCCGAGCGGGTCGACCGGTCGAAGAAGACGGTCGTCATGCCGAAGGCCGAAGTGGTCGCGCCGCTGCTCGCGGGAACCGGCGAGAAGGTGCAGGCGTCGACGACGACCGCGTTCACCCGGCTGTTGAAGCTCCTGTTGAAGGAGCCGGAGTGGGGCGCGCGCGTCGTGCCGATCATTCCCGACGAGGCGCGCACGTTCGGGATGGACGGCCTCTTCAGCGACTTCAAGATCTACGCGCCGTTCGGTCAGCAGTACGACCCCGTCGACGCGGGCCTGCTGCTCTCGTACCGCGAGGCGAGCGACGGCCGCATCCTCATGGAGGGCATCACGGAGGCCGGCGCGATGGCGTCGCTCACCGCGGCGGGCACCGCGTATTCCACATGGGGCTATCCGATGATCCCGTTCTTCATCTTCTATTCGATGTTCGGGTTCCAACGCATCGGCGACCTGATCTGGGCGTTCGGCGACGCGCGCGGCCGAGGGTTCCTGCTCGGCGCCACCGCGGGCCGCACGACGCTCACGGGTGAGGGACTGCAGCACTGCGACGGGCAGAGTCAGCTGCTCGCGGCGGCGGTTCCCAACTGCCGCGCGTACGACCCCGCGTTCGCGTACGAGGTCGCGGTGATCGTGCGCGACGGCATCCGGCGGATGTACGGGACCAATCCCGAAGACTGCTTCTACTACCTGACCCTCTACAACGAGAACTACGTGCAGCCGCCGATGCCCGAGGGGGTCGAGGACGGCATCGTGCGCGGCCTCTACCGCTACCGCGAGCACGACGGCGAGAAGCGCCACCGCGCGCAGATCCTCGGGAGCGGCGCGCTGCTCCTCGGTGCGCTCGAGGCCCAGCAGATGTTGGCCGACGAATGGGACGTCGCGGCCGACGTGTGGAGCGCGACCTCGTACAAGCTGCTGCGTGAAGACGCGCTCGACTGCGAGCGCTGGAACCGGCTGCACCCCACCGAGACCCCGCGCACTCCCTACGTGACGCAGCAGCTCGGCGCGACCGACGGGCCGGTCGTCGCGGTGTGCGACTACGTGAAGCTCGTCGCCGACCAGATCGGCCGCTTCGCTCCGCAGCCGTTCGTGCCGCTCGGTACCGACGGGTTCGGCTTCTCCGATGTCCGCAGCGCGCTGCGCCGGCACTTCGAGGTCGACGCCGCGCACATCGTGGTCGCCGTGCTCGACGCGCTCGCGCAACAGGGTGAGGTCAAGGGCGAGACCGTGCAGGAGGCGATCCGCCGCTACGAGCTCGACGCCGACGCGACGGACCCGCGGCTGACCTAGCGGGACGGGCTCAGGCGGGACGGCAGATGATGTAGTCCTGGATGTGCGCCTCGGGTTGGTTGACCGACACGACGTCCCATCCGGTGCCCGCGATGAGTTCGAGCGCGTAGGCCTTGTCGTACCGGGCGCGCAACAGCGGCGTCTCGGGGACCTCGTCGTGGAAGCCGCCCTGCTTCTGCGCCATCACCTTCGCCACGGTCGCCTTGGCCGCCGCGACGACAGCCGGGTCGTCGCTCGCGAGCTGGATCTTGAGTGCCTGCGCGTACACCGACGGGTTGTCGGGGTCGTTCAGGAACAGCGAGAAGAGCACGAGCCCCGTGGGCTTCACGTATTTGCGCAGCAGGTGGAGCATTGCGACGTAGTCCTCGGGATTCAGGTGCGTGAACACCGAGAACAGGCTGATCAGATCGAACTGGCGGTCGCCGAGCGGGAGCTCCTTGAACCCGGCCAGGGGTGTGCCCTCCGGGTTGTAGAGGTCGTTGTGCGCGTTGAAATGGTGGAAATCGAAGCGCGAGTCGGAGACGTGCTCGTTCAGCCAGTCGATGATCGGCGAGTAGATGTCGACGCCGGTGTAGTGCCCGATCGGGATCGAGCCGTCGAGAAGCGTCTTGACGATCTTGGTGCCGCAGCCGACGTCGAGGAGCTCGACGCCCGCCAGGTCCTTCTGGCCCATCGTGCGGCAGAGCAGCTCGGTGCAGAAGATTCCTGAGTCGATCCACTGCTGCCGGTCGCGGTGACCTCCCCGTTGGAGATCAGGCGGGACCGGGAGGCCCGACACGGGCGTTGAGGGCGGCATTGCAACTCTCCTTGCGACAGCGGTGGTCAGCGTTCGGGGCGGTGGTCGGGATCCCAGTCGTAGCTCTCGGCGTCGTCCTCTTCGTCGTCATCGTCGTCGTCGACGGCGACAACGGAGTCGTCCAGAACGTCCGCAAGGGTTGCGTCGCGCTCCTTGAACAGGCCGTCGTCGTAGCCTTGCTTGAGCTCGCGGGCCTCCCGGAAGCGGCGTGCTCGTCCTTTTCTGGCCACGTGGTCACCTGCCTGTATCTCGTAGTGACATTCTGCCGCACTCCGACGTTGCCGTGTGCCGTCAGCGGGTGCGAATTTCCCCGCGGTGCGCTATCCGGAACCCGTTGGGGAGCGGTTTCCCCAGAGGTCGTGGTGAACGAGCCCCGCCAGCGAGACGGGCGAGGGGGCACCGGCCCCGGCGGGTTCCTTCGGGTCGCGGGGCTCCTTCGGCCACCCGAGGGGCACGACCGCGACGGGCGCCACGTTCCACGGGAGCCCGAGGGTCCTGCGGGCCTGCCATCCCGACCAGATCGGCAGGGTCGTGATCGTGGCTCCCAGCCCGAGGGAGTGCGCCGCGAGGAGCAGGTTCTCGAGCGCCGGGAACACCGACGCGTAATAGCGGGCGGCGTTGAAGGCCGGAAAGACGGGGCGGGCGCCCTGGACGCACGCGACCACGACGACGGGCACGTCCTCGAAGTGGTCGGCTTCCCACTGCCGCTCCGCAATGCCGGTCGCGCCCTTGAGGCGCAGCAGGCGCCGGTAGACCGACCAACCCTGGCGGTAGATGCGCGCCAGCTGGTGCTTGCGGTCGCCGTCGCGCAGCACCAGGAACTCGCAGCGGCGCAGCGGCACGGTCGCCTGGGCGGCGAAATCGATACACATCAACACGGTCTCGTCGTCGACGGGCTCGCTGCTCAGGGGCACGAGCGCGCGTGGGCGACGGGCGACCTCGTCGAAAGGCAGCCGCAGACGGTCGCTCACGTCTTCGAAGCTCGGCATGCCTTCCCCCGGACCAGCCCGCCTGCGTGGGTTCGCAATGTAGCTGTTTCACACGGTCGCACCCGGTGCTGGTCGCGCGTACGGTCACGGACATGACCGAGACGTTGACGGGGTTGGCCGCACGGATCCGAGGCGGCGAGATCTCCGCGCTGGAGGCGCTCGATGCCGCGCTCGAACGCATCGGCAGCGTCGACGGCGAGCTCAACGCGTTCTGCGAGGTGCGGGCCGACGACGCGAGGGCCCAGGCCGCCGCGGTCGGTGGCCGCCTGGCACGGGGCGAGGCGGTGGGCGTGCTGGCGGGGGTCCCGATCGGCGTGAAGGACCTCGAGAACGCCACCGGCTTCCGCACCACGTTCGGCGACCCGAAGCACGCCGCCGATCCGCCCGCGACGCGCGACTCGGTGGAGGTGGCGCGCCTGCGCGCGGCAGGCGCGGTCGTCGTCGGCAAGACCAACACGCCGGCCTACGGCTTCCACGCCGAGACCAACAACCTGGTGTTCGGTGCGACCCGCAACCCGTGGGCGCTCGGGCGTTCGTGCGGGGGCTCGAGCGGCGGGTCGGCCGTCGCGATCGCGAGTGGCATGGTCACGCTCGCGACCGGTTCCGACGGCGGCGGTTCGATCCGGATCCCTTCGGAGGTGTGCGGCATCTGCGGGTTCAAGCCGACGCACGGGGTCGTGCCGGCCGGCGACGACGCGCCGCCGACGTGGGGCGTGCTCTCGACGCGCGGGCCGATGGCGCGGACCTTCCCCGAGATCGCGCTCGCGCTCGATGTCGTGAAGGGCATCTCGCCGCGTGATCTCGCCTCGTTCGACCTGCAGGGATCGTTCGTCGACGCCGCGGGCCGCGCCTCGGTCGACGGTCTGCGCGTCGCGTGGTCTCCGACGCTCGGTTACGCGCGTCCTGATCCAGCGGTGATCGAGCTGTGTGAGGCCGGGCTGCGCGCGCTCGAAGCGAACGGCGCGCGCGTCGTCGAGACCGTGGAGGAGCTGTTCGATCCTCATCCCGGCGGGCCGTGGTCGCTCACCGCAGCGAGCGGCTCGTGGGTGGTTGCGAGCGCGGGCGGCGGTGCGTGGGAAGAACGGTTCCTGCCCGAGGCGAGGTACATCCCGCGCTTCGGCGAGACCGTCACTGGTGTCCAGGTGCACGAGGGCGCGGTCGGCGCCCACGCCGCGAACCTGCGCGTCGCGGAGCTGTGGGAGCGGGTCGACCTGCTGATCACGCCGGGAATGGCGACGGTTCCGCCCCACATCGGCGAGCTCAGCCCCTACGGCGGCGGCTGGGCCGCCGACTACACGCTGCCGTTCAATCTCGTGCGGGCGCCGGCCGCGGTGGTGCCGGTCGGGTTCGCGACCGATGCCGGCGACTCGCTGCCGATCGGGTTGCAGATCGTCGCGCCCCGCGGTGCCGACCTCGCGCTCATGCGCGCGGCCGCAGCAGTCGACGCGATTCTCGGCTTCAGCTCGCGTCGACCACCGGTTTCGGCCGGGAGCTGAGCTTGCGCCAGAGCGCGGTGTAGCTCGGGTACTCGAGCCCGTCGACGACGTAGCCGGAGTCGATCAACGCGCGGTGGTAGCGCGGGAGGTTGTTCATCGGGATGCCGGAGTCGACGTGGTGCGCGAGGTGCCACCCGATGCGGTAGGGCACGAGGGCGAACCGGCACCACGGTGACTGGCGCACCGAGTGCGTGGTGTTGCGGCGGTCGGACGATCGCTCCATGCCGCCGTGCTCCGCGATCGAGCGCAGCCGGTTGATGACCCGCCACACCGTGAGCTGGGGGAGCAGCCAGAGCAGCAGCCAGATCCACGGGTGACCGGCCGCGATGCCGATGGCGAAGAGCGCGAGCTGGACGGCGACGATCGTGCGCGCCTGCTTGCGGACCGCGGGCTCAGGCGCCGCGACGCCGCGCACGAGGCCCTTGAGGAGCTTGAGGCCGGTCTGACCGGTGCCGTCACGAACGAGCTTGCGGCGCAGCGAGTCGCGCGAGATGGGGTAGCCGCGGTAGAGCGGGATGTCGGGCTCGTTGGGACCGAACTCGTCGCGGTGGTGGTTCATGTGGCCGCGCCGGTAGAGGTCGATCGGCGTGAGCGACGGGAAGCCGAGAAGCCAGCGGCCGACCCAGTCGTTGGCGCGGCGGTTGCGGAAGAGCAGCCGGTGCGCCGCTTCGTGCATGAGCGCGGCGAACTGCGCGTGGGCGCGGCCCATCAACAGGAAGGCGGCGACCCAGGCGAACGGGTTGTCGAGGCGGATCGCGAGCCAGATGATCCCGAGCGTCTGCGCGTACACCGAGACGACGCTGAGGGCGTTGCGCAGGTTGGGGATGCGGCGGAGATCGTCACGCAGCGGGGGAGCCGGCCGGCCGTTGGCGAGGATCCTCGGATCATCGGGCTCGTGCAGCAGCACCGGGTCGGGGAGCATCGTGGTGACCACCGCGCGATGTTACATTCTGCAAACAGATGAGTCCACTTCGTAATACGCCGCGGGTCGGCGCCGACCTGCTCGAGCGGCCGCTCAACGCCCGGTCGGTGATCGGGAGCCTGCTGCTCGGGGTCCATCCGCCCCGGCTGCCGGGCGCGCGGATCGTCGAATGGTGCACCCGCTTCGGGATCGCGGACGGCACCGCCCGGGTCGCGCTGAGCCGGATGGTCGACCGCGGTGAGCTCGTCGGCGATCGGGGTGTCTACGAGCTCGCGGGGCGGGTGCGCGAGCTGCAGGGAGCGCAGGACTGGAGCCTCGAGCCCCAGCTGTTGCCGTGGGACGGCACGTGGCGTTTCGGGATCGTCGGCGCCGCCCGCAACGCCGGACCTCGCGACGCCCGGGCGCGTGCCGCGTTGCGCGACGTGATGCGCCGGCTCCGCTACGCCGGTCTGCGCGAAGGCGTCTGGACCCGTCCCGACAATCTGCCGGCCGAGGCCGGCCCGGCGGAGTCGTGGGCGATCGCCGATGCGCAGTGCCAGTGGTGGGCGGGCGCACCGGAAGGCGAGCCCGAGCGGCTCGCGACCGAGCTCTTCGCGCCCGCCGCGTGGGCGACGCGGGCGCGCCTCCTGCTGGCGCGGCTCGACGCGGTGACCCGCGACCTCGCGTCAACGACCCGGCGTGACGACGCGCTCGCGCCCGGCTTCGTCACGGGCGCCGCCGCCCTGCAGCACGCGCGCCGCGATCCGCTGCTCCCCGCCGCGCTGCTGCCCGGCGACTGGCCCGCCGACGATCTCCGGGCCGCCTACGTCCGGTTCCAGAAGTCGTTCGCGCTCGCCCTGGCCGACACGTTCCGTCGCTAACCTCCGGCCATGCCGTTCCAAGCCGAGGCCCTGCTCGATCAGGCTGCGGGCGTGCTGCCCGAGGTGGTCGACCTCCGTCGCCGCATTCACCGCCACCCGGAGCTCGGCCTCCAGCTGCCGTTGACCCAACAGGTGGTGCTCGACGCCCTTTCCGACCTGCCGGTCTCGATCCGCACCGGAACCGCAGTGACCTCGGTGGTCGCCGATCTCGCCGGCGGCCGCGGCGACGGGCCCACGATCCTGCTGCGCGCCGACATGGACGCGCTTCCGATGCCCGAAGACACCGGCGTCGACTTCGCGAGCGAGACCGAAGGCACGATGCACGCGTGCGGCCACGATGCGCACACCGCGATGCTCGTTGGCGCGGCGCGCGTGCTCGCCGCCCGTCGCGACGACTTCGCCGGTACGGTGCGCTTCATGTTCCAGCCCGGCGAAGAGGGCTTTCACGGCGCGCGGTTCATGATCGAGGAAGGCGTGCTCGACGATCCGCACGTCGACGGCGTGTTCGCGTTGCACGTCACCCCGAACGCACCGTCGGGAGTGCTCTCGTCGCGCGGTGGCGCGATCATGGCCGCGCCCGACGTGATCGACATCCGAGTGCGCGGCAAGGGCGGGCACGCGTCGGCGCCCTATCAGGCGAACGACCCGATGCCGGTCGCGGCGGAGATCGTCACCGCGCTGCAGGTGTTCGCGACGCGGCGCATCGACACGTTCGATCCGGTTGTGATCACCATCACGAAGATCCGCGCGGGCACGACCAACAACGTGATCCCCGAAGAGGTCCTCATGGAGGGCACGTTGCGGTCGGTGTCGGAGCGGAGCCGCAAGATCGCGCTCGCGGGCATCGAACGGGTCGTGCATCACGTGGCCGCCGCGCACGAGATGGAAGCGTCGTTCGAGCACGTCGAGGGCTACCCGGTCACGGTGAACGACCACGACTTCGTACGCTTCACCGAGGGCGTCACCAAGCGGCTGCTCGGCGACAAGGGCTACGTCGAGATGGCCGCGCCCGTGATGGGCGCGGAAGACTTCTCGTACCTCCTGCAGGCTCGCCCGGGCGCGTTCGCGTTCCTGGGTGTGTGCCCGCCCGGCGAGAAGCCGCCCCACGCGCACGCGTGTCACTCGAACCGCATGACGATCGACGAATCGGCGCTGCGCAACGGAGTGGGGATCCATTGCGCCACCGCGCTCGCGTTCCTCGACGGCGGGCTGGACTGAGCCGGCGAGCGTTTCAGGAAACCGGGAACGTTCCGGGCGCCTCGGCGCTCGATGAGGGTGTGACAGAAGCCCAGGTCGACGCCGACGCGGCGAGCGACGCAATGAACGTGCGTGACTCGTTCGCCGTGGTGTTCGCCACGGCCCGCGCGCCGATGGTCCGGGTCGCGTTCTTGATCGTCGGGTCGCAGGCGGTCGCCGAGGAGATCGTCCAGGACGCGTTCACGGGCCTGTACACGCACTTCGACGCGGTCGACAACGCCGCGGCCTACGTGCGCACGGCCGTGGTCCGCGGCGCGGTGAGCTGGAAGCAGCGGCGGGCGATGGAAACCGAGCGGATCGAGCGGGTCACGGACCCGGACCCGACCGGTATCGGCGAGATCGACACGACATGGGATGCCCTGCGCGCGTTGCGACCGGAGCGTCGCGCCGTGCTCGTGCTGCGTTACTACGAAGACCTGAGCCACGCCCAGATCGCGAAGTTGCTCGGGTGCCCGGTCACGACGGTGAGGACGAGGCTGCACCGCGGCCTCTCGGATCTCCGCAAGGAGCTGGAACGATGAGCCACACACTCGAGCGCGAAGAAGTCGAACGGCGCCTGGGTACGACCGTGCGCGCCAAGGCCGCGCAGGTGGTCGTCGAGCGCGGCGGGTTCGACGAGGAACGCACACCACTCACGGAGATGGAGATCGTCGCTGCGCGCCGCCCTCGTCGTGCGCTCGTCGCGGTCGCGACGGCGGTCGCGGTCGCGGCGGCGGCATCCGGCGTCGTGATCGTGACGCGGCCAAACGCGGGTTCGGATGGTGTCGTCACCGAGACGAGCATTCCGGCCGCGCTCGTGGCGCCGGCGTCGGTACCGCCGGGCCAGCAGCTGTGGGCACTCACCTCGAACACCACACACCACCAGGGTTTCGTGCGGCAGCTGTTCGGAGACGAGGCTCCCGACGGAAGCGTCTCGTCCGGGCTCCTGGTCGACTTCAAGCACGCCGCGAAGGTGCGGCCCGGCTTTCCTGACGACCGGCTCCAAGCGGGCACGCCGGTCGTGGTGCGCGGCCAGCACGGCGTCAGCCGCGCGGTCCTCGACGCCGACATTCGCACCACGGAGATCGAGTGGATCGATGGCAATACCGACCTCACGGTCACCGTGCACGGCATGGCGCTCGACGCGGCCGTCCTCGTGCTCGACGCCTTGCGGCCGCGCGGCGCCAACCTCATGGACGGTTTCGATGCCGCCGACGGATCCCGCTCGTTCCGACTGCTCGGACAGGACCTCGGGGTCGCGCCCGCGGCCGGCATCGACGCCTCCCTCGAGTACTCAGCGGCCGCGCCCGCGCAAACCTCACCTCCCGAGTACGCCGTGAGGACCAGTTCGAGTGCCGGGCTCGCGGGATACCTGCGGGTCTGGCTGTTGGGCCACCGCGCGACCGACGGGACCACCGTCGACGACGAGGTCGACTGGGGTGTCACCGTCGTCTGGCCCGATGGTCGTCAGGTCACGGTCCAGACCTATCCCGTGCATCGCGACCCCGCGCTGCTGGAGCGCATCGCACGGAGCGCGACGGCGCTCGACGACGGAGCCGCCGCCGCGCTGGCAGCAGAGGCGCAGGCGCGCGTCGCCGCTCTTCCCGTGCTCGGGACGGCAACGGTGCCGGCGGGCACGATCGAGCTTCACGGCACGGTCGCGCCCGTTGCGGTCTGCCTGCGCGTGAGTGGATCGGCGCCCGCGTGTTCGAACCCGTTCCAGGGACGCGCCTTTGCCCCCACGGCGCCGACCTACAGCGTCGGGCCGGCGTACGCGTCGGCACTGATCGACGGGCACTGGTACGTGTTCGGCGCGTCCCGCTTCGTGATGTCGTTCGTCCACACGACTCCGTTGCCGACCCAGAGAGGAACGATCGACGGCGTGCAGTTCGCGGTGGTCGCCGTCCCCGCGGGCATCGACACTGTGACGTTCGAGGAGACCACCAACTTGAAGACGGGCTTGCAGGGCGACCTGACGAGGCCCACCTCGTAGGTCGGTCGATCAGCTCTTGAGGATCCACTCGCTCATGGTGTGGACGCGGGTCGCGTCGAAGTCGAGCAACGTCGCGATGTGCGAGAGCATCGTCTTGATGTTGGCCTCGAGCTTCTCGGGATCACCTTCACCGCAGTAGAAGCGCATCGGGTCGACGAGATCTTCGACCGTCGGCCACGCCTCCTCGACGATGCCGAGGTACGGCGGCGCACCCGCCGTGACGGCGCGCGTCACCGAGTTGCGCACGTACCGGGCGCGCGGCTGGATCGCCTCCGACATCGGCGACTGGCGCGTGTGCCAGAAGGTCATCCAGTCCTCGTACGAGGTACCGCGCTTCTGCTGCAGCAGCGTGACCGTGAGGATCCCCGGTGAACGCCGCCCGTCTGGCCAGTCGCGGCGCGCCGACCACTTGTTACCGCCGTAGTCGGTGTACATCGACTCGGTGACGAGGTACCCCTCGAAGCGCGTGCTGTGCGCGCGGAGCACTTCCTCGTACGGCTCACGACGGTCGTAGGTGTCGACCCAGATCGAGACGACGGCGCGGACGGCGGCTTCGTCTTCGGGGAGTGGCAACGGCGACGGCACCTGCGCGGCAGCGTCGTCGGCATCGATCGTGAGGCCGATCGGATCGAGCGCGAGCAACTCGGGCGCGAGCTGGTGGAGCAGGATGTGCTCGCGGTCTTCGGGAGCGGCCGATTCCGGCGCCCACAGCAGATACATGAGCTTTTCCACGTGGGCTTCTCTCGCCGGTGCCGAGTCCGGGGGACGCTATCGTGTGCGCTCCTCAGGGCGGTTAGCTCAGCTGGTTAGAGCGCGTCGTTCACACCGACGAGGTCGGAGGTTCGAGTCCTCTACCGCCCACCGGAAACAACACAGGGCCCCCGCCGCAGCGGGGGCCCTCTGCATGTTCGTCGTCACGGTCGGTACGCGGCGCCTCCCTTGGCGGGAGGCTCGCCGCCGTTGGCCTCGGTTGCGAACGGCCCGTTTCCGCCGACGACGATGACGAGGCCGTCGCTCGTCGTCGTCATGGTCGCGCCCCAGCGCGCGACCAACGGAGACGTCGAGAGCATCCGCCACGAATTGCTCGTCGGGTCGTACGCGGCGCCGTCGGCGAGGGTCTGCCGGCCGGACCGGAACGAGATGCCTCCCCACACGATGAGCTCGTGGCCGGTCCAGGTGGACGACATCTGGTTGCGCTGCGAGAGGGGCGTCTGGGCGATCGCCCGCCACTGGTTCGTTGTCGGGTTGTACGCGGCGCCTGTGTCGGGTCCCGTCTGGCCCGCGGCGGCGTCGCCGAGCACGATCAGCTCATGGCCCGTCCATGCGGCCGCCGCGAGCTCGATCGGCGGTAGCCCACTCGGCGAGAGCGGTCGCCACGCGTTGGTCTCCGGGTTGTAGGCCGCGCCTTCGTAGGGCTCGACCTTGCCCGGCGAGTTGTCCGTGAGCCCGCCCCACACGATGAGCTCGCGGCCGGTCCACACGATGGTCGGGTTCTCGCGCGTCGAGAGCGGCGCGGCCGGGAGCAGCGTCCAGTGCCTGGTGGCGGGGTCGTACGCGAGGCCTGTTGCGGGCGCGAACTCGCCGTTGAAGTTGCCGCCCCACACGAGCAGCTCGCGTCCCGTCCAGATCGGGTGGGCCTGGATGAGGGTGTCGATGGGCGGGCTCGGAAGCTGGGTCCACTGGTTCGTGGCCGGGTCGAACGACAGCAGCCGGTGATGGCCGGAGAAGGTGTCGCCGCCGTGATTCTCATAGCCCCAGACGAGAAGGTCGGTGCCCGTCCAGGTCATCGTCGAATCGCCGGTGAAGTCGGCGAGGATCTCGATCGGCGGATCGGGGATGCGCTCCCAGGAATCGTGCGCGGGGTCGTACGCGGCGAAACGCACGGTGGGCGCGCGGAACGCGACGACGAGCTCGGATCCGGTCCACACCGACGCATACGCCTCGGTCATCGGCGGCTCCGCGATCGGGGCCCACTGGCGCGGCGCAACGTCGACCGCGCCGCGCACTGCCGTTGGAGCGGGGGTCGAGATGGTGCGGATGGAGTGGTCGTGCCGGGTGACGATCGCGGTCGCGGCCAGCGCGGCGACGACGACGACCGCGGCCGTGAGCGCGGACGCGACGACGCGGCGCGTGCGTACCTGCGCGTGCAGGCGCCGGTCGATGCGCGCTTCGAGCTCCGGTGACGCGGGCGTGTCCGCGCTGCGATCGTGCAGCAGCGTTCGCAGCTCGTCTTCGAGATCAAGCATCGTGACCAACCTCCGACAAGTGGACGCGGAGTTGCGCAAGACCCCGCGAGACGCGTGACTTCACGGTGCCGACCGGCACGCCGAGCGCGTCGGCCGTCTGCGCTTCGGACAGATCGGTGAGGTAGCGCAGCGCGATCGCGCAGCGCTGATCCACAGGAAGCGTGCGCAGCGCCTCCCACAGCACGTGGCGGTCGTCGGACGAGTGGTCGCCGGCATCGACTGCCGCCGTCACCACCAGCAGGGTCCGGCGCCGCTCCCATCGCGCACGGCGCCGGCCCCGTCCGATCACCTCGTTGACGACCGCCCGCCGGAGGTACGCCGGGAGGTCGTCGATGGCGTCACGGCGCCACCGGGCCCAGACCCGCACGACCGCCTCTGCGACGATGTCCTCGGCGGCCGACCGGTCGCCCGAGACGGCGTAGGCGAGGCCCAGCAGGCTGTTCAGCTCGTTCCGGTAACACACCGAGAACGAGTTGAGGTCGCGCTTCATCGACACACCGTTCCAGACGCGCCGGCGCCGTGAAGGGTTCCCGGGAATGTGATCCGCGTGCCCGCTGCCGGGCGAAGAAGTGCTTCGAAGGTTTCGAACGATGGAAACGACGATCGGAGCAGGCAATGAGTGCAAACGACAACGTCAAGGTGATCCAGAGTGTGTACGAGGCATTCGGCCGCGGCGACGTCGCCGCGATCTTGGAGGTCTTGACCGACGACGTCGACTGGGCGAGCGAGGCCGCCGACTCGAAGGGTGCACCGTGGTACGGCGTGCGCCGCGGTCACGTCGGTGTGACGGCGTTCTTCGAAGGCTTCGGATCGACCATGGAGGTCGAGGAGTTCACGCCGGCGGTGTTCGCCGCGACCGACACCGAGGTGCTCACCATCGTGCACATGCGTGCGAAGGTCCGCGCGTCGGGCCGCTCGGTCTCGATGGATCTGCACCACCGCTTCACGTTCCGCGACGGCAAGATCGCGTACTACCGCGGCAGCGAGGACACCCAGCAGACGGTCGCGACGCTGCGCGGCTGACCCCGCGGCAGTAGTGGCGCCGTGTGGTGGAATGGCGGTGTGGTGGAATGGCGGTGTGGTGGAATCACGCTGATGACGCCTTCGCTCACCGCACAGGGCGTGGCCCGGGCCCGGGCCCGCATGTCGCGCCCCTCCACGCGCGCCGGTGACCCCGAGAGCGAAGCCCGGCTCAACGTCGATCTGGGAGCCGATCCCGACGCGGCGCCGGGTCCGCTCTTCCACCACCTCGCGGCCCGCACGGCGTTCTTCGACGCGCTCGCACTCGGGGCCGCCGAGAACGGAACCTCGCAGATCGTCATCGTCGGTGCGGGCAACGACTGCCGTGCGTTGCGGTTTCGTGAGCCCGGTGTGCGCTACTTCGAGCTCGATCATCCCGCGACCCAGCTCGACAAGCAGCAGCGCCTCGCGCGTCTGGGTGGCGACGCGGCCGATGTCGCCTACGTCGCGATCGACCTGACGACCGGCGACGTCGACGGCGCGCTCGCGGCGGCCGGCCACGACGCGTCGCAACCCACGCTGTTCACGTGTGAAGGGCTGGTGCTGTACCTCGACGTCGACACCATCGAGCGCGTCTTCCGGGCTTTGCGCAAGCGGGTCGAAACGCGCGCCACGCTCGCGCTCAGCATCGCCGTGAGCGATCGCGCGTTCGCGGATCCGCGTGCCGCGGCGCGACGTGCGGCGTTCGACGACCGTCCGCGCCAGATCGGCGAACCGCCCCGCACCCGGTTGCGCCGTTCGGAGTGGGACGCGTTGCTGGCGAAGACGGGTTGGGCGGCCGTCGGCGCGGTCGACCCGCACGAGCTCGACTCCGAGGTTTCGCCCGGAGGCGCGCTGCTCCTGACGGCGGAGCCCGCGCAGCTGAATGGCGCTCCATGGACGTGAACCCGGTCGCGGCCGCGGGCTTCGGCCGCGCCGCCGACGCCTACGAGCGGAGCCGGCCCAGCTACCCGGCCGCCGCGGTCGCGCTGCTCGCCGCAGAGCTGGGGATCGCGCCGGGTACGACCGTGCTCGACCTGGCCGCGGGCACGGGCAAGCTCACGCGGCTGCTGGCCGACCTCGGAGCCGATCTCGTCGCCGTGGAGCCGTCGGAAGCGATGCGAACCGAGTTCGCGGTGGTGCTGCCGACCGTTCCCGTTCACAACGGCACCGCCGAGGCGATCCCGCTCGCCGACGCCGGCGCGGACGCCGTCGTCGTCGCCCAGGCGTTCCATTGGTTCGATGCGCCGCGCGCCCTCGGTGAGATCGCCCGCGTGCTGCGACCCGGCGGCGGTCTCGGCCTGATCTGGAACGAACGGGACGAGTCGGTCCCATGGGTCGCCGAGCTCAGCCGCGTCATGCAGTGGGATGTGCGTATGCCTTACGTCGTGGGCACCGATTTTCGCGCCGTGCTCGACGCGTCCGGCCGGTTCACACCGGCGCAGCGGGCGCAGTTCGGCTTCGAGCAGCAGCTCGACCGCGAGAGTCTCTGCGAACGGGTTTCGACGACGAGCTTCATTGCCGCGATGGAGCCCGACGAACGCGAGGTGGTGCTCGACGCGGTCCGGGCGCTCGTTGCCGATTTCCCCGAGCCCTTCGCGTTGCCGTACGTGACCGAGGTCTTCTGGTGTCACCGTTCGGGCGGACGAAAGTTGGCGTAGAGCCGCCGCGCGTGCGCGAGCATGTCGGGCAGACCTTTCGAGCGATGGAGGTTGCGCATGACGGTTGCAGACCTCGTGGCCAACGTGCTCGGACCGGACCTTCCGGTCGCCGTCCGGGCCTACGACGGAAGCCGCCTCGGCCCCGACGACGCGCCGGCGACGCTGGTGCTGCGATCGCCCGATGCGTTACGCCGGATCGCCACCGCACCGGGTGAGCTCGGTCTCGGCCGCGCGTACGTCGCCGGCGATCTCGACGTCGAAGGCGACATCTTCGGTGCCCTCGAGCTTCGGCACCGCTTCCCGAACA
This sequence comes from Acidimicrobiia bacterium, assembly GCA_038240075.1. Taxonomy (GTDB): domain Bacteria; phylum Actinomycetota; class Acidimicrobiia; order IMCC26256; family PALSA-610; genus DATBAK01. The sequence continues at coordinate 37,274 of JBBSEC010000017.1, forward strand.
TCTCGTTCACACCGTCGCAACTGTTGGAGATCGCCAAGCTCCTCGGCCCGAGCGCGCTGCGTCCGCTGCCGCCGCCGCCCGGCGAGGCGAGACTCCGGGGCCGGCGCCATTCGCCCGCACGCGACGCGGCCGCAATCGCGCACCACAACCACGTGACGAACGACTTCTCCGCGCGGCGGCGCGGCCCGTCGCTGACGTATTCGTGTGGGGTGTGGGCCGAGCCCGGCGCCGGGCTCGAGGCCGCCCAGGCCGCGAAGCACGATCTCGTGTGCCGCAAGCTCGGGTTGCGTCCCGGGATGCGGTTGCTCGACGTCGGGTGCGGGTGGGGGAGCATGCTGCTGCACGCGGCCCGGCACCATGGGGTCGAAGCGGTGGGCGTGACCCTCTCGCAGGCGCAGGCCGACCTCGCCGCGAAGCGGATCGCCGAGGCGGGGCTCACCGACGTCGTCAGCGTGCGGGTGCAGGACTATCGCGAGGTGCGCGACGGCCCGTTCGACGCGATCAGCTCGATCGGCATGTTCGAGCACGTCGGGATGAGCAGGCTCGATGCGTACTTCTCGAAGCTGTTCTCGTTGCTGCAACCCGGCGGCCGGCTGCTCAACCACGCGATCAGCCGCCCGTGGCGCGCGCAGCGCCGCACCGCCTTCGCGCGCCGGGGCTTCATCGACCGGTTCGTGTTCCCCGACGGCGAGCTGCTCGAGGTCGGATCGGTCGTCACCGCGGTGCAGCGCGCGGGCTTCGAGGCGAGACACATGGAGAGTCTGCGCGAGCACTACGCGCTGACGTTGCGGGCATGGTCGGCGAATCTCGAGTGCAACTGGGAGGCCGCCGTTGCCGACGCCGGGATGGCCAGAGCCCGGATCTGGCGGCTCTACGTCGCGGCATCTGCCGTCAACTTCGAGGACGGCAACACCCAGGTCCATCAGGTGCTTGCGGTGAAGCCTGACGGCGGTCGATCAGGAACGCCTCTGCGGCCCGACTTCTGACGGCGGCGGACGGGTCGCGCGGCTCTGCGAGACTGCACGCATGCTGAGAAGTGACGACTCCGAGCGCGTGCGGGTGCTCACGCTCGACCGACCCGGGGCCCTGAACGCGTTCAACGAGGCGTTGTACGACGCGGTGACGGACGCGCTCGCCGAGGCCCTCGAAGACCCGACGGTCGCGGTCGTGGTGCTCACGGGTACGGGGCGGGCGTTCTGCGCGGGCACGGACCTGCTCGAGATGGCCCAGCGCGCGACCGATCCCGCGTTCGTACCCGGCCGTCACGGCTTCATCGGTCTCATCGACGGCCTCATCGCATTCGACAAGCCGCTGCTCCTCGCCATCAACGGGCTTGGGCTCGGGATCGGGGCGACGATCATCGGCCTCTCGGATCTCGTGTTCATGTCGACGGCGGCCCAGCTGCGCTGTCCGTTCACCGATCTCGCCGTTGCCCCCGAAGCCGCGTCGAGCTATACGTTCCCGATGCTGCTGGGCCGGCAGAACGCGGCGTGGGCGCTGCTCAGCTCCGAGTGGTTGTCGGCGGCCGACTGCAAGGACCTCGGCCTCGTGTTCCGCGTCTGCGAGCCCGACGCCCTGCTCGAGACCACGATGACCCACGCCCGCCTGCTCGCGGCGAAGCCCATCAGCTCGTTGCGGGCAACGAAGCGGCTGATGACCGCGCACCACCACGACGCGATCGCGGCCGCGCGTGAGGCCGAGAACGCGGCCTTCCAAGTGTTGATGGCCGGCCCCGCGAACCAGGAAGCGCTCGCCGCGTTCGCGGAGAAGCGGAAACCCGACTTCACCAACCTCCCACCCGGTTGGTGACGCGTGTTCACGGTCGCATGCTTCCTCGGCTGCAGAACTTCGCCGGGGTTGCGAAGCTGACCGCGCGCCTGCTCCGCGCTAGAGCGAGGCCCAGAACTGCGTGAGCGCGTCGGCGGCGCGCGCGGGATCCTGCAGCGCCCACCAGTGACCGAGGCCGTCGAGCTTCTCGGTGCGCGCGCCGAGGCGCCCGGCCATGTCGGTCGAGAGGCTCTCGTTGCCGAACACGTCGGCGGGGGCGATCAACACGAGGCCGGGCGCCGTCGTCGGCCCGACGGCCGAACCCCAGTCGTGCGCGGCGTTCGGCACGGCCGACCGGTAGAGATCGAGGATGCAGCCGTCCATCGTCTCGTCGCCCGCCTCCCACATCGCGCGGGCGTCGGCCTCCGGTACGCCGAGGCCGACGAGGACGGGGACGCCGTCGTCGACGGAAAGCGAGCGCATCGCTGCCAGCGCGGCTTCGCCCTCGTCCGGCGTCTGCCACGTCTTCGCGAACTCGTGCCACTCGTACTTCTCGTGGAAGATGTGCACGGCGTCGGTGACCCAGCTCCGTACCCGATCGCCGAACGCGGTCGCGACGCGCACGGTCAGGATGCCGCCCCAGTCGTGCCCGACGAGATCCACCGGTCCGTCGAGCGCGTCGAGCTCGCCGACCAGCCAGTCGACGTAGGCGTCCTTGGTCGCACTGAACCCCGCCGGCCGGGGGTTGCCGAAGCCGGGCAGCGCGACGGCCACCGAATCGCGATCGAGCTTCGCCCGCACCCCGTCCCACAACGCTGCAGTCTCGGGAACTCCGTGTACGAACACCGTCGTCATGGCTCCGGAGACTACGCGCGCCGCCGGCTCATGTCTCGTGCGCGAGCCGCTCGAGGTGTTGGAGCTCGATCATGAGCGGGAGCACGAAGCCGACGTAGGCGCTCGTGAGCGTGTAGTCGACGGTCGTTCCGTGTGTGGTTCGCACCGAGCGTTCGATGATGCGAACCCGGTCGTCGTGCTCCCCGAAACGGCGCGCACGCGCCACGATCTCATCGATCTCGTCGACGCTCGACACCTGCAGTCCGAAGTGGTCGAGCGGCGGTGCCTGCAGTGCGGGAGTCGCGGGCAGCAGGTAAACGAACTGTCCGAACTCGCCGGTGTACAGGATGAGCGGGTTGCCCAACTCGGCGGTGTTGTCGCCTTCGATCCAGCCGAACACATCGCCGTAGAACGCGAGCAGGTCGGCGCGCCCGGGTGCGTCGAGCACCGCCGGATCCATGCTGATCGCGACGTGGTTGAGCCGGGGCCGAAACGAAGCCGTTGTCACGTGCGCACCTCCGGAACGACGAGGGCCTTGCCCGCGAGCTCACCGGCGCCGAGACGCTGCATCGTCGCGCCGACCGCGTCGAGCGACACGTCGTCGGGCTCGATCAACAGGTCGAGCGGCAGGCGACCCGACGCGATGAGCGCGAGCGCGGCCTCGAAACCGCGGTCGTCGTAGTTGTACGAGCCGAGCAGCGTCTGCTCGAGAATGATCACCCGGTTGTGGTTGACGCGGGGCGTCTCGCCTCCGGTGCCGAGGAACATGAACGTTCCCGCACGGTCGAGTTGATCGAGCGCGGCTTCGACCGCGGCGGCCCGTCCCGAGCACTCGAACGCGAACGTGAACGGTTCGGCTACCGGTCGCCCCATCGGTGCCGCGAGCAGCGCGTCGGGAGTGACGGTCGCGGCGCCGAGTGCCTCGGCCCGTTCGCGTCGCGCCGGCGCGGGCTCGCTGACGGTGATGTCGTCGACGCCGGCCGCCTTCAGCACCGCGAGCATGAGCAGCCCAACCGGTCCGGCGCCCGTGACGAGCACGCGGTCGTCGGGGCGGACGCCCGACAGCGAATGCGCGTGCATCGCGATCGCGACGGGTTCCGTGAGCGCGGCGGCGCGCAACGACAGACCGTCGGGCAACGGCAGGAGCCGGCTCGCGTCGACGTGCTTGTAACGCGTGAACGCGCCCGTACCGCCGAAGTAGTTGGGCGTGGCGCGGTCGACGCAGACCGACGGCCGGCCCGACCGGCACGCGCGACACACGCCGCAACCCGGCTGGTCGGCCGCGACCACCGCGGTGCCGGGCGCGACGGCCGAGTCGGCCGCACTCCCGAGCGCGACGACGGTGCCCGACCATTCGTGCCCGAAGACCGAGCCCTTGCGCCCCATGCCCTCGAGGACGAAGTGGAGATCGGTGCCGCAGATGCCGCAGTGCGAGACCTCGACCAGCGCGCCCTGCTCGTGCAGCTCCGGCACCGGGATCTGCTGCACCTCGACGACTCCGGATCCCACGTACACGGCCGCGGGCATCGTCGTCGGCAGGGTCACCGTCAATTCCGTGGTCCCAGTTGCGCGGCGCTGCGCAGGTAGCCGGCCGCGTCACGCATGGCCGTGCCCCACGCTGCGATCAGGGTGATCAGGCCGTCGAACTGGTCGCCCAGTGCCTCGATGGCCGGGCGCATCTGGCGGTCCGTGTGCCACTCGACCTCCTCGCGTGCCGCGCGTCCGGCAGCAGTGAACGCGTCGCCCTCGACCCAGCCACGGGCACGCAGGCGGTCGAGCGCGGCGTCGAGTTGCGCGTCGCTCCACGCACGCGAGCGGATGTAGCTGCGCAGCGGGAGACCGATGAAGAGCTCGGTCATCAGCCCGACCTCCACGGCGTCGAGCCCCGCGCACGTCCACGAGGCCGTGTGCGCGTCGCCGCGATACTCGCGCAGCTCGTCGCCGAGATGGAAGAAGCGCGTGAGCGGGTCGGCCGGGTCGTCCCACTGGCTGCGCAGCCCGGCGAAGAGGGGCCGCCCCTCGACGTTGAGTGGCGCGACGGCCTTCTCGAGCAGGCCGTTCGCCCGTTCGATGCCGTCGGGGTGCTCGCCGAGCACACGCGCCAGTTGTGCGACGGCGCCGCGCCGGCGGGCCGCGAAGATCGTCGGGGCGTCGGTGAGCCCCCAGCCCATCTCGACGCACGGCACGACGACCTCGGGGTTGAACACCGCGAACGCGGCCGCGACGACCTGCGGCGCGACCTGGCCCATCAGCGAACCGCGGCTCGTGAAATAGGCGACCGGATCGGGAAGGGCGACACCGTCGATGTCGCCGCGGCTCGCACTGAAACCGAGCTGTTCGTACTCCGCATGGCACTCGGGTGAGAAGTACACCTGACCAATGCACGGCTCGATGTTCGCCGCAAGGGTGCGGGCCCGGCGTGCGAGCGTGACGTCGTCGATCAACGGTTCTCCTCGGGTAGCAGGATCTCGATCCTACGAATCCGGGAACCGGCCCGCGTTCTCGCGGTCTCATTACGCTCTCGACCATGCGTGCCGTCAGCGAGATTTCGCACTGGGTCGACGGGAAGCGGTGGGAGGGGGACTCGAGCCGGACGTCGGAGATCACGAATCCTGCGACGGGAGCGGTCACGGGCAGGGTCGCGCTGGCGTCGGCAGCCGACGTCGACATCGTCGTCCGCAGCGCGCGAGCCGCGGCCGACGAGTGGCGTGCGGTCTCGCTCAGCCGGCGGGTCGCCGTGCTGTTCGCGTTCCGCCAGTTGCTCGACGCGCGCAAGCGCGATCTCGCCGCGCTGGTCACCGCGGAGCACGGCAAGGTCCTGGCCGACGCGCTCGGCGAGGTGACGCGCGGCATCGAAGTCGTCGAGTTCGCATGCGGCATCCCGCAGCTGATCGCGGGCAGTCACTCCGAGCAGGTCTCGACCGACACCGACAGCTATTCGATGCGGCAGCCGCTGGGTGTCGTCGCAGGCATCACCCCGTTCAACTTTCCGGTGATGGTGCCCATGTGGATGTTCCCGCTCGCGATCGCGTGCGGGAACGCGTTCGTGCTGAAGCCGTCGGAGCGTGATCCGTCGGCGTCGCTGCTCGTCGCCGAGCTCTGGCGCGACGCCGGTTTGCCCGACGGCGTGTTCAGTGTCGTGCATGGCGATCGGGAAGCGGTCGACGCGCTGCTCGAGCACCCGGACATCGCCGCGATCTCGTTCGTCGGCTCGACCCCGGTCGCGCGCCACGTGTACGCGACGGCGGCCGACAACGGCAAGCGGGTACAGGCGCTCGGCGGCGCCAAGAACCACATGATCGTGCTGCCCGACGCCGATCTCGACATCGCGGCCGACGCCGCGGTGAGTGCCGGGTACGGCTCGGCGGGGGAACGGTGCATGGCGATCTCCGTTGTCGTCGCGGTCGACCCGGTCGGCGACGATCTCGTGGCGCGCATCGTCGACCGCATCATCGATCTCCGCATCGCCGACGGCACCGAGCCCGGCGCCGACATGGGGCCGCTCGTCACCCGCGAGCATCGCGATCGTGTCGCGTCGATGGTCGACGACGGCGTGAGCGACGGCGCCGCGCTCCTCGTCGACGGCCGCGGGCTCACCGTCGCGGACCGGCCCGACGGGTTCTGGCTCGGCCCCTGCCTGTTCGACCACGTCGACACCGACATGGCGATCTACCGCGAAGAGATCTTCGGCCCGGTCCTCTGTGTCGTGCGGGCCGCGTCGTACGAGGCCGCCGTGCGGCTCGTGAACGACAATCCCTACGGCAACGGCGTCGCGATCTTCACGCGTGACGGCGGCGCGGCCCGCCGCTTCCAGTTCGAGGTCGAGGCGGGCATGATCGGCATCAACATCCCGATCCCAGTCCCCATGGCGTACTACTCGTTCGGTGGCTGGGGCTCCTCGCTGTTCGGCGACACCCATGTCCACGGCGCCGAGGGCGTTCGCTTCTACACGCGGGGCAAGGTCGTCACGAGCCGGTTCGCCGACCCGGCGACCCGGGGGCCCGATCTCGGTTTCCCACAGAACCGCTGATCAGAGCCGTCTGAGGGCCGGGAGGGGTCACGGTCGCGGAGACCTGTCCGTAGCCCTCTAGATACGGCGGTCTCCTGCCGATCTGAACGGAGATGATGGCTGCCCCGCTTCCTGAGGTCGACCGTCGACGCCTCGTCGAGGTGCGCGGATTGCATCCGGCTGTCCCGGTGCTGATCCTCCACCCGCTGCTCACGGTCGTGACCGGGTTCGGTCGCGACGCATCGGACACGGTGGTCGAGTGCCTGGGCCGTCTCGGAGCGCCACTCGGCCCGTCGGTCACGGGCACCGTCGAGCTCGGTGGCCGGATCCTCGAGTTGCCGGGCGCGCTGTCCGACCCCAACTCGCGTCCCGAGGTCGTGCGCAGCCCGATGATCGTCGGCGAGCTCGGCCGTCGTCGCGCCGCGACCGCCGCGGCCGACATGAGCCAACGCGCCGCGCGCGTCTCGCGCCGCGAAGCCGGACTCGCGCGCCGCGACCAGCTGGTCGATCGCCTCGACCGGCTCTCAGGCCGCGCCGACGAGCTCGAGCAGCAGTTGAGCCCCGTGGGCGACATCGACGACGAGATCGAAGCACTCGTCCGCGCCGCGCAGGCCCCAGAGGCCTCCGAGCCCAATCCGATCGCCGCCGCGCTGACCGACGAGTGGGAAGCCCTCGTGGTGGAGCGCAAGTCGACCAGCAGTGGTCCGACGGTCGAGCGCGCCGAAGCGAACGTCGAAGCGGTGCGGTCTCGCATCGCCGAGCGACGCCTGAGTCAAGCGGGCGGCAGCGAGTCTCAGGTCTTGAGCGCCGAAGGCGTCGCGCGTGTGCAGGAGTGCCACAACGCCGTCGAACGCATCGCCGCCAGCATGGAAGAGGGCAAGCGCTCGGAGCGCAAGGCCGCCGGGCAGAAGGTCGCCGCCGCGCTCGACGCCGAACGCGACGCGCTCGGTGAGCTCGGCTTCGACAGCTATGCGGCATTCCTTCTCGCGATGGCCGAAGGGCGCGCCGAGGGCGACGGAGCCCACGATCTGGCCGCGCTGCAGACAGCCGAGGCCGCGCTCGTGCGGGCCCGTGAGCGCGAGGCCTCGTTCGTCGAGCTGTCGGAGCGTGAGCTCGATCTCCGCGCTCGCGTGGCGCGTCTGCTGGGCCGCCTTCCCGGACCCGACGTCGGTGGCGAGCTTCGTACCGGTCGCGACACCGCCGCGGCCGCATCGGTGGCGCTCGAGCGCCTCGCCAACGTGCTGCGCAACGCCGGCGCCCCGGTCGGAGACGACCCGATGGCCGCCGCCGAACGGTGGTTGTCCGACGCCGAACAGCGCCGGGGCCAACGTTCGGCCCTGATGGCGGAGCTGGCCGAGATCGAATCCGAAGGCAGCCGCCTCGACGAGCAGCTCGAGGAAGCCGAGAACGAGCTCGCCGTCGCGGAGCGCGAGCTCATCGCCGGTGTGAGCGGTTCGCTCGCCGGTCGTGAGGCGCCACTCGCGATCGGCTCGGTCGAGCCCGACGAGCTGGCCACCACGTTCGCGACGCTCGTCGCCCCCGAAGGACCGCCCATCGTCGTGGGCGAGTGCTTCACCGAGATCACGCCGCAGGCCTGCGCCGCGCTGCTCGAGGTGATCGCCGCGGTCTCGCGCCGCCGGCAGATCGTCATCGTCACCGAGCACGCCGAGGTCGCCCGCTGGGCGCAGACGCTCGGCGTCGAAGGCGCGGTCTGGACGCCCGCCGAAGCCGAGGGTGCCCAGCGCGCGCTCCGCTCCGAGCGCACGATGGCCGACTTCGAGACCGACGAGGCTCAGACCGACCGTGTTGAGATTGACACCGCGATCGACGCCGACCTGGTGGAAGTCGAGGTCGCCGAAGCCGAGATCGTCGAAGTCGAGGTCGCCGAGGTCGAGGTCGCCGAGGTCGAGGTGGCCGAGGTCGACGTCGAGGTGCCGGAGGTCGAGGTGCCGGAGGTCGAGGTGCCCGAGGTCGTCGAGCCGGCGACCCGGAAGCCCTCCGCGGTGCTGTTCGACTTCGAAGCCGACGAAAGCGCCGACGACGAGATCGACGAAGACGACTTCTTCGCCGCCGCCCGTGCCCGCCGCGACGCGGCCGAGCGCGAGATCGAGGCGCTCGGGATCGAGCTCGAGACCGACGAGGCCATCGAGGCCGTTCCCGTCGAGACCCTTCCCGCCGGGGCAACCGCCTCCGACGAGGTCGAGTGGCCCGCCGTCCGGCGCTCGGTCGAGATTGGCGCGGCCGATGTCGCGGCGTTCGAGGCGCCGCGATTCGAGCACCGGGTCGAGCCACCGGTCGAGAAGGCGCCGGTCGCGAAGGCACCGCCCAAGAAGTCGCGCAAGGACAAGGCCGCGGAGCAGGCTGCGGCCGAGAAGGTCGAGCCGAGCCGGGCCGCCGGACCGTGGAAGGCGCCGCGCCGCGGCCGCCGCAAGAAGGATGTCGGTCCGCCCGCGCAGCCGTGGGACGGCAAGTTCGACACGAGCCGCGTCCGCTCGATGCCCACATCGGTCGCGAAGTCGGCGGTCGCCCCGCCCGAGGGCTCCGATCCGTTGGCCGTGTGCGTCCGCCACCGCGGGGTGCTCACGCGCACCCGGTGTGCCCGCTGCGGGATGCCCGCGTGTGACGAGTGCATGATCACGCCGAAGGGTCGCCGCCGGAACATGTGCATCGAGTGCGCCATCATCGAGTCCGGTGTACGCAAGCGTCGCCGCAACGGTTGACGCGAGCCCGAACGACCACCCGAACGGCACCGTAGGCTCCCTCGCTGTGGCGAAGTCGATGCGCGAACGACTGCAGGCCGCGGCGAAGTCGCCGCTCGCCGTCGATCCCGATGATCGGCTCGGGTTGGCCGACAAGGCGACCACCGCACTGAAGTCGCAGGCCCACGTCGAACGCCTCGCGTTGCTCCAGAACCACCTGTGGGGAGAGCACCGGCGCAGCGTCCTCCTCGTGCTGCAGGGTCTCGACGCCGCCGGCAAGGACGGCACGATCCGTCACGTCTTCAGTGGTGTGAACCCGCAAGGCTGCCGCGTCACCTCGTTCAAGCCGCCCAACGACGTGGAGGCCGCGCACGACTTCCTCTGGCGGGTCCACCACGTCTGCCCGATCGCGGGTGAGATCGGCATCTTCAACCGTTCGCACTACGAGGATCTCGTCACCACCTCCGTGCTCGGCCTGATCGACGAGAAGGAGCGGCGCAAGCGGGTGCGCCTCGTGCGCGACTTCGAGCATCTCCTCGTGTCGCAGGGCACCGCGATCATCAAGGTGTTCCTCCACGTCTCGAAGGACGAGCAGCGTGAGCGGCTGCAGGCGCGCATCGACAACCCCGAGAAACGCTGGAAGTTCAATCCCGCGGATCTCGATACGCGCGAGCACTGGGATTCGTACCAGCACGCCTACAGCAAGACGATCGCGGCCACGTCGACCGACGAAGCCCCGTGGTACATCGTTCCTGCCGATCACAAATGGGTGCGCAACTACGCGGTGTCGAGCCTCGTCGTCGAGGTGCTCGAGGAGATGAAACCCACGCTGCCTCCCGATCCGTCCGGTGTCGCCGGCATCACCGTCCGCTAGCTTCCCGCCATGCCGACACCCGAGCAGATCCGCGCGACGGTCGATGCCTACGTCGCGGCCTACGCGGCCAACGACCGGGCCGCGTTCCTTGCACTGTTCGCTCCCGATACCGAGTGGACCGACCCGGTCGGGACACCCACCCATCACGGGGTCGCGGGCGTCGCCGAGTTCTGGGACACGACGCGCTCGATGGCCGACGCGATCGTGCTGCATCCCGTGCAGGTGCACGTGTGCGGTGACGAGGCGGCGCTGGTGATGGAGATCCACCCGGTCATCGGCGGTGCCCGCATGATCCTCGATGCGGTCGACGTCTTCACCTTCGACGACGCGGCACGAATCCAGACCGGCAAGGCCTATTGGCAGCTTGAGAACGCCCGCCCGGCGCCGTCCTGAACGAGACCCTGCACCAGCCTCCGAGCGGTGATTTGAGCCCCGACTTTCGCCGGGGGACCGTCATCGGCAACAATAGAGAGGCGATGCATGTTGATTCTCGTGACTCCATGTCGCTCAAACCAGCCGAGCTCGATGAGTTCGGGCTGGTGTTGCAGTCTGCCGGGCTGCCCCTGAAGGACGAACAGCTCGACCACCAGGTCGAGCAGTTCCCCCTCGTGGTGGTGGTCACGGTGGAGGGCGACCTCCAGGCCTTCATGTTCGGCTCCCTCGAACGGATCGGTGGCACGCCGTCGATCCTCTGGGGCCTCGGCACGAGCCGCAAGGGCCGCAACGCGGCCGGCGCGCTCAAGCTCATGACGGGAGAGCTGGCCCGCCGGGCCGCGATCTCGTTCCCTGACGAAGACGTGCTCGTGGCGACCCGCCTGGCCCACCCGGCGGCGTACACGCTGCTCACGAGCTACACGAACGTCGTTCCTCGCCCCGCGTACAACCCCTCCGGTGAGGAGCGGGCGTGGGGCCGGCGCCTGGCCAAGCGCTTCGGTCACGACGGCCACTTCGACGACCGTTCCTTTCGGATCAAGGTCGGGGGTCGCCGGCCTCCGATCCTGCCGGTCCTCGACGCCACGCCGGTCAAGGCGACCGGCGGGGCCAAGATCGTCGAGCTGGTCGGCTCGCACGACCCGGCCCGCGGCGAGGCGATGATCGCCTTCGGGTGGGCCGTCGCCGAAGCCCTCGCGGCCGGCACGTTCACCGCCGTCGAGCAGTAACGAGCGCCGAGCGGTAGTCGGCGCAGGGCAACCCGCACCGAGCGAGCCCTGGGTGCGTCAGACCTCCGTGCCGCGCGGTTCCCCAGCGTCCTGCCCCACATCCCGGTCCCTGGTACGACCCTTGTCGCATATACGGCACAAGCGTCTGACCCAGGGACTTGGTGCGCGCTCCTTACGGCCGCAAACGGTCCAGTTCGGCGCGGAGCGCGTCGGGGTCGGTGACCGGTGCGCGGCAGGCGAAGCGTTCGCAGACGTACGCGGCCGGAGCTCCGCCGACCAGTGGTCGGTCGGCGAGGAGCGGGCTGGAACCGGCGGTCTCGGTCGCGGGATCTGCGCCGAGCATCACCGCGGTGGGGAGCAGGCGGCCGGTGACCTCGCGGCGCAGCGCCGCGGTCCTCGGATCGGCGGCAGGACCGACCACGGCGACCTCGATCGGCGCGCCCAGCGCGCGTTCGAGCGCCTGGAGCAGCTCGCCGAATGCGACCGGATGGCGGCCGACGACGGGCGCCATCGCGTCGAGCACCTCCGAGGCGACGGTCTCGTAGCGCGCCTCGCCCGTGAGCGCCGCGAGCCGCAGGAGCGCGCCCGCGGCGAGCGAGTTCTCGGACGGCGTGGCGTTGTCCTCGTAGTCCTTGGGGCGCACGATGAGTGCGGGCGCGTCGATCCCGGTGGTGAAGAACCCGCCTGCGGCGTCGTCGTGGAAGAGCCGGAGCAGTTCGCCGGCGATGGTGGTGGCCTCATCGAGCCGGCTCGCGTCATCGAGCTCGGCGAGGGTGATCACCGCGCCGAGGAGCGCGGCGTAGTCGTCGGCGTACGCGAGGTGGCGGGCCCGTCCCTGCCCCGGCAGGACGGCGGTCGTCTCCTGCCACGACCGCAGGAACCGGCCGTCGTCGCGGCGCAGGTTCGCGAGCAGGAAGTCGACGTTGTCGCGCGCCGCGGCGATCCATTCGGGCCGGTCGAACGCCGCTCCTGCCTCGGCGAGCGCACGCGCCGTGAGCGCGTTCCACGCGAGGAGGACCTTGTCGTCGAGGCCGGGACGCACACGGCGCGACCGGTGCTCGAGCAGCGCCGACCGGGCCCGTTGTACCGCGGGGGGTGGCGCCTCGACGCGGTCGACGACGTGGAGGATGTTGGCGCCTTCGAAGTTGCCGCGTTCGGTGACGCCGTAATAGCGCACGACTTCGGCGGCGTCGGCGCCGCAGACCGCTTCGATCTCCGCGAGCGACCAGACGTAGAAGCGCCCCTCTACGCCTTCTGAGTCGGCGTCTTCGGCCGACGCGAAGCCGCCGCCGGGGCGGCGCAGATCGCGCAGGAGGTACGCGATGGTCTCCTCGACGATGCGTTGGTAGCGCGGCTCGCGCGTGATGAGCCACGCCTGTGTGTACGCGCGCAGGAGCGACGCGTTGTCATACAGCATCTTCTCGAAGTGGGGCACCAGCCAGAACTCGTCGGTCGAGTACCGGGCGAAGCCGCCCCCGAGTTGGTCGTAGAGGCCGCCGGCCGCCATCGCGTCGAGCGTGACCGTGAGCATCTCGAGCGTGCTCAGAGTCGGTTCGACGACCGCGCGTCCGCAGAGGAACGCGAGCGTCATCGCGGGCGGGAACTTCGGCGCGTGCCCGAAGCCGCCGAAGCGCAGGTCGAACTGCGCACGCAGGCTTTCGACCGCCGCACCCAGCAGTGCGGGCGACGCGTGCGTGCCGGCCGGCTCGGCGACGATCGAACGCGCGAGCGCCTCGGAGATCTGGCCGGCGGCGTCGAGCACTTCGTCGCGCCGCGTGTCCCACGCGTCGGCGGCCGCTTCGAGCACCTTCGTGAACGACGGCATGCCGTGGCGGTCCGACGGCGGGAAGTAGGTGCCGGCGTAGAAGGGCCGGCCGTCGGGCGTCAACCAGACGCTCATCGGCCAGCCGCCGCTGCCGGTGAGTGCCTGCACCGCCTGCATGTAGACCGCGTCGACGTCGGGCCGTTCCTCGCGGTCGACCTTCACGTTCACGAACAACCGGTTCATGAGCGCGGCGGTCTCGGGGTCCTCGAACGACTCGTGCGCCATCACGTGACACCAGTGGCACGCGCTGTACCCGACCGAAAGGAAGATCGGCCGGTCGCGTTCGTGCGCCGCCGCCGTCGCGTCGTCGCCCCACGCGTACCAGTCGACCGGGTTGTCGGCGTGCTGGCGCAGATACGGGCTCGACTCGGCTCCGAGACGGTTCACGCGCTGCTCCCGTCGGCCAACCCGTCGATTGCGGTCGCGCGGGCCCAGCGGTAGTCGGGCTTGCCCGACGGTGAGCGCTGGATCAGGTCGACCGGCACGACACCGCGCGGGATCTTGTAACCGGCGAGGCTTGCGCGCAGATGCTCCTGGATCTCGGCGAGGCTCGTCACCGCGCCCGCGCGCCCCTGGACCACCGCGATCACGCGTTCGCCGAACCGTGCGTCGGGGATCCCGACGACGACGGCGTCGAAGATCGTGTCGATCGACTTCAATGCCGACTCGACCTCCTCGGGGTACACCTTCTCGCCGCCGGTGTTGATCGAGACCGAGCCCCGTCCGAGCAGCGTGATCGTGCCGTCGTCCTCCACCACCGCGTGGTCTCCCGGCACCGACCACCGAACGCCGTCGACCACGGGGAACGTCGCCGCGGTCTTCTCGAGATCCTTGTAGTAGCCCAGCGGTATGTGCCCGCGCCGCGCGAGGAAGCCGACGACGCCCGCCTCCACCGGGCGCAGGTCCGGCCCGAGCACGGCGGTCTCGTCGTTCACGCGGAAGCGGGGCGCGGTGGCGATGGGCGCGCCCGCGACCGTCACCGACTGGCCCTGGCCGCCGGTCTCCGATGCGCCGTACCCGTCGACGATCAGCGCGCCGGGCAGGCGGTCGACCAGCGCGCGCTTCAGCGTCGGCGAGAGGATCGCGCCACCCGAGAGGATCACCCGGCAGCACGAGAGGTCGAGCGCCGCGGCGGGATGGGTCGCAGGGTCGCCGTCGAGGGCGTCGAGCAGCGGCCGCGCGAACGCGTCGCCGACGATGACGAGGAAGTTGGCCTGCTCGCGCGCGATGAGGTCCCAGAGCGCCGCGGGTGCGAGCGTGTGTGCGGTCGGGATGATCACCGTGCCGCCGCCGAAGAGCGTCGAGAACGCCATCCAGTGCGCGGTTCCGTGCATGAACGGACACGCGGGTACGCAGCGGGTGCGGGGGACGAGGCACCGCTCGGCGATCTCCTCGGGCGCGGTGATCACGGCGCCGCCGCCTCCGCCGCCGCCCATCGCGCCGAAGAAGGCGTCTTCGTGGCGCCACATCACGCCCTTGGGCATGCCGGTCGTGCCACCCGTGTAGAGCACGTAGAGATCGTCGCCCGAACGGGGGTCGAAGCCGCGCCCGCCCGGTGTGTCGTTCACGAGCGTGGCGTACTCGTCGGTCTCGAGACCGTCGGCGGGCCGCTCCGTGCCGTCGTCGACCGCGACGAACGTGGTGAGGAGCGGCAGCGACGCGCGAATCGCGCACAACTTTGGCGCGAACTCGTTGTGGAACACGACCGCGCGCGCGTCGCAGTCGGTGAAGAGGTAACGCAGCTCGTCTTCGACGTACCGATAGTTGACGTTGATCGGCACCGCGCGCAGCTTGAACGCGGCGAGCATCGTCTCGAGGTACTCGACCGAGTTGTAGAGGTAGACCGCAACGTGGTCGCCAGGCCCGACGCCCCGGGCCGACAACGCGTGGGCGAGGCGGTTGGCGCGGTCGTCGACTTCCGCATAGGTGAACCGCCGGTCGCCATCGACGATGGCCGCAGCGTCGGGCACCGTGTCGGTGACTCGTTCCCAGAGGTCAGCCAGGTTGAACTGCATCCGTGCTCCGCTCGGGGGCCGGGCCCGCTGGCTTCGTCACTGGCTCCGGATCACTGGTTCCGAAACACGCCGGAGAGCGACCGTAGCGGTCGGCGCCACACCCGGTCGAGACGAGGCGGTTCGACCGGAGCGGGCTCAGACGCCCAGCCGGACCAGGGCCTCGTCGACCGGTTCGAAGGCGTGCGCGGCGAACTCTTGGCGGGAGGCGGTGCCGGAGCGGTCGCGGGGGATCGCATCGGCTGCTTCCCACAGGGCGGCCTCGACCGGTGCGAGCTCGGCGCGGACCTCGGTGAGGGCGCCGGCGTCGTGCTCGACCCGGTCGCGCAACCGTGCGAAGCGCCACCACTGCTCTTTGTGCGCGAGCTGCGGCGCGACGAACGGCGGGAACGCGGGAACGAAGACGCTCGCGCACGGGCTGCCGAGCGCGAACCAGGCCCGCACCACCTCGTCGTCGCTGACGGGGAGGTCGCACACCATCGACGCCGTCGTGGTGTCGGCTCCGCGCGTGTGCATGCAGACGGTGACACCCGAGAAGTCGTCGCCGATCTCGGTGGGCGGTGGCACGACGTCGGCGGCGGGTGTTCCGGGCGCGCCCCACGCGCGTGCACCGTGATGGCGCAGCGTCGCGACGAGATCGCGCGGTGTCGTGGCGCGCGCCACGCACGCGCGCGTCGCGTCCAGCCGGTGGTCGGCGATGCCGGTCGGGATGCGAGGGCTGCGCCACGTATCGATGTCGGTGCCGGCGGCGACGTCGCGCGACGCGACGGTCCAGTCGGTGCCGATGGTGACCCGGTTCGAGATCGCGTCGCCGGCTCCCGCATCGCGCGCGGCGAAGCGCCGGCCGCTGGTCTCGACGATCCAGGCGCGGCGCGGGTCGGCGATCAAGAACGACGAGTAGTACGGGACGTCGCGCCCCGCCTCGCCGC